>JBGATE010000222.1:0-4444 GCA_044229375.1 Chitinophagaceae bacterium
GCACCATTCCCATGGCAAGAGGCAGGAGCCGGAGCGACAGCATTGACAATGTGGTGAAGAATGCGCAGGAACTGGCGGCTACCGGAGTGAAAGAGATCGTGCTGACGGGAGTTAATTTGGGTGACTTCAAACCCTCACCCCACTTAAAAGGGGTTTTAGAAACTTCAAAGGATGAGAATTTCTACAGCCTCATAAAGTCTCTTGAAAAAGTTAAAGGCATTGAACGGTATCGTATTTCGTCTATTGAACCGAATTTACTGACGAACGAGATCATTCAATTCGTTTCTGAAAGTGACAAGTTCATGCCGCATTTTCATATTCCCCTGCAGAGCGGGAGCAATAAGATCCTGGGAGCGATGCGCCGCAGGTACAGAAGGGAATTGTATGCCGAACGCGTAAACCTGATAAAGACGCTGATGCCGCACTGCGCCATCGGTGTGGATGTGATCGTGGGTTTCCCCGGGGAAACTGATGAGGAATTCAAAGAGACATTTGATTTTCTGCATTCGCTTGATATTTCCTATCTCCACGTGTTCACTTATTCTGAAAGGGATCATACACATGCCCTGACGCTGAATCCTGTTGTACCGGTGCGGGTGCGGCACGAACGCAACAAAACGCTCCGCAATCTCTCCTATATGAAGATGCAGTACTTCATCGGCAAGCATGCGGGCCAAACCCGCAAGGTCTTGTTTGAAGGTCATGAAAAGAACGGGATGATGGAGGGTTACACTGACAATTATATCCGCATCAGCACTCCTTACCGGCAGGAATGGGCAAACGGGATCGTGGATTGGAAGATCTGACAGTTGGCAACCGGATAATAGGTAAGCCTATTTATTTCCGGCTTCCTCCCTCTGTTTTTTCTCCAGTCTCCGGAAATAGCCCCTCAGCAGGAAATTGTGTTTCAGCGCTTCCATGTTCTGCTGAAAAGCGTCCGTACCTTTTTCCAGGTTAGCCAGGCTATTGGCCAGTCTCATCACCAGGGCCGAATCTTTAAGGATGGCATTTGCAGGCCCCTTGCCTGAATTGATATCCTGTTGTATCCCGGTCGTAATTTTTGTCAGCTCGTCAGCAAGTTGAGTAGCATGGTCTCCCACCTGCTGGATCTTCAGCACGGCTTCATTCAGGTTATAGGAGATCGATGTGTCTTTAAGGATAGCGCCAAGGGATCCCTTTCCGCTCTTGATATCAGTAATGAGTGATTGCAGGTCGTTCACCATATTACCCGCCTGCGAAGTGGCTTTGCGGATATTGACCACAGATGCCCGCAGGTTTGCCGGCAATTCCGTATCATCCAGTAATTGCCAGATACCCTTACTTTCATTTATCCTTGTAACCGTGGTCTTCAGCTCTTCCGATATCTCCGCAATATTCCGGGTGGTTTTATCCAGGGTTACCAGGATATCATCTGTACTGATAGCTTTTTTGGTGACCAGCAGGTCACCGTCTTCTGCCAATGGAGATCCATCTTTCGCAGGCGTGATATTCAGGATCCGGTTTCCCATCAGACCGTCGGTACTCATGGTCACTATATCGTTCTTGTGGATGTATTGTTTCATTTTCAGATCGATCAGCATCGTTACCTCGATCAGTGTATCATTCAGGAACTTCACTTTTTTAACGGTGCCTACCTGGATACCCGAATAACGGATATTATTCCCGGACTGAAGGCCCTGTACATTTTCAAAACGGGCTCTCAGGGTGTAGTTCTTCCCGAACAGGTTGGTATCTCTCCCGATCATATAAAGGGAAATGATCATAACCAGTAATCCCGCCAGAACGAATATCCCCAATTTGACATTATTGACTGCTTTCTTTGCCATTATGAAAAGAATTGTTTGACCTTGGGGTCAGTGTTTTTTATAAGTTCCTCATACCTCCCTTCCGCGTAGCATTTCCCGTCGATAAGCATGATTATCCTGTCGGCGGTCAGCAGTATGCAGTTTAAATCATGTGAAATGATCAGGGATGAAGTGTTGTACTTATCGCCTACTTCCTTGATCAGGTTACTGATTTCCTTGCCGGTGATAGGATCCAGCCCCGTTGTGGGCTCATCATACAAAATGATCTCGGGGTCAAGGATCAGCGTGCGGGCCAGCGCGATCCTTTTACGCATGCCCCCCGACAATTCGGCCGGCATCATATCAACGGTGTGGGCCAGCCCTACGTTTTTAAGCACGCCCATTACCTTGTCATCCCTTTCCGCAACCGTGAGTTTGATCGAGTGCCGCCGTAAGGGGAATTCCAGGTTTTCCCTCACCGTCATTGAATCGTACAGGGCATTGCTCTGGAACAGGAAACCCACTTTTGTCCTGATCTCATCGAGTTCATGGTGATTCAGTTCTGCAATATCCTGACCCAGTACGTTGATCTTCCCCTGGTCCGGATCCATCAAACCGATGATACATTTGATCAGCACGGATTTACCGGAACCCGATTTGCCCAGCACTGCCACATTCTCCCCTTTGCGCAAACGAAGACTGAAATCTGCCAGCACGCTATTATCGCCGAATGATTTGTACAAATGATCTATTACCATCACATCTTCCGGCAGTTCCGCGGCACCTATCTTCTCCCGTATATTTTGAGCCACCATCATACTTTTTAATTAAGTCCGAGCATATCTGTTATCTGTACGGCCAGCAGGTCAATGATGAATATCAGCACCGAACTCACCACCACGGCCGAATTGGCGGAACGTCCTACGCCTTCGGTCCCCTTGCTTGAATTAAACCCCTTGTAACAGCCAACGATACCCACCGCAAATCCGAAGAAATAGGACTTGATGAACGCGGGGATAAAATCATCAAATGAAAGGGCGTCAAACACCTGTTTGAAAAAAAGACTGAAACTGGTGGTGCCCCGGATATTCACTCCCAGGTAGGACCCGAACACGCCAATGGCATCGCCCAGGATCACCAGAACCGGCAGCATTACGGTGGCGGCCATCACCCTTGTCACTACCAGGTATTTGAAAGGATTCGTTCCGCTTACTTCCATCGCATCGATCTGTTCCGTCACTTTCATGCTTCCCAATTCGGCACCGATGCTGCTCCCGATCTTTCCCGCGAAGATCAATGCCGTGATCACCGGGCCGATCTCTCTCACGATCGCGATACCGACCATGGCGGGCAATTCTCTTTCGGCCCCGTAATCGATCAGGGAAGGTCGAAGTTGCATGGTCAGGACCAACCCCATGATAAAGGCAGTGAGACCCACAAGCGGAAGCGATTTGTAACAAAGATATTCCAGTTTTGGGGAAGTCTCATCGCTGTTCTTATTCAACAAAATTTAATCAATCCCCTGGGTTTTAATATGAAGCAGGTCAGAAAAGGGCGTGATAAACGTCAAGTAAACAAAAGACTTTAGGGGGGCCGGGCAGTAAAGTATGAACAAAGAGCAAATCCTGCGGTCAATAGTCGATCCCAAATAGGGAAAAGCAGGCCCATTGGGAGGGTTTGGGGAATTTTTTCCGGGTATCGAGCAATGCCTGGCGGAGCGGTTCAGCAGGCATGAAACGGGATTCTTCCTTTAGGTGTAACAGAAACCGGTTCATCAGGTAGGCAGTGGCCTCGTCATCCACGTTCCAGAGGCTCATGATCACGTGATTGCTGCCGGAAAGCAGGAAGGATCTTGCCAGCCCCACTACCCCGGCTTCCATAGACTTGCCCAGACCGGTCTGGCAGGCGGAAAGGATCACCATTTCCGGGAACTGTTTGTAGTTTTTCCGGTTATCCATGATGTTTTTAGCCGTCAGGAAGGGATCATTGCCGCTTAATACCAGGAAACTTTTCTCCATTGGCTCATTTGCATCGGCAATACCATGTGTGGCAAAATAAACAAGGTCGGATTCGCCCAGGTATTTCAGCACACTGTCCTTTACCGCTGCAGCCCCTTCAAAAAGTTTATAATTTTTGGCGAATGGGATCGCATTGGATATCTCCCTTTTGGCGCCGGGAAGATCCGGAAAGGAGAAGTCGGTGTGCCGGGGATAGGCCGGGTTGCTGATGAAGAGCGGGTTCTCGAGTGTAAAAGCAGTGGAGTCAAAATCCCGGAATGACTCATTCTCCCCAAACTGCTGCGAGATATCACCCCGCCATTTGGTGGCATTTTTTAAGGCCTTTACCCGGAGCCCGATCAGGTCAATGATGCCCGGAACAATGGTAAAACTGCACTGGTCGATCAGCATGGTGCCTTTCCCTCCGGGGGAAAGCAGGTAAAAAGGCAGAGTGCCGATATTCAGTGGGGGAATGATGATTAAATGCTTATAGGAGGTATTAAAAGACCCGGGCAGTAAAAGTGCAGTAGCCTGTGTAACCAGTTTATCATAGGTCAATCCCTTGCTGGCCGGAGGTGGTTTGATGATCACTCCCCTTTTAACAGGCATGCGCTTATCAGAAGATGCATACAATCCCAGTACATGGTTGAAATCGGCGCTGAG
>JBGATE010000223.1:0-4415 GCA_044229375.1 Chitinophagaceae bacterium
CAGGAGTGTGGTCCTGCTTTGCTGAATGATGGGGATGATCTTATGGGCCAGTTTGATACCCAGGTGACCGGCCCAGGGATATTTTTCAATCTCATCGGGGAAGATGGATTCAACTTCGATCTTTTTTGGCATATTGGCCTTTACGATCACGGGATCTTTATCATTGAAGCGGGAGAGGGGGGCCAGCAACACTTCTTTTGCTTCACCGAGATTACCGATCGTGGCGGAAATCCCCCAAATCATGGGCCGGCAGCAGGAAACGGAATGCTGACTGCCGACTGTGGACTGCCGACTGTCGACTGCCGGCTGCCGGCTGCCGGCTATCCGGCTGATAGCAAGTTCCACCTGGACGCCCCGTTTGCTTCCCAGCAGTTCATGCCATTCATCCACCGCGATTATTTTGAGCGAACGGAATAACTCAGCATATCCTTTTTGTGCCAGCAGCAGGTGAAGGCTTTCCGGTGTAATGATCAGCACTTCCGGCATTTGTTTTTTCTGGCGGGTTCTTTCGGCAGCAGGGGTGTCTCCGTTGCGGATCCCGATCTCCCATTGCATGCCCAGTTCTCCGATCACTTCTTCCATGGCGCGGCCGATATCTTTGGCCAGTGCCCGGAGTGGCGTTATCCAGAGCAATTGCAAACCGGAATCCTTTTTCTTTCTGTAATCATCCGGATGTTCGTTGATAAAGTTGATCAGGGCGCCGAGAAAAACGGCAAAGGTCTTGCCGCAGCCGGTAGGGGCGTTCACCAGCCCGCTTTGGCCGCGGGCAATATGCTGCCAGGTTTCCTGCTGGAACTGGAACGGTTGAAATCCCTTTGCCTCAAGCCATTCGCGGATACTTCGCTCACCTCTATTTTGCATTATTTCCACCAGCGTAAATAAAAGGTGAAGTTACAGGTTAGGGGGCAATCAATACACTCCCTTCAGCACCCCGTCCTGCCATTTCAGGAAATAGAGTTTTTTATTCTCGAAGTAATCCAGCGTGGTGGTCTGCCGGTTTAGGACCGGCTGGATATCAAAATCGGTGAACAGTTTATGTTGCTTGTTGCTGATATTCGACTTGAAATCATTTTTATAGTCCATCAGCAGGCGGGCATATTTCCAGGTCACTTCATAACCGCGGAAAACCATATCACTGGGGCGGGCAAACATGATCCTGTTGAAGTAATTCGTAATGCTGGTGCTTACCTTGTCCAGTTTGGTATTATAAAAAGGGGTGCTATAAACGATCTCAACACCCTTGTACTCGGGTTTGTTGAAATCTTTGATATTATCCCAGGTCGGCATACCCATTACGATTGACTGGTACTTCTGCTTTTTCAGAGTCGCAAGCTGTTGTACCAGCCTCCGGCCGAAATTTTCGTCGAGACTCCCGGCCAGGCAAAGGGTCTGCGTTGTAGTATCCAGGTGCGTCCGCAACTGGTTTACGGTAAAACTATCCGTAAGCTCCACGTATTTGAACTTCAGCGGGATGGCCACCGTGTTTTTTCCGAAATCATCAAAATAAGTCCTGATCCGGTCTTCGAGCTGGCCTTTTTTCCTGAAAATGACGATGGGATTCAGTGAATAATATTTTTGAAGATGCCGGTAGATACCTTCACATTGTGTACGCAGGGTGGGGTTAAGTATGACGAAATAGGGATTGTCCGTCACCCCACCGTCATTCGGCATATTAACATTGATCACGGGAATATTTCTTTTCAGCCCCTCGTCGGCAAATGTTTTAATTTCTGCAGAACTGGAGTGCACAATCATGAATGAAACGCTGTCCATTTCCGGCCTGTTCAGCTGCTGTGTGAGACTTTCACCGGATGATCTTGTGTCGTAAACAAATACCTCCAGTTGTGCTTTTTCAATATTCAGCGAGTCGAGGGCCAGTTTCGCGCCTTCATACAATTCAAGACCCGGGTTGATGAATTTAGGGAATGTATTTTTGGCATACCGGTACTCGCCGGCCGCGTCAAATGCCGAATCAAGATAAAGCGGAGCGAAAATGGCAAACCTCAGTTTTGCGGTACTGTCCTGTGCATAATGCTTGTTCGCCAAAGTGATTAAAAAGACCAGCAGTAAAAAACGAATTTTCATTTCAGGATAATTATCTGCAAAAAAAATTTTATCAAAATTTATGACCTTCTGTCAAACCAGGAACCGACTCTGAACTCCCGACTCTGAACTCCAAACTCATCACTCCCATTCAATCGTAGCCGGCGGTTTACTGCTGATATCATACACCACCCGGTTGATGCCTCTCACATTATTGATGATCTCGTTGGAGACATTGGCCAGGAACTCATAGGGCAGGTGTGCCCAGTCGGCTGTCATGCCGTCCACACTGGTAACCGCCCGCAGCGCCACCGTGAATTCATAGGTCCTTTCGTCACCCATCACCCCCACGCTTTTAACCGGCAGTAAGATAGCGCCTGCCTGCCAAACAGTTGCATATAAATTGTTATCCTTTAAGGCTTTGATATACAAATGATCGGCATCCTGCAACAACCGAACCTTTTCTTCCGTGATCTCACCCAGGATGCGGATGGCCAGTCCGGGGCCGGGGAAAGGATGGCGGTCAATCATTTCCGCGGGGATGCCCAGTTCCCGGCCTACTTTTCTTACTTCATCCTTGAAAAGGGAACGGAGCGGCTCCACCAGTCCCAGGTGAAGGTGATCCGGTAAACCTCCAACATTATGATGGGATTTTATGGTAACCGAGGGACCATGAACGGAAACACTTTCGATCACATCCGGGTAAATGGTGCCCTGTCCCAGGAATTCCACACCTTCTATCTTTTTGGATTCTTCCTGGAACACATCGATGAACATGCTCCCGATCGTTTTCCTTTTTTCTTCCGGGTCGGTTTTGCCGGCCAGTTTGGTATAGAAATGCTCTTTCGCATCAATACCCTTTACATTCAGCCCGATCTTCGCATAGGTATCCAGTACCGACTGGAACTCGTTCTTTCGCAGTACGCCGTTATCGACAAAAATGCCATAAAGATTATTTCCGATCGCCCGGTGGATCAGGGTGGCCGCTACGGTAGAATCCACGCCGCCGCTCAGCGCCATGATCACTTTCCGGTCGCCGATCTGTTTTTTCAATGCTGCAACGGTGTCGGAAATAAAGTGGGCCGGTGTCCAGTTCTGCGAACAACCGCAGATATTGACCAGGAAGTTCTTTAGAACTTTCTTTCCTTCTTTGGAATGATAAACTTCGGGATGAAACTGCACGCCATAGAGAGGGAAGTCGGAAGTCAGAGGTTGGAGGTCAGACTGGCCGTTCAGCTTACCGGATTTCCTGAATGCGGCTACCGGTATGCTTTCGGTATCAGCCAGTAACTCAAATCCATCCGGTAATTCTTTGATCGTATCACTGTGGCTCATCCACACCTGGCTTTGATCGGAAACATCCTGAAGGAGTACATCCTCTTTTTTTCTTTGAAGGATAGCCCTGCCGTATTCCCTTTTATTGCTTTTGGCGACCAGTCCGCCGAAACGTTTGGCCGTCAACTGGGCCCCGTAACAGATACCCAGAACGGGCACATGGGTAATGAACTCCTGTACATTCACATCCGGGGCCGCTTCTTCATTCACCGAACAGGGAGACCCGGAAAGTATGATGCCTTTCAGCCCGGGTTCGAATTCAAATTGCTTGTGATAAGGAATGATCTCGCAGTAAACATTTGCTTCTCTTACGGCACGGGCGATCAGTTGGGTATATTGAGAGCCGAAGTCAAGGATCAGGATCTTTTCAGTCATAGTGATGCGAAGGTAAAAAAACCGGGTGAGCTTAAGCGATACGGCCTGAAACCCTTTACAGTAAAGGGTTTTGGTTAACGGACCTGCCTGTAACCAGCATTCATCTCCCTGCGTCTAAGTAAAGAATACCTTTAAAAAGGACTACTTTTATCACTCCAAAACCAGTTTTTATGAACCGTTATATCGTTATTTTATCTGTGTTGATCGCGGGCCTGTCGTCCTGCCAGTTTATGGGTGGCAAAAGGGTCAGGGGAAGCGGGAATGTAATATCCCAGGAAAGGAAATTCACCGGTTTCTCCAGCGTGGAAGCCAGCAACGCCATACATCTTTATGTAAAACAGGATTCCGTTTTTTCGGTAAGAGTAGAGACCGATGACAACCTGCAGGAATATATCGGGGTAAGGATGGAAAATGGGACTTTGATCGTTGAACAGGAAGATAATAGCCGCCTGGATGCGACCGGTAAGTTAAGCGTTTATGTGAGCGCCCCTTTGTTCAAACACCTGAAAGCTACCGGGGCCAGTGAGATTCACGGTCAGAATATACTGACGGCTGAGGAGGCCGTTTCCATTGATGTGAGCGGTGCCAGTGATGCGGAACTGCATGTGAAAGCGCCTTCAGTAACTGGTGAAATGACCGGGGCCAGTACCTTGCGTTTATCG
>JBGATE010000224.1:0-4408 GCA_044229375.1 Chitinophagaceae bacterium
TATCTTTAGTGGTTGCAGTATGTATCATGATGTTCCGGAAATAAAGATGTGAAATTATCTTTTTCAGGTTTCCTGTACTAAAAAAAACGTCCCGGCTCAGCCGGGACGGTGCCTTATCGTCAGGTATGGGATCAGAATCTCCGGTTGTCATCATCCCAGCGGTCACGATCACGGTAATCATCATCCCGGTCGAACCGGCCCTTTCCATTCAGTTCGCGGATGCTGATATTGCCGAAACGGTCGACCAGGATCCTTACGTCATTCCGGCGAAGGTTAAACGATTTGGAAGCGACCAGTCTTTCCCTTCTTTCAAAATAGCCCCTTCTCATTTCAAACACCTTAATAGAGTGGAAGCCTTTGTCAAGATGGGAGATCCGGATACTGTTGTCGTTGCTGAAATACGTTCTGCCGTCAATAACGATCTTGTAGTTTTTCATGCTGTTAACCGTCACAACTGGTCTTCGGTCGGCCGCCATAACGGCTACCGCCAGCAACAGGCCGGATACGAGTGTAAACATCTTTTTCATGGTACTCAAATTTTAAGTGATGTACAGCAATGGCCGGGTGGATTGATGTACGGATTACGTTTTATTACCCGGTTACACTTAGTATTTCAAAGCAAGTGCCAGTGTGCCAAAAAAGGATAAAGGAAATGTTAAGCAAAAGGGCAGGAGATAAGAATGGCAAATACCGGTATTCACCATTATTCCTCCGGGACTGTTAACTTTAATGAAATATAACGGTATGATTAAACTTTGCACGCCCATCCTGGTACTGCTGTTTTATCCGGTGATATCGGATGCACAGGTTTTTAACAGTAAATCCCCCCTGGCACATACTTTTTCGATAGTGGCCAGGGATCCCGAAACGGGTGAAATGGGGGTGGCGGTTCAGAGTCACTGGTTTTCGGTAGGTACGGCAGTTAGCTGGGCGGAAGCCGGTGTTGGCGCGGTGGCCACCCAGTCATTTACCAACAAGTCATTTGGTTTACGGGGACTTGCCCTGTTAAAATCCGGATTAAACGCCGGGCAGGCGCTGGATTCATTACTGGTCAATGATGAAGCAAGGGAAGTGCGCCAGGTTGCCATTGTGGATATCAAGGGCAATGTGGCCGTACATACCGGTAAGAACTGTATTCAGTATGCTTCACATATCAGCGGCAACCAGTTTTCCGTTCAGGCCAACATGATGCTGGGGGAGAAAGTTCCCTCTTCCATGGCCAAAGCCTATGAAAGCAGCCAGGGAAAGCCGCTTGCAGAAAGATTGCTGCTGGCACTGGAAGCGGCACAGGGGGCGGGGGGAGATATCCGCGGGAAACAATCCGCAGCGATCCTTGTGGTGCCTGCAAAGTCGGATGCAAAACCCTGGGATGAACGGACGACAGATCTTCGGGTGGATGATCACCGGGAGCCACTGAAGGAATTGCGCCGCCTTTACCGGGTAAGTGTGGCCTACGAGCATATGAACAAGGGCGACCTCGCCATAGAAAAAAATGATATGAAAGCAGCCATGAATGAGTACAATGCCGCCATGAAGATGTTCCCGGACAACCTTGAAATGAAGTACTGGACGGCCATCACGCTGGCGAATAACCAGGAAACAGAAAAGGCAATACCCATCCTGAAAAAAATATTTGACCGGGACCCCAACTGGAAGGAACTGACAAGGAGGTTGCCGGCAGTGAACCTTTTGACAGTCAGTGAAACGGCCTTAAAAAGGATACTGGCGTTGTGAAAACACCGGAATTTACCGGTTAAAAAAACTTGTTTCGGAATCAGCCCTTATTTACATTTAACCATACCAAAACCTGCCACATGTTAAAATTTGAGATCCGGCACCAGCCCGAATACTCGCGGCCTGAGCTTATTCTCCGGACATTATTCGGTTGGTTGTATATCGGGTTACCGCATGGAATTGCTATGCTTCTTTTCGCATTCCTTTTCTTTTTTATGTCCATTGCGGCTTTCTTCATCATACTTTTTACGGGGGAAACACCACGCTGGTATTATGATTGGGCGGTTAATCTGAACCGCTGGAATTTGCGGGTGTCAGCGAGAATATACAATCTGGCTGATGGCTATCCAGCTTTCGGAATGGATGCCACAGACGATAAAACAACGTATGAACTTTCCTTCTGGCAGATCAGCCAGGGTCAGTTATTACTTCGCTTCTTTTTGGGCTGGCTCTATGCAGGTATTCCCCATATGGTTGTCCTTTATTTCCGGATCATCGGTACTTTTTTCCTTTCTATTGCCGCTTTTTTTGTGGTACTTTTTACCGGGAAGTACCCGGAGAACTGGCATCGGTTCAATACCGGCACACTGCGATGGGCGCAAAGGCTGAATCTGTATCTCAGTTGGCTCTACAGGGACTATCCACCCTTTGCGGGAAGACCTGACCCGGAGCATACGTTTGAATTTGATAAAAAGGATTAACCGTATAGGAAAGATAAGAAACGAGGAATGCTAACCGAAGCCCGGGGCCTTTCAACAATTAAGAGATAATAACCTTAAAATCACTGCTTTTCCATACCTTTGCCGTTCTTTTTAAACGACAATAATCTTCCCTTTTTGGGGATAGGGGTATGAAGAACATCCGCAATTTCTGCATTATCGCGCATATTGACCACGGCAAATCCACCCTGGCAGACAGGCTATTACAAAGTACCGGTACCATCACGGAAAGGGACATGATGGACCAGGTTTTGGATGATATGGACCTTGAAAGAGAAAAGGGTATTACGATCAAGAGCCATGCGATTCAGATCAATTACAAGCACAAGGACGGGCAGGAATATATTCTCAACCTGATCGATACGCCCGGTCACGTTGACTTTAGTTACGAAGTAAGCCGGGCCCTCGCCGCCTGTGAGGGCTGTCTCCTGCTGGTAGATGCTACGCAAGGTATCCAGGCTCAGACTATCAGCAATTTATACCTGGCAATTGATAATGAACTTGAGATCATTCCTGTCATCAATAAGATCGATATGGATGGCGCCATGATCGAGGAAGTGGAAGACCAGATCGTGGAACTGATCGGCTGCAAAAGGGAGGATATTCTGCACGCCAGTGGTCGTACCGGGGTTGGTGTGGATAAGATACTGGAAGCGATTGTAAGTCGTATCCCTGCTCCGAAGGGTGACCCGCAGGCGCCATTGCAGGCCCTGATCTTTGATTCGGTATTTAACTCATTCAGGGGTATTATCGTTTATTACCGGATCCTGAACGGCTCGATCAAAAAAGGTGACCTGGTGAAATTCGTTTCTACGGGGCAGGAGTATGGTGCCGATGAAGTGGGCATCCTGAAACTGAAAATGACTGAAAAAAAAGAGGTCGGTTGCGGCGATGTGGGCTATATCATCACCGGTATTAAAAACGCGAAAGAGGTTAAGGTCGGCGATACGATCACGATCGCTACGAACCCCAATCCCCAGATGATACAGGGATTTGAAGAAGTGAAGCCCATGGTATTTGCCGGCATTTTCCCGGTGAATACGGATGAATTTGAGGAACTGCGGGATTGTATGGATAAACTCCAGCTGAACGACGCATCCCTGACATTTGAACTGGAAACATCGCAAGCCCTGGGTTTTGGTTTCCGTTGCGGTTTCCTGGGAATGCTCCATATGGAGATCATCCAGGAGAGACTGGAAAGGGAATTCAACCAGACGGTGATCACCACGGTCCCTAACGTAAGTTTTATTGCCTATCTCACCAATGGGGTGAAGATGATCGTGAACAATCCCACTGAATTTCCCGACCCGGTTAAGACAGAAAGGATCGAGGAACCCTTTATCAAAGCACAGATCATCAGTAAGCCGGAATATATCGGGAATATCATGACGCTCTGTCTCGGTAAGCGTGGAATCCTTATGAACCAGAGCTACCTTACCCAGACCCGGGTGGAACTGATCTTCGAGATGCCGCTGACGGAGATCGTTTTTGATTTTTATGATAAGCTGAAATCCCAGACCCGGGGATATGCCTCTTTTGATTATCATCCCATTGGTTACCGCGACAGCGATATCGTAAAAATGGACATACTGTTAAACGGCGATAAAGTGGATGCCTTATCTGCGCTGATCCACCGCAGCCGTTCCCAGGAATTTGGCAGGAAGCTTTGTGAGAAACTAAAAGAACTTGTGCCCCGCCAGCAATTCCAGATCGCGATACAGGCGGCCATCGGCGCCAAGGTGGTGGCCCGGGAGAATATTTCTGCCATGCGAAAGGATGTCACGGCCAAATGTTACGGCGGTGATATCAGCCGTAAACGCAAACTGCTGGAGAAACAAAAGGAAGGAAAGAAGCGAATGCGGCAGATCGGGAATGTGGAAGTGCCGCAGGAAGCGTTTTTAGCGGTGCTCAAGCTGGATGAGTAAAGAGAATGATGAATGGTGAATGCGGGGCAT
>JBGATE010000225.1:0-4052 GCA_044229375.1 Chitinophagaceae bacterium
TGATGTGGTTGGTAATGCAGTCATAGCTGTCACTGATGATGCCGGTAATATAACCCTGCTGTTTCAGTTCCGTGATCAGTTCCGGGAGCCCGGGTGTGACCGTTATGCTGTCCGCCACTTCCAGCAATTCCCCGAACGACCGGCCCTTCAGCATCCGGGCGATCATTTTGGTGCGGATGAAGGGGTTGCTGTTATTGGTGACTATTTCCATCAGTTCCTGGCGGAAGCCGAATGCTGTTGCCGCGGTGTTGATGAAACTGGCGCGCAGGATCGTATTGTCCATATCGAAGACGGCAATCTTCTTCAATGCATTCAGTTCTTCCCGTATGGCAAATACCATTTGCTCCCGGATCACCTGGATATTCTCAAAAGTCTCCAGGTTCTGCACTTCGATGCCCTTTGATTTTTTTATGATCGTCCGGGCCACTTCCCGGCTCATCCTGCCCAGTTGCTCCAGCGGCTGCATCCGGTTTTCGATATTGCCGATATTCACCTCCGTGATCCTCGCGTTGAGGTTATACATGTCGATGAGGATACCAATATCAACCCCGTAGCCTTCTTCAAATTCACATTGGGAAAAAAAACTCTTCCTGCCGGCGATCATTCCGCTAAGCGGCTGCCGGAAATTCGGAAACTCCGGGTACAGGATGGATAACAGGGGTTTTGCCACGAGTTCGGTCACCCTTCCGGCCTGCCGGGTGAAATAGGATTTAACAAAATCAGCTTCCTGGCTGACCAGCGGTGAAGTCAGCAGTTCAACTACATTCTCGTCATAGTTTATGATGTCGGCATCCAGGAAGGCAATGATCTCGTTCTTCGCCACCATAACACCGTCCTTCATGGATGTCCCTTTGCCGAGTTTGGTACTGGTGATAACCGTCGCTCCTGCCTCTCTTGCATTGCTGACAGTGTTGTCCATTGATTTGTCGTCAACCACGATCACTTCCGTAACATTCGGTGAATGCAGCGCCACCTGTACCACCTGTCCTACCGTGGACTCTTCATTCAATGCAGGGATGATAACGGTAACCATTTATAATAATTTATTTGAATAATTCTTAAAAGATCCGGAAAATCAAAAAACCGGGAGGCAGTGAAAAACAGGGAACTGTAAAAGTACGAAACAATGGCGTTTTTTCCGGGAAACAATCACCGTAATTCCATTCGCGCTGATATTATTTTAAAAATAGCTCAGTCCGGCTATTGGAAATCAGTAAATGATGCCAATTACAATATCCATAACATTGGTTTGTGTTGGGCCTGTTTTCAGCAGTCCCCCTTGTTGTTGAAAAAAATTGTATGCATCAAACCTTTCCAGGTGATCATTGATGATATTCCTGTTTACCAGTTTTGGTAACAAGTCCCTGCAATTAAAAAAAGCGCCTGCGGCATCCGTTGGGCCGTCTGTTCCGTCCGTGCCCGCACATAACATCGTTATGCCCGGTAATTCCCCGTTGGCGGATCGACTCACAATTTCCTTTAAAGCACATAAAGCAAAATGCTGGTTTCGTCCGCCCCTGCCCTCCCCCGTTACCTTAACCACCGTTTCTCCCCCCGCAATAACACATACCGGCCCCTTTCCTTTATACGAGTATAGCTGCTGAATAAAGTCTTTCGCCTCCTGCCCGGTATCACCTGACAACGCATTGTTCGATAATACCGGTTGGAAGCCCATTTCCGCCGCTTTTCGGAAGGCGGCTTCAAGAGCAATCCGGTTGCTGCCAATGACAGTGTTGGTCACCCTGTCAAAGATCGAAGAACCGGGTTTTGGTGTTTCTTCCACCATTCCGTCAACAGCACGCGAAAGGTATTCTTTTATGCAGGCAGGAGTAAGATCCCACAGATGATAGGTCTGAAGAATTTCGATTGCCTCTTTAAAACTGGATTTGTCGGGTACGGTTGGTCCGCTGGCGATGATCCCCGGGTCATCACCGGTGACATCGCTGATAAAAAAGGAAAAAATCCTGGCCGGGAATGCCGCCCTTGCCAGTTGACCTCCTTTTATTTTGCTCACATGTTTCCGTACCGTATTAATTTCACGGATCGTTGCACCGCAGTTGATCAGCAAATGATTAAGCTGGCGGCTCGCAGCCAGCGTACAACCCGGTAACACATCAGCCAGCAATGCTGATGCGCCGCCGCTGAGTAGCACCAGCAGGATGTCTTGTTCCCTTAATCCCTCCACCGCCTGCAGCAGGGTATTGGTTGCGGTAACACCGTTTTCATCCGGTAACGGATGTCCTGCTTCTATGGTCAGAAAATGCTGCAGCGGAAGGGCATGATCGTACTTTGTAATACAATACCCTTCCGTGATGATTTCCCCGGCCTGTTCTTCGGCAACTTTTGCCATCGAGGCGGCTGCCTTTCCCGCTGCAATGACAACCAGGCGGTGGACAGCCAACCGGTCAAACCGCTGTTCACCAAGAAAAAGGTACTGCTCATCGCAACGGATATATTCCGGCAACAGCCGGCGGGGTTGCACCGCGGATACAGCCGATTCAAAAATGATTTTTACGGAATCGGTAAACATGAGACCCCAATTTATATTAATTTATCGTTAAGGGCATACCGTTTCAGTACCCATGAATGGTTGGGGAAATGAAACTGGTTTCACCTGTAAATTCCGGTAATTTTGCTGAATGAGTGACATTAATGCCTACGTTTTTATTATTGCGATTTGTCTGCTTATCATCCTGTCCTATTTATTTAACCTGCTTTCGAGGAAAACGGGTATCCCTTCAGTTTTGCTGTTATTACTGTTGGGGATTGGCGTCCGGGAAATGTTGATAATCCAGAACAAGCCGGTTGCAATTGATTCCCGGATGGTTGAAGTTTTCGGTATTATCTCCGCAATAGCCTGTTCCCTGTTCCTCTACTTCTACCTCGGAGAAGATTATGTAAAATGCCTGATATATGCCCTCCCGCTATCCGTAGTGAGCAGCACCATTGTAATTCCCAGCATATCACACCTCGATCAGACCAAAAAGGAATTCCTCGTATATGAAACTTCCTTTTCCGATATCATCGGGATCATCCTGTTCAATTACCTGGTAGCCGGAAATTTTATGAAAGGTTCCAGTATTGCCTGGTTTTTCGGGTCGTTGCTACTGGCTTTTATGCTGAGTATTGTACTGTCATTCCTGATGCTGTTCATGCTGACCCGAATCAACACCCGGGTACGTTTCTTTCTTGTATTTGCCGTTCTGATCTTTCTTTACGCCGGGGGCAAAATGCTGCATCTGCCCGCCCTTTTCATCATCCTTCTCTTTGGACTGATCGTAAGCAACTGGGAATCCTCTTTTTTCGAAAAATTATATAAATGGGTGCCGGTTGACAAGGTCAGGAACATCAGTGAACTGCTGCATTCATTAACAGCGGAGAGCAGTTTCCTGATCAGGACCTTTTTCTTTTTCATTTTCGGATTAACGATCGACATTTCTTTGCTGCTGGACAGTGAGGTGATAATGGCCGGAAGCGCCATTGTACTCATTCTTCTGGGGATACGCTTTATCTACCTTCGCTTTTTTCTTCATTCGCATATCATACCCGAACTTTTTTTCATGCCCCGGGGGCTGATCACCATTCTCCTGATCTACAGTATTCCGGAAATATTCCGGCTGTCAAAGTTCAACGAGGGGGTTTTATTCTTTGTTATCCTGATCACCAGTGTCATTATGATGATAGGTTCTGTCGCCTATGGCAAACCGAAAATGGAGGTGATCAATGATGAAATCCCCATCGCGGATGATAATACGGAGGATGACATCCTTATCAACCATCCCTGACAAACGGGAATCAGGTGATGGCCTTTTTTTCGCTGATGTCAACTTCTTCAATACTCCTGTTAAGCCGGCTACGCTCTGCGGCAAAGGCAATGAGGTGACTCTCAATGGAAACATCAATAGAGGAGCTCAGCAAAGCAGCGTTTTGCTGGGCAACCGCCTGGATCCAGTCTCTCACCAGCCGGTGATCACCACCCCCGTGCGCGTCGGTCTTCATTTTCCAGGATGTTTTTTTACGGGTCTTAAAATTGGTCATGATAAAAGTTTCCA
>JBGATE010000225.1:4062-4372 GCA_044229375.1 Chitinophagaceae bacterium
GGAACCCATGATCCGGGTCCACCGGCCTTCATACGAAACGTGCGATCCCATTCAAAAAGCGGCCGTTACGCCATTTTCAAACAGCATATTCACGGTCAGGTGGTCGGGCTGATCATTGTCCATCCGGTAAACGCATCTTCCGTAATCGGTTGTTTTTAATTTTTCCAGGATAAAATCATCCCACTCGTCTTCATTATCCGGCATGTCGAATACATACAGCCTTTTCTTGTCGCGCAGGTAGATCTGCAAAGCGGAATACGCACAGGTCCCCTCCACTTTGCAACCGTCGGTGCAGCGTTCCGTACTCCCT
>JBGATE010000226.1:0-4371 GCA_044229375.1 Chitinophagaceae bacterium
GTTCGAATGTTTCATGGTAAGCACCCGAAGTTCGTTCATTAATCTTTATAAAATAAAAAGAGGCCATTGGATTGGCCTCATGCACTATTGTTCGGGTGTACCGCTTATTTTTTCTTTAATAACGCGCAGAGGAATTGATCCAGCGCCGCCACCATACTGGGTACCTGGGGTTGAGGCGCCTTGATCTCTAGCTTCAGACCTGCTTCTTCGATGGCCCGGGAGGTATTGCTTCCGAAAGCACCGAGAACGGTACCGTTCTGTTTGTACCTGGGCATATTGTCAAACAGGCTTTTGACTCCACTGGGAGTAAAAAAACAGATCACATCGTATTCTGTTTTCATGAGTATTTCCTTCACATCCGTACTCTGCGTCCGATACATAAAGGCCAGCACAAACTCACAATTATTGTTCTTCAGCCAGTTCACGATCTCGTTATCCTGCTGGTTCTCGGAACATACATAGAGGAACTTTTCATTGCCCTTATGTTTGTTGATGACATCAAACATGCTTTTGTTGGTGCCATCCGCCCCGTAGAAAACCTTTCTTTTACGATAAAGGATGAACTTTTGCAGGTAAAGCGCTACCGCTTCCGTAATGCAGAAATACTTGGTGTCCTGGGAAACATTCACTTTCATTTCCTCGCAGGTGCGGAAGAAATGATCGATGGCGTTCCGGCTGGTGAAGATCACCCCGGTGTAGTTCTGTATTTCGATCTTTTGTTTGCGGAATTCCCGGGCAGGTATGCCTTCCAGCCGGATAAAGGGATGAAAATCCAGCTCTACGCTGTATTTCCGGGATAGCTCAAAGTATGGCGACTTTTCGCTTTCCGGTCTGGGTTGGGTAATCAGGATTTTCTTCATTGATTTGGCCTGCTCACCGGCCTTGTTAACCCCTGTTTTTGTCATATTCGGTTCGGCTCAAGTTGGGTGCAAAGTTACGAATTTATCCCGAGAAACAACAACAAACCCTTGTAAATCAGTAAAAGCGGTGCCAATTCAAAGGCACATAGGTATAAAAAGAAATGAAAGGGATTGAGTTTTACCTGATTACGTACAGCCGCATAGGTAAGTATAAATCTATAGAGCAGGAGTCCGCCCACAAGGCACCATGACAGCGCCAGTCCGGCCGTAAAAAGACCCCCTACCGCAAATGCGATCAGTACCAGGAAGGGCAAAAGGAGGATGCCCAGCATCTTGTTGACCACAAAAACAATGAAAATATAGGAATCGGCCGCTTCTTCCATATTGAATATCCAGCCCGACAGTTTTAATCCGGCGAACTTGATAAAATAAATGGCCGAGAGCCCGGCACAACTGTACAGGAGCAATAACCAGAAATTACCGGTGGGGTCCAGCTGGAAATACTCAATTATAAAAGTGATATAAAGTCCAGCGCTTACCACAAAGAACCCGTTCAGCAATAAGGAAGGAAGGGGGGTTTGCACGAGTTGCTCCTTGATCTGCCGCTGTTTGATGGTGGTACGGAAAAAAAGCCGGAACAGATCATTGAAATATTTGGGAAAGATCCGGCGCAGCGTTCCGAATACCATCAATAAAAAAACGAGCAGGTAAAAAATCCATTCTTTACCGTTCACTTGTCTTGGAATGGCACCCGGTGCCGGTTGCTGTACCTGGGATCCAAACCCAAAATAAGGGTGGTGTTCCAGGACCTGCTGTATCAGCAACTGGTCAGAGAACGGCGGCTCCGAATTAAGCAACCACCCGCTATCTGCTGTCACCGGCTTTTTAGAAATGGAATCAATCGATGATCCGGGAGCCAAGGAGTCTTTAACAATGGTGGTATCCTTTACACTCATCGTATCAACCCGGGGTATGCTAAGGGAATCCGGAGTTTGGGCACCGAGGGTACCTGCAAAATTCAAACAGCAAAGTAAAGGAAGGAGAAACCGGTTCAAGCAATAATATTGTACGGCAAAAATATCAAATGTAGCTGCGGGATCTTTTCCTCTTAGCTAAAAATAATTCACAAACCCGAAGTGGATCTTTGACTGCCGCAGGTTAAACTCCGTATCATTCCGCTTCCCCACCGCCCATGCGAGATTGAATATGCCCGCTTTGGTTTCGAAAGCCAGCCCGAGACCGGTTCCCAAAAAACTGTAGTTCTGTTTTACAAAACTGAGATTGTTCCTCCCCCAGCCTCCGTCTACCAGGGCGTAAAAAAAGGAATTCTGGCCGACCAGGTAGCGAAACTCCAGCGTTCCAATCGCAAAATGCGAGAGGTATTGGCTTTCCTCATCAAAACCGCGGAGTAATTTATAACCTCCCACCTGGAAAAGTTCGTTGCGGAAAATATTACCGCTCTGGAACATGCCCCCGTTAAACGCGGTTTTCAGCGTACTTCGTTTTCCGCCAACGGGAAAATATTTCGCGGCCACCAGTCTTGCCCTGAACTGGTAAGTGCTGAGTTTAACCGTATCGTAGAGTCTGTTGAAATCAAAGGAAGGATCATTCGGGTCCTTCAGCCCGGAGATCTCGTTATTCTTTCGAAGTTTCTTGCTGCCGATGGAAGTGATGAACCTGAGTTCATTCCCTTTCCGGGGGTTGAGCCGGTAATCGGTATTGCTGAGCTCATAATCCACTCCCACGTTAAAGGAACCTACATCGCCCAGGTCGGGCAATCTTCTCGACTGAATGATCTGAGCCGTATTGATACCCGCGGAACTCACGATCGTCTGGAAACGCTGGATAAAGAGCTTGCCCGACTGGTTGGCATTGAGCGTGTATTGCGCACCGAGTTGAAGGTTGATATTGACAAAACTACTGTCCTTCCGTAGTATGTCGAAACTAAAATCCAGTCCCACCGGCGTACGAAAAAGATAAGGGTAGTTGAAAAGTAAATTCAGCCTGGGCGACTTCACCTGTATCTGCTGCCAGTTCAGCCCGATGATCTCGCCCGCGCCCAGTGCGTTCTTCAGGAGGATATTGGCCTCGCCGGTCAGCAGCAGTTTTTTGGAAGAGAGCTGGTCGTTATTGGGCAGGAACCCTACCAGCACATTCACCTGGCTGCTGCGTTTTTGCTTCAGGTACATATTCAGTACCGAACCCGTGGCCAGTAAACTGATATCAAAAGGTTTTTCTTCTTCGATATAGGTTAACTCCCTGACCTTTTTATTCACCTGTAACAGTTTTTCCCGGTTATAGAGACTGCCGTTGGTGATCCCGAGATAACGCTGCAGATAGTAATTGGATATGCGGGCGTTCCCGTAAATGCGGATGCTGTCGATCGTATAGAGCGGACCTTTATCCACTTTCAGCAGGGCGGATACTTTATCTCCGTCAAGGTCAATACTGTCCAGGAAAACTTTGGCAAAGGGAAAGCCGGTGTTTTCCAGCCGGCCCAGGATCCTTTCCTGCCATTGCCGCACCTGTGCAAAATCCATCGGCTTCCCGGCAAATAATTTATCGCGCCAACCCACTACGTCCAACAAACCCGGATCTACATTCCTGGGTTCCAGGCTGGCCCAGCGGTAAAGTTCACCGATAAACAAAACGATACGCGCTGATGATGAATCATAACGGGTACTGTCAATGGAAGCGGTCACATATCCTCTACCCTGGAGAACACCGGTCAGTCCGCTGATATATTCGGAGCAGGTGAACTGCGAGGAAAAGGAGGTTTGCAGTCCCAGCCGGGGAACCATCACCGCTGCATCCTGGTCGGCGCAGCGGATAGAAAGGATATAAGTACCCGGCTGACCGGGTGAGATCTTTCCGGAGAGGCCGGTCATATCCTGTGCACTGCAGGGAATAACCTGCAACAAGCATATTAGCACCGATATTTGCAGTCTGTTTATGAACATTGGTTTTTCACCCCTCCATCCTTCCCCTTCTTTATAAATGAAGAAGGCAGGATGCAGCTAAATTATTCATTAAAAAACAAATCCGGTTGGCTGGTATTTATATTCATATTCCTTTTTGTAAACAACATTGTCACTACTGCAATTTCCATTTCGTGACATCGATGCGTCAAAAGGGCCCGTTGATCGCCGCCCTGCTCCGGGAAATGGAAATACAGAGGAATTACCTGGAAGGGGAACCCATTGAGAGTATTTACTTCGGGGGCGGCACACCCAGCCTGCTGCCGGCGGAAGATATCCGGGCGTTGATCCTCTGCCTCAGGGATCTTTTTACGATTGAACCCGATGCGGAGTTCACCCTGGAGGCAAACCCGGATGATATCACGGAGGAAAAACTCAACGCCTGGAAAGCGTCCGGCATCAACCGGCTCAGTATCGGTATCCAGAGTTTTTCAGACGAGGATCTTAAATACCTGAATCGCGCGCACAATGCAATGCAGGCTTATGACGCTGTACGTCTTGCACAGGATAAAGGCTTTGACAATATCTCCATC
>JBGATE010000227.1:0-4255 GCA_044229375.1 Chitinophagaceae bacterium
GCGTTTGAGCAGTATTGCACCCAGTAGTCAGTAGTCAGTCGGCAGTCGGCAGCCAGCAGTCGGCAGCCTTCAGTTGACAATTAGTGTTCAGCAGTCAGACTCCTAAATTAAAACGACCCGACTGCAGACTGTAGACTGCAGACTGAAGTCTGCCAACTTCTTTTGTATATTCGCCCCAACCAACTGTTCCATTAATGTATCCCAACCTGTATTACGCCTTCAAGGATCTCTTTGGTATTGAATTGAATTTCCTCAGGTTTGTTAATTCCTTCGGTTTTTTTGTGGCCATTGCCTTTATTGTGGCTGCCGTACTGCTGGCCAATGAACTGAGACGGAAAAGCAAACAGGGATTGCTTTCCTATACGGAAATGGAGGTTACTGTTGGTCAGCCTGCTTCCTTTTCCGAATTGGCTCTCAACTTCTTATTGGGCTTTTTACTGGGTTACAAAATACTGGCCCTTTTTATCCTGAAAAGTTCGGCCACCGTGGATCCCCAGGCATTCATTTTCTCAACCATGGGTAGTTGGCCTGCCGGTATTGGACTGGGACTGTTGTTTGCCGGGCTTAAATGGTATGACAGGCACAAGCAGAAACTGGCCAAACCCGAAAAAAGAATGGTCCGGATCTGGCCGCAGGACAGGGTAGGAGAGATCACGATCCTGGCCCTGGTATTTGGCCTGATGGGTGCCAAAATGTTCGACATATTTGAGAACTGGAGCGGGTTTCTGAAAGATCCGCAATCTTACCTTTTCTCCCCCTCGGGACTGACCATGTATGGCGGTCTGATCTGTGCGGGACTGGCCATCTGGTGGTATGCAAAAAAACATAAGATCGGTATCCTGCACCTGACCGATGCGGTTGCTCCTCCGCTGATGCTGGCCTATTCCATCGGCCGTATCGGATGCCATGTGTCTGGAGACGGCGACTGGGGTATCCCCAGCAACCTGGCCAATAAACCGGGATTCCTGCCCGACTGGATGTGGTCCTATAATTACCCGCATAATGTAAATGAGGCCGGTATACCCATACCCGGCTGTACGGATGTGAAATACTGCAACCAGCTTGAATTCGGTGTTTACCCAACTGCTTTCTACGAAGTGATCGCCTGTTTCCTGCTTTTCCTGGTCCTTTGGGCAGTTCGAAAAAGACTGAAAGTGCCGGGCACTTTATTTGCTCTCTACCTGATTTTTAACGGATTCGAACGGTTTTTTATAGAAAAAATCAGGGTTAACAACCGGCTCGATCTGTTTGGCCTCCATCCAACCCAGGCGGAGGTGATCTCTACACTTCTTTTCCTGGGGGGGGTAGCGCTCTGGCTTATTCTCAACCGGAGAAACCGGAAAAAGACGACCGGAACTGCCCAGGCTTAATAAGGCTGATAGCCTTTCCCGCAGACCCCCCGGCGCCGGGTAGCCGAAACCCTTGCCTGGATTGAGTTCTGGCTTTGATTGCTGGTTGTAAACATTGGCTTAACACCTGTTGGTAATTTTTAGCGGCAATCGCTATGAGATACCGCGAATATTAGGTATTTTTGCAGACGGTCCCGGACGGAAAATTCTTCTTTAGCAATTAACTATCCATTTGCAACAACCTGCAAACAAAGACTGTCATTATTTCGTTTTATCTTAAATTTCTTCAGTTATGCGGCAGCTCAAAATTGCTACCCAGATCACAAACAGGGATTCCCAGGCAGTTGAGAAGTACTTACAGGAAATTTCGAAGATCCCCATGATCACGCCGGAAGAGGAAACAACCCTCGCCCAGCGGATCAAGATGTTCACCCGTAATCCTGTTGATTCTCAAAGGGCTTTGGATAAGCTGGTTCAGGCTAACCTTCGTTTTGTGGTTTCTGTGGCCAAGCAATACCAACATCAGGGGTTGTCACTTAGTGACTTAATTAACGAGGGTAACCTCGGCTTGATCAAAGCGGCACAACGCTTTGACGAAACCAAGGGTTTCAAATTCATTTCTTACGCCGTGTGGTGGATTCGCCAATCGATACTGCAGGCGCTGGCAGAGCAGGGCAGATTAGTCCGCTTGCCTCAAAACAAAATTGGCACTTACAACAAAGCCAACAAGGCTTATATGGCTTTCGAGCAGGAACATGAGCGGGAGCCGTCTACAGAAGAGCTGGCTGAGTTACTCGAGATGAGTGAAACGGAGATCAACAACATTTTTCAGAGCAACACCCGTCACACTTCACTGGATGCACCCGTGCACGAAGCGGAAGATGTGGCGATGGGCGACCTCCTGGAAGGCAGCGATGATACCGATGATGATGTGATGAAAGATTCACTTCGTAACGAGATCCGCAGGGTACTGAAATCACTCAGTCCCCGTGAAGCGGAGATCGTGAACGCTTACTTCGGGCTCGACGGCGAGAACGGGGTGACCATCGAACAGATCGGGCAGAAATACGACCTCACGAAGGAGCGGATCCGCCAGATCAAGGAGAGGGCCATCAAGCGTTTGCAGAAAGCCAGGTACAGCAGTGCGTTAAAAGCCTATTTGGGCTAAACTCATAATGGTGGTTTTTTAAGTATTAAGGTCCCGTCTTGTTTTTTACAGGACGGGATTTTTTTTAACAGCCCCGCCAAACATTTTGACGCCCTGCCTGTTATTTTTGCTGGGAACATGAAAGCCTTAACTCACATTTACCTGCTCCTTTTCCTTATTTCTTTCACGGCCTGTGAAAAGTCCGTTGAATTCAAACTGGATGAAACCTCGCCAAAGCTGGTAGTGGAAGCCACTATCGAGAATGGCCAGGCGCCGGTTGTTTATCTCAGCAACAGCATTGGTTTCTTTTCAAGGATCGACCCGCAGACACTTTCAAACAGTTTTGTTCATAATGCCGACGTAAATGTATCAAATGGGACGGTAACGCATAAACTAAAAGAGTACACTGTGCCGGTGGGCGGGGGCTTCAACCTGTATTATTATTCCTCCGATCCTTCCACTCCTTCCACGATAGTTACGGGTGAGCTGAATAAACAATATTCCCTCCGTATCCTTTCAGAGGGAAAGGAATATACGGCCATTACCCGTATACCGGATACCACGCGGCGGATCGATTCCCTTTACTGGAAAGAGGCGCCGGCCGGGAACCCCCCGGAAAAAGTAATGCTCATGGTAAAGGCCACGGACCGTCCGGGTTACGGAGATTATATCCGCTATTTTACCAGGCGGAACAGCGAAATTTTCTATCCCGGGCTCAATTCCGTGTACGACGACCAGATCATCGACGGTACCACGTATAATATCCAGGTAGAGCGGGGTGTTGACAGGAACAGTAACCAAATTGGGGAAGGTTATTCTTTTTTTGACAAAGGGGATACGGTCACATTAAAACTCTGCAATATCGACAAGGCCACCTATGATTTCTGGCGCACGGTAGAATTCAATTATGTCAGCGTGGGCAATCCCTTTTCCACCCCAACGAAAGTGGCCGGCAATATCAGCGGCGGAGCACTGGGCTATTTTGGCGGCTATGGCGTGATGTACCGCAGCATCATCATTCCACGATGATTAAAACAGGAGCGGATGCAGTACCCGCGCTTTATTGGTGACCAGGATTACATGGTGATTCACCATTTCCCGTTAATTTTACCGGCCGGTAAAAACTCCGGCATAAAGGTTATCAAATGGAAACAACAGAAAGGATCAATTGCCTGATCATCGGATCGGGACCAGCCGGTTATACCGCCGCCATCTATGCCGCCAGGGCCAACCTGAAACCGGTACTGTACCAGGGAATCCAGCCGGGCGGACAACTCACCATTACAACCGAAGTGGAGAATTATCCCGGTTATGCGGATGGCGTTCAAGGTCCTGAAATGATGGTGCATTTTGAGAAACAGGCGGCAAGAATGGGTGCCGATATCCGCTATGGCCTGGCCACAAAAGTTGATTTCTCTTCACAACCCTACAAAGTCCAGATCGACGAGGAAAAATGGGTGGAGGCCTATACGGTCATTATCGCCACCGGCGCTTCTGCTAAATGGCTGGGACTGGAAAGTGAACAACGGCTGAACGGATACGGCGTTAGCGCCTGCGCCGTTTGCGACGGTTTCTTTTTCCGCGGTAAGGAAGTTGCCATTGTGGGTGCGGGAGATACCGCCGCGGAAGAAGCACTCTATCTTTCCAAATTGTGCAGTACCGTGCATATGTTCATTCGTAAGGATGCCATGAGGGCTTCAAAAGTGATGCAGGAAAGGGTGCTGAAGACTCCGAATATCAGGATCTACTGGAATACGGA
>JBGATE010000228.1:0-4236 GCA_044229375.1 Chitinophagaceae bacterium
TTTTCTTCAATGGCGATCGCATACTGGTAGGCATCGATCGCCTTCTCATACAATTTCAGACCCTGGTAGGCAGTGGCCATATTGAACCAGGCCAGTTCATTATAAGGAAAGTCGTCGATGATCTGCTGGTGCAAACGGATACTTTCCTCGTTACGACCCGTGAAATCGGTCCAGAAACAGATCTTATACAGCGCCTCCTCGTTATTGGGATCATCCTCCAGCACCATTTTCAGGCAGTCAAACACTTTTTCAAAATCCTCATAGTCATCATACACGTCGGCCAGTTCGAAAAGAAGTTCGATCTTTTCTTCACCTTCAAAAAAAGCAAGTGCCTCTTCCAGCAATTCCACCGCTTTCTCCTGCTGGTCAAGCGCCAGGTAGGCATCTGTTTTCAGTATATATAGGTTGATATCGCGGCTGTCGAACAATTCGGCCTGCTCCAATATCACAAGGGCCTCATTATAATGCCGGTTGGCCAGCAGGATATCCGCCTTTTTGATAAGTAACTGGCCGGAATAAGGATATTGTTCAGCGGCTATTTCAGCAGCTTCCATGGCCTTTCCCAGGTCCTCTTTATCCTGGTAATAACCGATTATTTTTTCAAAGGATTCTTCATCAATGAAGGAGTGTTGGCGTCCGTTTTTGAGATTTTCATATTGCTTAAGCAGTTCCCGTATCTGTTCCCGGTCCTCCCGGTAAGGATTATTTTCTTTCATCTACAGGCATTTGGTGAGCAGAGTCCCGATAGCCATCGGGATTTAAAGAGCGGTCAGACAGCAAAATCCCTTTGCCCTCTGAGAAGGTGTTATTGTACAACAAGTTAAGTGAAAAAAACGACGAAAAAAAGCCGCGATTTATCCCCATATGTGCAAAATACCATGATTTTCAGGCAACCTCATGAAACATTTGCTCATCTTTAGCGTTAATGAAGTACTAAATTTCTGGATAAACGGTTTGTTTTATATTTCCTTTTGTCTTTATTTTTGTACACGATGAACCACCCCAGGCTGACCATAATGAGGATATTGGGCAGAAAGCTTACAGCATTAACGCTGATAGCCGTATCTGCCGCTGCGGCCTTCGCTACCCTGGGCGATGGTAAGAGGAAGAATGCAAGTACCACGCCAAAAAATGCACTGCTCTCCGGCCGTACCGCCACCATCAAAGGATTCTTTTCCTTGAAGTCCGGCTACTCCTATAAAGGCAGCGAGGTGCTGAACAGCAGTTCGGACAAAAAATACATCAGCCTCAATACTGTTGTAAATGTGCAGAGAGGTAATACTACCTATGTCCTGCCGCTGAAAAAGAAGGTCATCATTGACAAGGTGAAGATCGAGTTCGGCAACCGCCAGTTCAAAAGGAATTAATTCCCCGCTCCCATACTTTCTTCGTACGTCATTACCCGGTAACCGGACCTGGGAAGGTCAAACTTTGTAAGCGGTACGGGATTGAAATTGATAGCGGATACCGTATACGTTACCACGAGATTGCCCATGGAAGCCTCATACTGCATAGCCAGGCCGGGCAGCTTCTTGTTGAGATACTGGAAATCCTTGTTGACCGGCAAAAGGTCTTTTGTAAAATAAACGGTGAACGTGGTCCCGTCACTCATCTTTCCAATGGCCTTTTGGCTTTTATATCCATAAATGGTCTTGTACTCTTCCAGGTACTCAAAACTGGTGCCTTCATACTTCTTATTGGATTCCTTCCAGTTCTCCCGCGTCATTTTGATCATGTATTTCTGTTCGCCGTAATCCTTCAGTACCGTAACATCCCCCGACTTACCATCAATGATGGTAGCCTGTGTTCCCAGTGAGCTGATCATTTCAGAACGGCTGGAAGTGCCCTTCAGGTAAATAACGCTGGTGGCACCGTCGAGCAGGTCGGCCGCCCGGGGAGCCTTGTCACTGTTGTTGATCACAATATCATAGGAGATCGTTGCCTCCGTAAGCTTACGCTGGGCCGAAAGGTCCGCGGAGACTAACATTGCCAGGATACCGGCAGCTATTACACGTATCTTTTTCATATTGACTTTCCTTCCTCCTATACTATTAAAAGACGTGCCAATTTAGCTAATAAGTTGCAGCCTCGCTTCAACCATTTCCCCCATGCAGGGCCGGGGGTAAAAACGGGTGGTTTTAAGCCCTTCCCGGTTCTTATTGGGAGTACTTTAACGGATTAGCGGCGGTTCTTTTGCTGCATTTCCTTCATTTTCTTCTGCTGCTCCTGCATTTGATCCAGCCGCTCCTGCCACTTTGATTTTGTTTTGGGTTTCTTCCGGTTCGCTTCGATTTTGGCCAGTATCTTGTTATGATCGATGATGTAATTCTGTATCACGAATTGCATCGCGAGCGTGACCAGGTTGGAGACCGTATAATACCAGGTAAGTCCCGACGGCATCCGGTTGAAGAAGAAAAGCATAAACACCGGAAAGATATAGGGCATATACTTCATCACCGGGTTGCTTTGATCAGGTGTCATGCTCATGCTGTACCAGGAAATCAGGAAACTGGTGGCACAGGCAAGGATATTGAACAAACTCAGGTGGCTTCCGAGCAGGGGAATATGAAAACCGAATTTTATGGGGTCATCAAATGCAGAGAGGTCGGTGGACCAGAGAAACTCGGCTCCCCTTAGTCCCGGTTCTGAATTAAAGAAACTGAACAGGGCAAAAAAGATCGGGATCTGCAACAGGGCGGGTATACATCCGCCCAGCGGGTTCACACCTGCCTCCCGGAACAATTTCATCTGCTCCATGCTCATAGCCTGCCGGTCCTCGCCAAATTTTGTTTTTAACGCGGCGATCTCGGGACGCAGTGCCTTCATTTTGGCACCGCTCAGGTAACTCTTATACGTAAGCGGCGAGATCAGTAAACGGATCAGCAGCGTCAGCAACACGATCGCCATCGCGGGGTTCTGTGTCAGCTTGTTAAAGAAATCAAATATGGGAAGTACCAGGAATTTATTGATCGGGCGTACAAATGCATAGGGACCCTGGCCGAGATTGATCAGTTTATCGAATTTCATTCCGTAGTTCTTCAGGATATCGTAATCCGAAGGGCCATAATAGATACTGAAAGGCACCACCGCAGGTGATCCTGCAGGCACGGCCAGTTTCATATTCGCCGTTGAGCGGACCACGGTCCCGGCTGTATCCGGCGGTATGGTCCATTCCATCGCTCCCGAACTGAATTCATTCTTCGCCTGGAGGATCCCGTAGAAAAAACGCTGACGGATACCGATCCAGCTCACTTTATCATCAAAATTCCTGCTGCTTTTTCTCGCGATGGTGTGATAGTCAAAACTTCCGTCCTTCACATAACCCACCTGTGTGTTCTGCTTCTCATACGAAATATCCGATTCCTGCTGCTTAGCCGCATATTTCCAGGTAAGGTTCATCGAACCCTGTGTCAGTAACTGGTCCGCTCCGTTCATGCGGATGTTAAAATCGATCAGGTAATCATTGGGACGGATGGTATATTCATGGGTAATCGAACGGCCGCCGCTGATGCTGTCTGCAGATGACAGCGTGAACTGGATCGTCTGGCTGCTGTCGGCATTCATCCTGGGATTGCCGGCCGTAAAAAAGAGTTCCCCGGTCTGCGCTGTCCGCTGCGCCCCGCCGCTGCCGGTATTGATCGTATAACTGATACCGTCAAAATCACTGGCCGCCAGTCTAACCGGCAGGCTGTCACGACCCTTGAAGTTCTTCAGCTCCACCTTCCTGATCTGCCCGCCTTTATTACTGAAAGTAACGTTCATGAACCTGTTCCCGATCACAACCTGCTTTTCTGCTGAATCAGACGCCCCGATGAATATCTCCGGGCTGGTAATTTTGAGAACAGAATCCTGTACCCTGCTCAATGGAGTCAATGATAGCCTGTTCTTTCTTCTGTTCCTCGGCCTTTTTCTTCCTGTAAGCCGACTGCTCCTGGTTGGTATAATAGAAATAACCAAAAAAGAGCGCGGCCAATATGATGAAACCCAGGACGGTATTACGGTCAAACTTCATGGAAATCCAGCATTTTAAGGAGGGCAAAGATAGGGTTTACAGGGGAGGGCGGCTGAAAAATCGAAAAGCCCAAAACCCCTGCAAAAAGCTTCCCCGGCAGCCGGGAAATGCGGGAATTAAACAGGTGCCCCGCGGAGATATGGCTGCCTTGATTGCCGGTTCAGATCATTTCACTTTGCAGCAGGGGGTTCTTTACCTCCAGCTTTTTTTCGGCATAGGCCTTG
>JBGATE010000229.1:0-4186 GCA_044229375.1 Chitinophagaceae bacterium
AAACAAAACGCAGAAGGGTCCTTATGCGGGACTCCAGATATCCTATAGCTCCCGAAGCTGGAAGGCAATCAATGGCAGTTATTTTGAAGATCAGATTTATGAGGACAGTGCCATTACTTTTCAACGTGCATTTGTCCGTTCCCCCGTCATTAGCTCTTCCCTGCAGCTGGGCGCATTCGCTACACTGGGCGATCATTTTTGCCTCGACTTTTTCCTGGGTATCGGGGCCAGGCTGATCCATACCAGCTATTCTGATGTGCAAAACAGCGGTAAAGTTTATTCATTACCTCCCAAATGCAAGATCATAATCTCTCCGGACCCGGCCTGGTGGGTAAACGGTAACATTACCCGGGTCCATTTCAACACCGGGATCCGGTTCCTGTACCGGTTCTGATGCAGTAAGTCTGTCAGATTCAGACCCGCTTTACCTATTTTTGGAGTTCAATAAGGCTTAATGACCATCCACAAAGAAGGGTTTAAATCCATCGCCATTGCGGTATTCCTGTTTGGAATTATCAATGTCCTTTCCTTTTATTTTATCAGTTATTCATTGCCCCTGCTGAGCTGGCTGATCTTTTTGGCAACATTCATCCTGCTTTTATTTATTATATCTTTTTTCCGTATTCCCCAAAGGAACCTGACTATACAAGACAATGCGATCGTAGCTCCTGCGGATGGAAAAGTAGTGGTGATCGAGGAAGTGCAGGCAGATGAATATTTCACTGACCGCCGTATCCAGGTGTCGATCTTTATGAGCCCGCTTAACGTGCATGTGAACCGCAACCCGGTGAGCGGGGAAGTGGCCTACAGCCAGTATCACAAAGGGAAATACCTCGTAGCCTGGCACCCGAAATCATCTACGGAGAATGAACGTCATTCGGTGGTGTACCGGAAAGACGGGAAAGAGATCCTGGTCAAACAAATTGCCGGCGCCGTCGCCAAACGAATCTGCAATTACCTGCAGGCGGGTATGGAGGTGAAGCAAACGGAAGAAATGGGATTTATCAAATTCGGTTCCCGGGTTGACCTGCTCCTTCCGCTGGATGCCAAAGTGCAGGTGAAAATAGGGGATAAGCCCCAGGGGGGTGTGACGGTAGTGGCCACGTGGTAATAAGTTAAAAAATTTCCTCCAGTTGTTTCAGTGTATAAACCGTGTAGGTCGGTAATATGCCATTGACCATTACCGGTTCGCCGCTCAGGTGGTTCACGTGTACCTGGTCGATCCCTGCGTTGATCGCCCCCAGTATATCCACGTCCACGGTATCCCCGATCATGATGCTTTCTTCCGGTGCCGCGCCGGTCTTACGGAACGCGTATTCAAAGATCTCCCGGTGCGGCTTCAGGCTGTTACTGCCTTCCGAAGTGATAACCTCAATAAAATATTTATCAAGACCCGAACTTTTCAGTTTACCGTGCTGCGTTTTTTCAAAGCCGTTGGTGATCAGGTGAAGCCTGTAATTTTTTTCCGACAGGTAATCGAGTATTTCTTTGGTATGGGGGAATAGCAGTTTCCGGGTAGGTAAGAGATCCAGGAAGAGCACTCCCATTTCACGGGCCAGCGGCTCATCGGCGATCCTGAAATCCAACAGGGCCAGCCACATCCTTTTCCAGCGAAGCTCATCCACTTTGATAAATCCCTTCCGGTAGCGGTCCCAGAGTTTATCGTTATGTACAAGATAGTTTTTATGGAAGAGATTGAAATCGTTAATGCCCCTGTCACGGAGTTCCAGCCGGTTATACAATTCCTCGAGTGTTTGCCGGCTGTTGGCCTCAAAATCCCAAAGGGTATGATCCAGGTCAAAAAAGAGATGTTTGTATTTGGCTACCGAACCCGAAGATGTATTGACGACCGCCATAGTTGAAGATTAGTTAAGTAATTTGCAAACTTAAATGAATAACAAAAATGACACTCATTAATAAAGGAGCCTCGAACATGCCTTTAGGGGATGGGGGCGGGGATAGGGGTAAAAACATTGTTGTAACCGGTGCATCCAGGGGAATTGGAAAGGCTATTGCGGAGATATTTGCTGCCCAGGGGCACCATCTGTTTATCTGCTCCAGGTCTGAAGTATCGTTGTATAAGACCGTGGAAGAGCTGATGACAAAATACCCGGCTGCCATCATAAAGGCTAAACCGGCTGACCTCAGCCGGAAAGAGGAGGCAAAGGGTTTTGGGGCATGGTGCCTGGAATATGGAGTTCCGGACATACTCGTCAACAATGCCGGCTTATTTGAACCTGGCAGCGTTTACAATGAACCCGATGGCACGCTGGAAAGCCAGCTGGCCACCAATCTGTACAGCGCTTATCATATTACCCGGACGGTGCTGCCCTGGATGATGGAACGCCGCAGCGGCCATATCTTCAATCTGTGTTCCGTTGCTTCCCTGGCTGCTTATGAGAACGGGGGTGCCTATAGCATCAGCAAATTCGCGTTGTATGGTTTCAGCAAGAACCTGCGGGAGGAAATGAAGAACTATGGAATCCGGGTCACTGCCATTCATCCCGGCGCGGTGATGACGGATTCATGGGGCAATTTTGATAATTCTTCCGGGAGGATTATGGAAGCGATGGATATCGCGAAAATGGTTTATGCCGCCGCCTTTCTTTCCCCGCAGGCCTGTGTGGAAGATATCGTCATCCGGCCGCAACTGGGCGACCTGTGAACCGTTGGAAGCGCTATTGTTCCATTGATACATTTTAAATCCTTCTTTAGTAAAGCCGTTCTATTTTCACCTGCTGAACATGAAACGGGCCTCCTTCATAGCATCCCTTTTTTTTTCCCTGTCGCTGCAGGCACAGGTGAGTTTCCGGACCATTGTCCCGCAGCTTCCTGTTATAGCCGGTGAATCCTTCCAGGTTCAGTATATCCTGGAAGGGACCGATAAAACAGCGGTTATAAGTCCACCTGTATTCCGCGGTTTCCGGCTGATCAGCGGGCCGAATATTTACACCGGCTCCGTCAATACGGTAAAGGGCGCGGTACCGGTCCTTAACTATGTCTATACACTGGAAGCGCCGAAAACCGGGCGATTTATAATCCCCGCAGCGGTTATGATGCTCGAAAACAGGAGCATCAGCAGCCGGGAAGCCGTGGTGGAAGTGATACTGCCGCCGGACGGGGCTGGGTTCTTCAATAAAAAGGGAGAGCCGGTGAACCCGGACTATTACCTGCGGCCGGGAGAGGATCCCTATCAAAAGATCCGGGAGAACCTTTTTTTAAGGGTGCAGGTCGATAAAAAATCCTGCCGGGTAGGTGAGCCTGTACTGGCCACTTTCAAATTATATTCAAGACTGGAATCAAGGACCGATATAGAGAAGAACCCCGGTTTTTATGGATTTACGGTTTACGATGTGGTGGGACTGGCCGACAAACAGGTGTCCGCTGAAAAGGTAAACGGGAAGCTCTATGATGTACATACCATACGGAAGGTTCAGCTCTATCCGTTGCAGGCAGGTAATTACAGCATCGATCCGCTGGAAGTGAGGAACAGGGTCGAGTTTTCCCGGAGCGCCGTTTATAAAAGAACGGAACAGGAGATCGCGGAAGGAATGATGGGTAATGATAAGGAAGAACCGGTTGCTGAGGGAACTACGGTTTATGAAACGGTAGCGGCAACGGAACCTGTATCGGTGGAAGTGCGGCCGCTTCCGGAAAAATCAAGACCCGCCGCATTTACAGGTGCGGTAGGCAGTTTTACGATCCAAACAAAACTGTCCGACCCGGAACTGGCAAAAAATGAACAGGGTTTCCTGGAGTTAACGATCAGCGGCAAAGGTAATTTTATTCAACTGGATGCACCAGCCCTGAAATGGCCCGCCGGAGTGGAAGGATTTGAGCCGGTGATAAACGATGCATTGGACAAGACAAGGTCGCCCCTGAACGGAAGCCGTACATACCGGTATGCCTTTGTCAGCGCTACGCCCGGAAATTACACAATCCAACCGGTCAGCATCTCTTATTTTGACACGGACAGTAATTCTTATAGGACCATCAGCAGTGGCAGTATCCCGTTTGAAATAAGTAATCGTATGGTCATGGCCCCGGAAACGGAGAAGCCCAAGATCTCCTTTGCCGAAAGGAATGAAAAAGCTGCAAGGAATGCCGGTGGGATCGCGGTGCTGCTGGTGTTATTGATACTCCTGTATTGGATCTTTATCAGGAAAGACAAAACGGCTCGTGTGCA
>JBGATE010000022.1:0-24132 GCA_044229375.1 Chitinophagaceae bacterium
GGCTGATTACCTGAAGAGATTATCGGCCTTCAATCCCCTTACCATACGTAAAAAAGGCACCCGTGCCAAAGCGATCTTTGCGCTGGCGCTGGTATGCATTCTCTGGGGCACTACCTGGATCGCTTCCAAGGAAGGAGTACGGCGGATGCCCGCGCTGCAACTGGCCGGCATCCGGCAACTGATCGCGGGGATCCTGTATGTCGGGTTCTTCCTGTATAAAAAATGGGCCCTTCCGAAAGGAAAGGAATGGATCCCGGTGCTCGTGCTGAGCTTCCTGAACTTTATTCTGAGCAACGGCCTGAGTACATGGGGAGTGAAATATATTTCCGCCGGTCTTGGCTCCATCATGGGCGCCATCTTCCCTCTTTGGCTGGTGGTGATCGGTCTATTCGTTTCCAAAGAAAAACTGCCCCGTAAAGCGGTGCTGGGATTATTGCTTGGTTTCAGCGGTGTCTGCATCATCTTTTATGATCACCTGAGCGATTTTCTGAATCCGGACTTCCTGAAAGGGATCATCCTTTCGCTGATCGCCACCTGGACCTGGGCCTTTGCCACTTTGTACACCAAACAACAGGCGGTCAATTTCAACCCTTATTTCAGCCTGGGATTGCAGATGCTGATCGCGGGCACCTGCCTCAGCGGGTTTACAGCCGCGAACGGAACCGCGGTTTCACTCAGCGATATTCCCTGGCAATCCTGGGCCTCCATCGCTTACCTGGTCATCTTTGGTTCGCTGATCGCGTTTATCTGTTACCTCTACGCGCTGCAAAACCTGCCCACCGAACAGGCTTCCATCTATGCCTATATCAACCCGATCGTAGCGGTACTATGCGGCTGGGCTTTTTTCGGGGAGAAGGTCACCATTTTTATTACCATGGGAGGATTGGTTACCCTTTTGGGCGTCTTTCTGGTCAACAGGGCCTTTAAAGCGGTACCCGCGCCCGAACAACCGGAGGCAGAAGGTGTTTAACCCATCACCTCTTTCACAAAACGCGCATAGACTTCCCTCCACCCGGAAAACAATTTATCCGTACCCAGGAATGTATTATGCCAGATAGTGATCAGCACAGCATTCACTTTCTTTACCTCCTGAAAATAATGGCGCATTTCTTCCAGGGCCTGCTGCGGACTGCAGCGCTGCTCAAAAAAAGAATTGGCCTCCATATAGCAAAAGGGATACAGCAGCAGCGAGGTGGCCTGTTCCTTTTCGAGGTCGTACCAGTAAAACGGGAAAGCGAGAGAGGCCCTGAAACCATTGATACTTCCATACCCCATTGAAAAGTCTTCATGAATCCCTGCATCCAGCAACTGCCGGAATGTTTGCGGCAAACTGCATCGTATATAATGCTGGCGGGAGGCTATCACCTTTTTCTTCGTGATCGTTTCGATAGTTTCCTTTTCTTTTTTGATCAGCGCGGGATCATCCCCGCTTTGCCAGGAGGGATGAACCCCAACACTGTATTTTTCTGCATGCTGTTGGATCAATGTCTGCAAAGCCGTTTCGGAAGGCAGGATGTTCCGGTCATATTTCCCCGTGCGCTTCGATACCAGGAAAAAATACCGGGGCTTTAAGGAATAAGGGCGATGGAGATCATCGATCCAGGCATAGGAATCAAATGGATCGGTTTCCCTGTTATTCAACACTAACTGCCGTTGCTTAAATCTCCCGAACCGGCCCGTCAACAGGTCCCTTACCGCTGCGCCAGCGCTCCTCCACCATTGTTTATGTTTGAATGAATAAGCTTCATCAATGTCATAAGTAGGGAGAAAGCTGAATGATGAGCGCCGAGAGGCAAGCGGGAAAGGCTGTTGTTTCAATATTTTTTCTAACTCCGTTATCCATTCATTGACCAGGGGCCTTTTTAAAAAACCTTCGCGGTAAGCCAGCGAGTTCGCATGCGCATAACGGCCATACTGATCTTTTGTGTGCGGCAGGTACTCTTCGTAACGGCTGATCAGGTAAAAGGCAGCGGCAAAAATATCAAAGCCGGGATCGCCCCCGGTTTTAAAAAATACCTTCAGGCCATTCCATTCAAAACAATCCGTGGCCTGTTCCTTTATCCCTTTTTCAAAAAGCAACGTATGCGGTACGAGCCATAGTTCATCCGGCATGAGACGTTCGGAACTGTAATTGACATGCGGACCTTCCGCCGCCCTGTATTCCTCCTGGCTGCCGGTGAGACGCGCCGGTTGCCCCGTAAGCATTCCGCTGATACAATCAGCGATATAACGGAGGCGATGGGTTATGCCAGGACTGTAAATGATCATTTATGCTTCTCCCGCCAGAGTTGGTTGAATGATTTCTTCGGGAATTCCATTTTACTCCTGTGTGCGGACCAGCCTTTGACAAGTGTATTGACGATCCAACTTTTGGTACTGCCGCCCGCGCTGTTCATCCACCGGCGGCGCAGCATGCCCTGTTTCCACATTTTCCAGGTGATCTTTTCGGAAAAGGGACTATGCCCTTCTTCAACCGCTTCATGCCTGTTTTCCAGGAGCAGCTCATGCAGGTTGATCCGGACGGCGCATACTTCGGTACAATTGCCGCATAGGGAAGATGCATAGCTCAGGTGTTTCCATTCTCCCATTTCCTTCAGGTGCGGGGTGATCACGGAGCCGATCGGACCGCTGTAAGTGGCGGCGTATGCATGACCTCCAATATTCTTATAAACGGGACAGGCATTCAGGCAGGCTCCGCAGCGGATGCAGTACAAACTTTCCCGTTGCTTTTCATTGGCCAGGATATTGGTGCGCCCATTATCCAGTAATATAACATACATATCAACAGGGCCATCCGTTTCACCGGACTTCCGCGGACCCGTGACAAGCGTATTATACACCGTCACTTTCTGCCCGGTACCGAACGTGGCCAACAGCGGCCAGAACAAACCCAGGTCGGTCATGGACGGGATCACTTTCTCAATACCCGCGATGACGATATGTGTTTTTGGCATCGAACAGCACAGCCGGGCATTCCCTTCATTCTCCGTAATGGCGATCCCGCCGATATCCGCGATGATGAAATTGGCGCCGGTCACCCCTATTTCCGCCTGTACATATTTTTCCCGCAGCAGTTTTCTCGCAGTGAGTGTTAACTCTTCGGGAGTGGCCTTGGGATCTGTGCCGAGTTTTTCGGCAAAAAGTTTGGCCACATCTTCCTTGCTTTTGTGCATGGCGGGTGTGACGATATGATAAGGGGGTTCGCCGTCGAGTTGCTGAATATATTCCCCGAGGTCCGTTTCCACGCTTTCAATACCGTTCTTTTCCAGGAAATCATTGAGGTGTATCTCTTCCGTCACCATGCTTTTGCTCTTCACCAGGGTCCTGCAGTTCTTTTCATCACAGATCTTTCGGATGGCCTCCAGCGCCTGCTGCGCATCTTCCGCCCAGATCACTTTGGCTCCCCTCCTGCTGATAACAGCCTCGAAGGTCTCCAGTTGTTTGTCCAGTGTTTCGATCGCCTTCCACTTCAGGTTCTTCGCCCTTTCCCTGGCCAGGTGGATATCCGCGAACTGATCCTTACCCTGCGGTACCACCGCGTTGTACTTCCCGATATTGAAGTTGATCTTCCGGCGGTGTTCCTTGTCCGCTGCTTTAACGGTGCTTTTGGCTATAAAATCGGATGCGGTTTCTTTCATCGGGTTGCTGCTTCTTTTTTCCCGGCCTTCATTTTTGCCGCCTTTTCCAGGGCATTGTAAAATCCTTCCCCGTATTTCCTTACCAGGGGTTCCTTGAGGAATTCATATGTGGGGACCATTAATTTTTTTCCGAGTGCACAGGCCGGGTTGCACAATTTTTCCCGGGGCTCGTAGTTCATCCGGTCGTAACCACCTTTCTTTCCTTTATTGATGATAATGGGAAAGAGGTGACAACTGATCGGCTTCTTCCAGGGGATCACCCCGTCATAATAAGCCTGTTCAAATGCGCACTTGATGATCCCTTTCTCATCCCGGCTGCCGTATACACATATTTCCTTATCGTCGCCAAGCGTGGGTGTCACCCAGCCAAATTCCCTGTGGTAAACGTATTTTCCTTTTTTCTCTATTTCCGCGATCCCGGCTTCGGTGAGATAAGGTTTCACTTTTTCATACATCTCCAGTATGATGTCAAGTTCCTTTTCATCAAGCGGGGCGCCGGCATCCCCCTCTTCGCAGCAACCTCCCCGGCATTTGTCGAGGTCGCATACAAATTGGGTTTCCACTACGTCATCGCTGATGATGATATTGTCTACTACTATCAATGGCTTGAGTTTGCCGCAAAGGTAAGACCTGTATTACAGATCGGTCTTCCCGGTACGCCTGAATATTTTATTTTTAATATGATGACCGGCGGCTGTGAGCCGGTTATGCGAGGTAAGATAATGCATTACCTTATGTTCCATCCAGTGGTGAAGCGGTACCAGTAATGCTGCCAGGGCGATCATAAAGGCAAGATCTTTCCACGGCTCCCCGTGTGTGATGGCGTGAATGTTCTTCTTGAACACGAGGAAAATGAACTCGAACAGCATGAGGAATACGAAGAAACCAATGGCCCGGATCAGTGATGCCGGTACCTTGAACATACCCAGTACCACCAGCGCCACGAACAATAACACGATGCCAAGGGTAATTGCCATATACTGGATATTGTTCTTCCGGCGCTCATTTTCCTCTTTTTCCCGCAGGATCCTTTCCTGCCGTAGTTGTTCATCCGCCGCTTCCACCTGTGCAAGTTCCTTTTCCTTATTCAGCTTTTCAATGCTGTCCTTGTACTGGTGATATATTCCGTTATAAATGCCGGCCTGTTTATAATCCCCTTTTTGCGCATACAGGCTGTCCAGTTGTTTGGCCGCTTTCTTTGTTACTTCGAGCATCCCGTTCTTAACCCCTCCTTCCTTTGCTTTTTGATAATAGTCGATGGATTTCCCGGTCTCGCCGGCTTTTTTATAGAAGTGTGCCAGGTCGAGGTAAAATGCCAGCCGGCTATTCTCACTCATGGTCTGTTCAAAATAAGGGAGCGCCCTGTCATAATGAACCCGGGCTGAATCAAGCTGGTTCAAATCTGTAAAAATATAAGCAAAGGCCTGGTTGATCACACCCCCCATGCCCAGTCTGCCCAGGTATTGCTGCAACGCCTGACCGTCCTGCGATTCGAGATAATTTTTTGCTTTCAGCGGCTGGTCCATGCGCAGGTACTGGTTGAGCAGGCTGATATAACCCGGGACTTTCAGCGTGGAGAATTTCAGTGAATCCGCCATCCGGATGGATCGTTCATAATAACTGATGGCAAGTTCATAATTCTTTTTTGCGGAGAACAGGTTGCCCAGCGCATTGATATCGATACAGCGCTGGTAAGGGGTTCGTCTGTCATTCAGGTTATCCAGTTCATTATAGGCCAGGGTGTGATAGTCGATCGCCTTATCATAATCTTCGATACGGCTGTAAAAGGCAGACAGCCGGAGGTAACTGTTCCGCATCAGCATGGCTTTCCTGTTGTGCAAAGCAGGATTGTCGGCTTTTAACTCTTCCGCCAGGCGACGGGCAGTATAATAATGCCGGAGCGCCAGTGTCTTCTCATTCGAAGCCAGGTATACATTGCCATAGGTGATATTGCCCTCCACCTTAAGACTGTCATCGGCCAGTGTGCTGATACGGGAAAATGCCTCGGATACGAATTTGAATGCTTTCTCCCGGTCGGGAACGGACAGCCACATTTCAGAAAGCTGTAACTGGGCGGCCGCGATCTCGTTCTCCATCCGTTCCTGCCGGGCAATCGACAGCGCCTTATCAAAAAATCCGATCGCTTTTTCACAATAGCTCTTCTGGCCCCGCATATAACTGTTCCGGAACCCGTTTGACATATAGGAGAAGATCATCAGCTTGCGGTCCCTGGATTCTTCCGCCAGGGCGATAAGCTGCTGACCGTATTTCTCTGATTCGGCCTGGTTCACGTTCATCAGCGTACGGGAAAGATTATCCATCCACCAGGCTTTTTCCGTTGCTGTTTTGGCTTGCGCCAATCCCTGTTTGATCGAATCCACGGCAGCGGCTTCCTGGGCCCTTCCGTTTGAAACGATCAGGAACAGGAGAAGGAATAAGGTAAGTTTTCTACGAAGAGGCATAGGTTTAATTGTATTCTGAAATTAGCAACAATTCCGTTTATGGATGAAATTCCTTTAACAAACTTGTAACAGCAGGACCGTATGGATAGCTTCCGGCAGCGGCATCTCCGTGGTATCACAACCAGCTGTATGCAAAACACAAGAATCACCACCCTCCGCCGTTCGGCAAAAGTGATCTTTCAAATGTTGTTCTGGATCCCGGTAGCCGGGTTCAGTCTACTCCTGATCTATAATACCATCCCCTATTTCTCCTTCAGCAAGGATTTCTCCTTTATTGAGGAAAGGAGCTTCCTGTTCAGCAGCGGTCTTTACAATACGAGTTTTTATATACATATAGCCGCCGGCGCACTGTGTATCGGCACCGCGCTCATCCAGTTCTCCCGTTATATTCTGAAAAAATCGAAGGCCATCCACCGGATTTCCGGGAAGATCTACGTTTTCGTCGTACTCTTTCTCGGGGCGCCGACGGGTCTTTACATGTCATTTTTTGCCAAAGGAAGTATCTGGGAAAGGTCACTGTTCATGTTCATGGCCGCCTGGTGGTTTGTGACAACGCTTTACGGCCTGAGCACGATCCACAAAAGAAATGTGATCGCCCACAAGATCTGGATGATGCGGAGTTATTCCATGGCCATGACCGCCGTGACCTTCCGTGTTTATCACATTCTTTTTTTCCTGTTGGGCTGGGGACACCTGGAAAATTATGAGCTGTCGCTCTGGATCAGCGTGATCGGAAACATGCTTTTTGCCGAATGGATCGTTTACCGTCAAAGCAAAAACTATCTAAGGTCGTTTGCGACCTGACAATCGAATAGATCTCTTTTTTAAACGTTTAAAAATCAACAACCATGAAATCAGTCTTGTACGCAGGCGCCGCGTTAATGATAGGCGCCAGTATCTACGGGTTTATAGACTACAACAAAACCCATAAAAAGAAAGAGTTTAAGGAAATGTACACAGAAAAAAACACACAAGCGACCGTCGTTGCTGCCACAACCGATGAACCGGTAAACAGCAAAGAGACCGTGGTTACGGAAAAAACAAAAACGGTTCTAAGCAAAAAGGCAGTGGCCGAAAAATCGAAGGAGGCGAACCCGGTTCAGCCGATCGCCACGGAAGACAAACTGGTAACGGAGAAAAAAGAGTTTGGCAATGAACCGGCCGTGACCGTTGAACCTGCTGAAGAAAGCAGCGCGCTGAAAACCGTGAAAAAGAAGAGAAAACTGAAAAAGGAATTCTTCAGCCGCGCCCCGCTCCGCGATGAAGAGGAAGTGCTGATTGAACCGGCCAAAGAAAAAACAAAGAAAACAGCAGGCAAGGAATTATAAAGAACCCGGAACCTTATCCTCAACCCCGGTATGTTCCTGAAAAAGGAATATCACCGGGGTTCCTTATTTCCGGGAAGGAGTCCCGTCTGTCCATTGCAGCGTATTGATAAGATGCAGGAGGTCCTTTTTCAGGAAATCATTGACGATGCCGAGCGAATCGGCATTGGGGGCAGCATCAAAATAAAGTGCCCCGCGGAGAAAATGACGGGTGGAGTCCGTGAGAAAGAACTGGTTGGCGGTAGCGGTATTGCCCCCGAGAGAAAAATAAATGCCTTCCACGCCATTGGGTGTATGCATCAGGCTGTCGTTGATGCCGGTGGCCATGTTCACGTGTTGCTTATACGCCATCTTGAATCCGTCCCTCACCAGCGAATCAAAATTGTTTTGCGCATTGATGGGTTTGTAACTTACATGGATCCTTCCCCCAAATCGCGGGATATCGATATTGATCCACCAGTCGCCGGCCCTGTCGTCAAAAAAAGTGCTGTCCTTTATCACGTTCGCGTAAACCGGGTATTCGAATTGATAGGGATAACCCGGCTGATGGAAAACCTGGTACCGCTTTTCGGGGAAATCAATTTTAAAATACCCTTTTTTCTTACCGGCCGTGTAACCGCTGTTGCAGGCAAAAAGCAACATGCATCCGGCAACGGCCGGCAGTGCAAAGAGTTTAACTGTTTTTCTTACCGGTCCTTTCCTGCACATATTATTCCGCTATTAGATTAATTGTCACTTTTACCAGCAGGATCCGGTTGGTATCCGCCTGCATCACGGTGAATTCAAAATCGCCGCAGGTGACCCTGCTCTCCACCGCGGGAAATTCCCCGGCGAGTTCGAGTACCAGCCCCGCCAGCGATTCACTTTCTCCCCTCACTTCGTCAAATGTATCCATCGGCAGTTTCATGATCTTGCACATATCATGGATCATGGTCTTTCCTTCAAAAAGGTAATTATTCTCGTCCAGTTGCCGGTTACCGCTTTCCTCCTCGTCAAACTCATCCCGGATATCGCCAATCACTTCTTCCAGGATATCTTCCATGGTCACGATCCCGCTGGTGCCGCCGAATTCGTCGACCACTACCGCAAAATGGATCCGTTTCTGCTGGAACTCTTTCAGCAGGTCCTCGATCAGTTTGTGTTCCGGTACAAAATAGGGCTGCCGCATCAGCTGGTGCCAGTTGAAATCGTCTTCCTCGTTCAGGTAAGGGATCAGGTCCTTGGTGTTGATGATCCCGGCCACTTCGTCAAGGCTGTTCTTATACATCACCGGCAAACGAGAGTAATGCAGTTCTTCCGCCCGGTGGAGCACTTCACTGAAGGAGGACTGGTAATCCACCCCGCTTACTTCGAGGCGGCTGCGCATGACCTGTTTGACGGTGATGTTCCCGAATTTCACGATACCCTTCATGATATTCTTTTCCGCCGGGGAAGCTTCTTCGTCCGTTTTAATATCGATGGCGGCATCCAGTTCCTGGATGGTCATTGCTTCCGTGCGGTCGGCGCCGGTTCGCTTGCCGATATTATCGGCCAGCGAAACTACCCACCTGCTGATCCGCCGCAGGAGCAGGTGAAGGACCTCGATCACATACGATGCTCCATAGGCAAAGCGGAGCGTATTTTGGGTGGCCCATACTTTGGGCAGGATCTTTCCGAAAAAAATAATAACAAAAGCTATCAGCAGTACCTTGATGAGCAGGGCGGGAATGGCGCCGAGATTGCCCAGTTTGAAGTATTGGTTGATCAGGAAATTGGCCAGCACGATAATGCTGATATTCACAAAAGTGCCGGCAATCAGCAGGGAGGCATATACTTCCTTGGGCTCTTCCAGCAGGTTCACGATTCGTTTGGCCGATGCATGCTGTTTTGTTTTCAGCATGTTCACATCCTTACTGTTAAGAGAGTAAAGCGCCACTTCGGCACCCGAGATCGTGAAGGTCAGCATCAGCATCAGCACCAGTGCCACCGCCACATAGGTTGTACCCTGCGGTACGGCAGCCAGTAAAACATATAAAAGGTCGCCGGAGATAATACCTGTTACCGGTAATGGGTCCAAAGCATGGATTTTTGATTAATATAAAGGCGGTCTAACTGCCCGCCCGGCGGCCCTTACAACGGGCTCGCCCCTGCCGGCAAAGGTATCAATTTTAAAGGGGGATTAAAAAGGCAGGGATTCCGAAGGATCTCCCAATGTAAGATCGCTGCCACCCATTCCTTCTATCCCGCCTTCTCCGGTGGGTGGATGAGGACCACTGTCCGCTCTTTTGTCGAGCATAATGAGATTATCTCCCACTACTTCGGTGGCAAATTTCCGGTGGCCGTCCTTATCATCCCAGCTACGGGTACGAAGCCGGCCTTCTATATATACCAGGCTGCTTTTATGCAGGTATTTCTGGGCCAGTTCGGCTAGGCCGCGCCATAGCACCACGGTATGCCATTCGGTCTGGGATACCAGTTTGCCCGTGCGGTCCTTGAATGTTTCGGTGGTGGCGAGGGGAAATTTGGCCACAGCGATATTACCTTCCAGGTGCTGTACCTCGGGATCCTTGCCAAGATTGCCGATCAGCATTACTCTGTTCACGCCTCTCATACATTTATTCTTTAGGTGAATGAATTCGTCTAAGGGCAGGAATGCTTCTTAAAGTTAGAATATTTTTGAAAGGAAAAAATCAAAAAAGTATGCAACAACGCAGCAATTCAACGTAAACGCAGTTCTCCCGTTATTTTCTTTATATGGTGATTGATGAAGCGGGGGAATGCAAACTTACCGGCACCCATAGCTGTTGTCCATGACCAATCCGTGTTTTGAGGTGTTTTCTTAAGTCTGATCCTTATTAGCCGGCCCTGGATCAACTGATGTGAAAGCTGCTGTTTATGCAATGGAGTGGAAAGTATGACATCATATTGTTTTTTTTCAAGCCATTTCTTTTTTTCGGCCTGTAAAAGGATCTCCTTTAGAACTGTTGGCTTACCCGTTTCAATCAGCGGGAATTCATATAATCCCTGCCAGATATCCTTCCCGGTGCGCCGGCGGATGGCAACCAGGTTCTTATACTCCAGTACCAGGTAGTAAAACCATCTTTTGCGGATCGTGATCTTCTTTTCCTTTATGGGTAGCTCATTCAACTTGTTATTGATAAAAGCAAAACACTGCTTTTTGAAAACACAGGCTGTGCAAAGCGGTGCCGCCGGTTTACATACCGTTGCCCCGAAATCCATAATGGCCTGGTTGTATAACCCCGGTTGTTTTTTGTCCAGCAATTCATCGGCCAATGCGCTGAACAATTTTTTCCCTGCTGTTGAATCAACAGGTGTATCAATGCCAAAGACCCTGGCCAGTACCCTGAAAACATTTCCATCCAGCACCGCATGCGGCAGGTTGAATGCAAAAGAAGAAAGGGCGGCGGCCGTATAGGGTCCCACCCCTTTCAGGGTAAGGATATCATGATAATTATCGGGGAACTTCCCTTTTAGTTCTTTGGAAATATAGTTAGCGGTGACGATGAGGTTCCTGCACCGGGTGTAGTAACCCAGTCCCTCCCAGTATTTGAAAACTTTGGTTTCCGGGGCCTTTGCCAGGCTATGAACATCCGGAAATGCACGGATGAACCTGTTGTAATAATCAAGTCCCTGTTCAACCCTTGTTTGCTGAAGGATGATCTCGCTCAGCCAGATCCGGTAAGGGTCTTTTTCACCCTTCCAGGGCATTTTCCGGTCATTTTGCTCCCGGTTCCATTTTAATAATAAGCGCCCAAATGCCGGTTTTGGTATGGTATTACTGCCTTTTTTCATGTATTTACCGGTCCATTGACCCCTGATCCGCTAAATATCCGTGTTTTTAGGGTCAAGAATACACAACCGGTTAAAAAAATTATTCCTATTTAGTTGACTATCATATAATTTTGTTCTAAATTGGACTTGTAAAACCACTAAAACCTGCAACAATGAGAAAAGCCGACCTGGTAAATCAGATCTCTGAAAAAACAGGCATACCCAAGGTAGATGTGCTTGTTACTCTTGAAACTATGTTCAAGGAGGTAAAAGACACCCTTGCTGCCGGCGAAAATATTTACATCCGCGGATTCGGCAGTTTCATCACCAAGAAAAGGGCAGCCAAGATCGGACGCAACATCAAGAAGAACATCGCGGTACATATACCTGAACATTATATACCCGCTTTCAAACCCGCCAAGGAGTTTGTTGCCGAAGTAAAAAAGCTGAAAGAGCCCAAACCTGATGCCGGGCCCGGCGATGAGGCTTAATGATCCCCTTCCTTATTTATTATAGCCTGAACGGTTAAATTATTTTTTCCCGTGGCCATACTATAAATGATTCCACTCATCATTGGTTTTGGGGTTACTTTTGCCCTCTTAAAAATTGAACGTGAAGAGACCCCAGATTATTACGATTATTGCCGGGTTACTACTGACCGCAGGCATTTATTTTTTTGTCAGCACCATTCCCGCCAAAAAGTCCAAACCCGCAGCGGAGCAGCACAGCCCCGGTGACGGGCATGATCATGGGAACGGTACAACTGTTACCACCGATACGATACTGATAATGGCAAAAAAGCAACTTAGTCCCGCGCAGGTGGTCAGTGTCAGCACATTGGAAAATTCCATTTCCAGGGGAGATGTGAAAGATCAGCAGATACATGTGTATCATGAACTCGCCCGTTTCTGGTCGGATTCCGCGAGAATATTTGAACCTTATGCCTGGTACCTGGCGGAGGCTGCCAGATTGGAAAATTCGGAAAAAAGCCTCACCTTTGCCGCCCAACTGTTTTTGGATAACCTGCAGACGGATGAAGTTGCGGAAAGAAGAAAGTGGAAAGCTTTGCAGGCCAAAGACTTGTTTGAAAGATCTTTAAAAATAAATCCTGCCAATGATTCGGCAAAAGTAGGATTGGGAGCCAGTTATTTATTAGGTGGCATTTCAGATACTCCCATGGAGGGAATCCTGAAGATCCGGGAAGTAGCAGAAAAGGACAGCAGCAATGTATTTGCGCAAATGATGCTGGGAAAGGGTTCTCTTTTGTCAGGGCAATATGACAAGGCGAAAGAAAGGTTTGAAAAGGTCACCCGTCTTGATCCGACCAACCTGGATGCCATTTTACTGCTGGCCGAGGTTTATGAGCGAACCGGCAAAAAGGGCGAAGCCATTGGCTGGTACCAGAAAAGTCTTTCCCTGGTAAAACAACCGGAGGTCAGAAAAGCCATCGAAGAACGGATCAGCGCATTAAAGAAGTAAGGAACAGAAAACGTATTATAAACAAGATTAAAAAAAGATTTGAGTATGCCTTGTGGTAAAAAAAGGAAGCGTCATAAAATTGCGACGCATAAGCGTAAAAAAAGACTGAGAAAGAACCGTCATAAGAAGAGGAATAAATAGTCGGGAGCCGGGAGTTCGGAGTCGGGAGCCGGGTGCAAGATCAATCCGGGTTTCAACGCTGAACTTTGAACGCTGAACGATAAACTCTTTTCCAGTCCACCGGTTGTTTGCCGTATAGTTGCCTCCGCACCCGATTGCTTTCGGGTTCTCACTACATATCCTGCAGATACGACGCTCAGCATCCTTACGGATGAATTTCAACTGGTGTTTTACAGCATCAAGGTGTTTCATTGTTAAGCTGTAATGAACAAGGAACTAATTATTAATGCAGCCCCGCAGGGAGTGGAAATAGCCCTGCTGGAAGACAGGAAGCTGGTAGAACTGCATAGCGAAAAAAGCGATGCGCGTTTTGCCGTGGGTGACCTATACCTGGGTAAGGTGAAAAAACTGATTCCCGGGCTGAATGCCGCTTTTGTGGATGTGGGTTTTGAGAAAGACGCCTTCCTGCACTATACCGACCTGAGCCCCTATGCCAAATCCTTGCTCAAGTTCACCAGCATGTGCATGAACGACAAGAGCGAACAGGGACTTGATTTTGGCAAATTTACAGTGGAGCCGGAGATCATCAAGACCGGCAAGATCAATGAGGTACTGAACGGCAAGCCCAATATACTGGTGCAGATCCTCAAGGAACCGATCGCCGCCAAAGGGCCCCGGTTAAGTTGTGAGATCTCCCTGCCCGGCCGTTTTGTAGTGCTAACCCCCTTCAATGATATCGTGGCCGTATCGCGGAAGATCCATTCTTCCGAAGAAAGGAAACGGCTGCAGAAGATCGTTGAGGCCATCAAGTCGAAGAACTTCGGCGTCATTGTACGCACTGCCGCGGAAGGAAAGAATACTGCGGAACTGCATGAGGACCTTTCCGCCCTGGTGGCCATGTGGAAGACCATTCAGCAAAACCTGAAAGGCGCCGCACCTCCCACCCGCGTATTGAGCGAACAAACAAAGACCACCAGCATCCTCCGCGACCTGCTCAACGAGGACTTCAACAGGATCGTGGTAAACGATCGCAACATCTACGCCGACACGAAAAGTTATATTCAGCGGATCGCTCCGGAAAAAGCGGATATCGTGTCCTTTTACCAGAACGGTTCCACCATATTCGATTCGTTTGGAATCACCAAGCAGGTGAAATCCTCTTTTGGGAAAACCGTCAACCTCGACAGCGGCGCATACCTCATCATTGAACACACCGAGGCACTGCATGTGATCGATGTGAACAGCGGTTATAAAAGCGTCAGCAATAACCAGGAACAGAACGCCATTGAAACCAACCTCGAGGCCGCAGACGAGATCGCAAGACAGTTAAGGCTGCGCGACCTGGGCGGCATCATCGTGGTAGATTTCATTGATATGAAACTCCCGGAGAACAAGCGGAAGCTGATGGAAAAAATGGAAGAGTTCATGAAACCCGACAGGGCCAAGCATGCCGTGCTTCCCATTTCCAAGTTCGGGATCATGCAGATCACCCGTCAGCGGATGAAACCGGAAGTGAACATTATCACAGCGGAGGTTTGTCCAAGCTGCAACGGTACCGGTAAGATCTCATCCACCCTGTTACTCGAAGACGAAATAGAAAAGAATGTGGGGTACCTGGTCACCCACAAACACGGCGTGCTGAAAATGATCGTTCATCCCATCTTATATGCCTATCTCACCAAAGGCTGGTTCTGGAACAATAAGATCGCCAAATGGAAAAAGAAATTCGGTCAAAAGATCAACCTTGAACAGGACAGCAATTACCATCTCACCGAGTACCGGTTCTTTGATCAGCGGGATGAAGAGATCAAGTTGTAAATGTTAGATGCTGGATGCTGGATGTTAGATCCTGGATGCTGGATGACGTGTTAAGCCCAAAGGCATTTACTCATTTTTAATTTACTCTTGTTATCAGACTTTGAACATCCAACATCTAGCATCTAACATCTAACATCCAGCATCAAGCATCAAGCATCCAGCATCCAGCACTCAACTCCTGTCCCTGCTGCTCATATAGATCATAATATACTGTACCAGCTGCACCACGGCCGCCAGGGCCGCCACAACATAGGTGGTAGCCGCCCATTTCAGGGCATCCTTGGCCCTGGGGTACTCCTCAGTGCTGGTCACATTGGTCCGGTTCAACCAGGCCAGGGCCCTTTTACTGGCATCAAACTCCACCGGAAGGGTTACTAAGGTAAAAAGCACCGTTATGCTCATGGCCACAATTCCCACCGGCAGGATCGTGGGGTTGTTGGTGGTGGCGATTACGATCATACCCGCCAGGAGTATCCAGTTCACCAGCATGGAACTGTACTGGACCACGGGGACCAGCTTGCTACGGAACATCAGGGGGCCATATTGGGTGGCGTGCTGGACGGCGTGCCCGCATTCATGGGCGGCCACGGCCGCGGCCGAAACACTGGTCCCGCTGTACACTTCTGGGCTGAGATTCACTGTTTTATTAATGGGGTTATAGTGGTCGCTCAGGAAGCCCTGAACGGAGGTGACTTTTACGTCAAAAATGCCATTTTCACGGAGCATTTTTTCGGCAATTTCATGACCCGAAAGGCCGTTGGCAAGCCCTATTTTGCTGTATTTGGTGAACTTAGCTTTCAGGATACTGGACACCAGGAAGCTGATCCCCAGGAAGACCAGCGACACCACAAAAATCTCGTTTGACATCATCATTTTTTATCTGTTTTTAGACAACATTATAACAAATTTGCTTCCAATCGGTTTGCTGGTTTTTTTCCCGTCTTTTTGTCATTTCCGGAAATAAAAAACGCAAGTAATGAAGGCTTCAACTTATTGATCAACCTATAAAAACAGGTCTATAATATATTAATTATCAACTGATTATAAATTATTTTTTGTTTGACCCCGATTCCATTTTTACCCTTTTTCCGGCGTTGAAAGTTATACACAGGGAGAAAAATTTATTTTGAAATGTGATGCATAATTGTAACTTAGCAATAGAATTTAATGGGTTAGTAAGTAAGGGGGGTCAATCGTCAGATTGGCCCTTTTTACATTTATAAAACAGCCCTTGCGGTCCTTTACTTTTCTTCGTTGCAACATCCCTGATCCACTCAAAACAACGCCTTCGTTTTTTTCACCTTTTTTTCGTTGTTCAAACATTTGAATAAAGACAACCCAATCGTTTAATTTTATTGCATGAGCAAGGTCAAGACATCTTTTTTTTGTCAGAACTGCGGGTATGAAAGTGTGAAATGGGTTGGCCAGTGTCCGTCGTGCGCACAGTGGAACACATTCGTGGAAGAACTGATACAGAAAGACGATTCAAAAGCAAATGGCTGGAAGGATTACCACGGGGAAAAAAGAGCGGGCCGCACGGTGTTGCTGAATGAGATAAAAAGCAATGAAGAAAAAAGATTGCCCACCTCCGATCCGGAACTGAACAGGGTGCTGGGCGGCGGTATCGTTCCGGGCAGCCTGGTGCTGGTGGCCGGTGAACCCGGTATCGGCAAATCGACTTTGTTTTTACAGAACGGACTCTGGCTGAAAGATATTTCCGTCCTCTATATAAGCGGTGAGGAAAGTGAACAGCAGATCAAGATGCGGGCCGATCGCCTCGGGCTGAAGAACGAACACTTCTTCCTGCTGACGGAAACCTCCACGCAGACCATTTTCCAGGAGATCAAAAAACTGAAACCGCAACTGGTGATCGTTGATTCGATCCAGACATTGCATACTTCGCTGATCGATTCATCCCCCGGAAGCGTATCCCAGATCAGGGAATGCGCCGCCGAATTCCAGCGGTTTGCCAAGGAAACCAATACGCCGGTCTTCCTGATCGGTCATATCACCAAGGACGGCAGCATTGCCGGTCCGAAGATCCTGGAGCATATGGTGGATACGGTGCTGCAGTTCGAAGGCGACCGTCACTATGCCTACCGGATACTCCGCACGCTGAAGAACCGCTTTGGCAGTACCGCGGAACTGGGCATCTATGAAATGACCGATGCCGGCATGAGGGGTGTACTCAATCCCAGCGAGATCCTGATCACACAAAAAGAGGACCAGTTGAGCGGGATTGCCATTGCCGCCACGATCGAGGGCATGCGTCCCCTGCTGATCGAAGTGCAGGCATTGGTGACGCAATCCGTTTACGGCACACCACAGCGCACCGTAAGCGGGTTTGACCTGCGCCGGCTGCAGTTATTGCTGGCGGTGCTGGAAAAAAGAGGCGGTTTTCATTTTGGCTTGAAGGATGTCTTCCTGAATATTGCCGGTGGACTGAAAGTGGAAGATCCCTCCATAGACCTGGCTGTTCTCTGCGCACTGCTCTCTTCGTATGAAGATATTCCAGGCAGAACATCCGGGATCGAAGTGGTGATGATGGGAAGAGTGGAAGAAGTGTACAGGTACCTGTTTGGATGAAATGGCTGAATGAAATAAAAGATTCCCTGCTGCACCTCCTGTTCCCGCATATCTGCGCGGGATGCGGAAGCGACCTGCTCAGCCGGGAATCGGTTCTCTGCATGCGTTGCATGCATGCACTTCCGGAAACGAATTTTGAACGCTACGCGGGAAACCCGGTTGAAAAGATCTTCTGGGGGCGTTTGCCCTTATACAGTGCGACGGCCCGGTTCTACTTCAACCGGGAATCGCTGGTACAGCACCTGATGCACCGTTTCAAATACAAGGGTAACAAAGAACTGGGGCTGCAACTGGGTAAGCTGATGGGGGAACAGTTGAAATCTACCCGGAGATTTGACGCGGATGTCCTGATCCCGCTTCCCCTTTTTCCCGCCAAAGAAAAAAGAAGGGGTTATAACCAGGCCACCGTTCTCTGCGAAGGTATATCACAGATCACCGGCATCCCGGTTGCGGAGGATGTGATCACCCGGCCGCAGCATACAGAAACGCAAACCAAAAAAGGAAGGATCGAGCGCTGGAAGAACATAGAAGGCAAATTCCTCATGAAGAACCCCGGGCGGGTATCCAACCGGCGAATCCTGCTCGTAGATGATGTGATCACCACCGGTGCCACACTGGAATCCTGCGGCAGCGAAAAATATAAGCCTGGCCGTTGCCGCACTTTGTTTCGCGGCCCGTTAATTTCAAATAGTTTGAACTATTTTTGACTCCCATGAGGCTTTCCGGAACCGTAATCATATCCTTTGCAATATTCCTAATCTCCTGCCGGAAAGATTCTTTCATTACCAGTCCCGACGCAAGGGTTGTGCTTTCTGCCGATACGCTCAAATTCGATACCCTTTTCGTTACGGCGGGATCTACTTACCGGACCCTGAAGATCATCAATGAAAATGACCAGCAATTAAAACTGTCATCCTTGAAACTGATGGGAGGGTCCTCCTCGGTCTATAAAATGAATGTGGACGGTATCGTTGGTACGCAGTTCACGAACCTCGTTATCGCGGCCAATGACAGCCTCTATGTTTTTGTACAGGTGAATGTCAATCCCGGTTCCGGCAATCTTCCCTTTATCATACGCGATAGTATCGAGGTTAGCTATAACGGGAAGAACCGGCTGGTGCAACTGGAGGCATGGGGACAGAACGCGCATTTTTTCAGGGACAAAGTGGTCAATTCACCCGAGACCTGGAACAATGATATGCCCTATGTGATTCTCGGATCATTATTTGTTAATGCCAATCAAACACTCACGATCAATAAAGGCTGCCGGGTCTATGTGCATGCCGATGCCCCGATCATTATCAACGGAACCTTACTGGTGAATGGTTTGAAAGATACGGCCGACAGGGTCTATTTCCAGGGCGACCGGATGGATGAACCTTTTAAAGATCATCCTGCCAGCTGGCCGGGTATCTACTTTCTGGCCGGCTCCAGTGACAATGTGCTTACCTACGCCACGATCCGGAATGCATACCAGGCCATCGGGCTGCTGGACCCCTCACCCAATGCGAACCCCAAATTGATATTGAATGAATGCGTGATCGATAATGCCTATGACGCAGGCATCATTGCCCTGAACTCGAGTATCAGGGCCAGGAACTGCCTGGTGACCAACTGCGGCAGGAATCTTTACCTTGCTAAAGGCGGTGATTACCAGTTCACGCATTGCACCGTAGCCACCTGGGCCAACCGTTTCATTGAACACAAGGACCCGGTACTCACGTTGAGTAACTATGCTGATAATATCTCCGCCAATCTCAATGCCGTTTTCCGTAATTGCATCTTCTGGGGTGAGAACGGGTTGGTGAATGACGAGGTGATCGTCGAGAAGAACGGTAATACCGTTTTCAGCGTGCTGTTTGATTACAATCTCTGGAAGGTACAGACCGCACCTGCCAACAGCACGATCAACCAGGTGATCAATAACCAGGCACCCCTGTTCGACAGCATAAACACCTCCCGCAACTATTATGATTTCAGGTTACAATCCTCCTCCCCCGCGATCAATAAAGGAACGGGAACCGTAATACCCACCGACCTGGACGGAAAGCCCAGGGCCGTGGGTATTCCCGACCTGGGTTGTTTTGAACGTCAATAGATCAGCCACTTAAGGGATTATGAGTATTTTAGGTAAATGCCAAACCGAATCCGGTTAACTTTGTTATTCACTCAAAGCAGAAACCACATGAAAACATTATTGCTCACGCTTATTTTTTCGGTAAGCCTGGCCGGGAATTCCATTTATGATTTCAAGGTACCGGGTCTGGACGGAACGGATATTGATTTTTCAAAATATAAGGGGAAGAAGATCCTGATCGTGAACACCGCTTCCGCCTGCGGTCTGACGCCACAATACGAAGGTTTGGAAAAGCTGTACCAGGAAAACAAGGATAAGCTGGTCATCATTGGTTTCCCGGCCAATAATTTCGGGAACCAGGAACCCGGGAGCAATACCGAGATCAAAGAGTTTTGTAAAAAGAATTACGGGGTTAGCTTCCCGATGGCGGAAAAGATCTCCGTGAAGGGTGAGGACATGCATGCGCTTTACAAATATTTAAAGGCGGAAGCCGTGGCCAAAGGTTTTGCAGACCCGGTGACCTGGAATTTCGGAAAGTTCCTGGTGAACGAGAAAGGAGAACTGATCGCCACATTCAGCCCGAAAACCTTGCCGATGAGCGAGGATATCAAAAAATACCTGAATTAAAATCTCCATAACTAATTTCAGGGCGACACGGTTGAACCGTGTCGCTTTTTTCTTGCCCGGATGATCTATTTTCGCTTTCCATGCAATTCAGCGATATCATCGGGCAGGCAGCCGTAAAACAACAACTGGCAGAACTGGTACAGCATAACCGGTTAAGCCACGCGCTGCTTTTTTTGGGCAGGGAAGGAAGTGGTGCATTACCGCTTGCGCTCGCATTTGCCCAATATCTTGTTTGCAGCCCCAAAGCCGCCGACGTTGCACCCGGGCCTTCCCTTTTCGGAGAACCGTCGCCAGAAACTGCAGACACGATACCCCCAGAAATAAAAACGGACTCCTGCGGAATATGTCCTTCCTGCGTCAGGGCTGCGCAGCTGATCCATCCCGATATACATTTTTCATATCCCACGGTAACAAAGAAAGCGGGGGAAAAACCCATTGCCGCAGATTTCATTGCCGAATGGAGGGAGTTTATCCGGCTGAATCCCTATGGCAATTCATTCGACTGGATCGAGATGATCAAGGAGAAAGAGAACAGCCAGGGCAAGATCACGGCCGAAGAATGCAATGATATAATCAGGAAATTAAGCCTGAAAAGTTTTGAGAGCGGCTACAAAGTGCTCATCATGTGGATGCCGGAAATGCTGGGCGCAGAAGGGAATAAATTACTGAAACTGATCGAAGAGCCGCCATCCGATACCCTGTTCATCCTGGTGGCTGAAAATGAAGCGCTGGTCCTGCCCACTATTGTAAGCCGTTGCCAGTTGATCAAAATACCGGCGCTTGAAACAAAAGAGATTGAAGAGGCGCTGATCAGCCGGAATAAAACGGGTCCCGCTATTGCCGCGCAGGTGGCCGGTGTTAGTGAAGGCAATTACCGCGAGGCACTGCAACTGGTGCAGCATGCAGAAGAGGACTGGCAGGTACTGTTAAGAGAATGGCTGAATGCCATGCTGCGAACGGGACCGGTGGCCCAGGCCAAATGGGTGGAAGAGATCAGCCGGCTGGGAAGGGAAAAGCAAAAGCAGTTCCTGCGTTATTTCAACCATTTGCTGGAACAGGCCATCCGCCTGAGGGTAACCGGGGATACTTCAGGTTCGATTGGTTTGGAAAAAGATTTTGCAGAAAGACTGAATAAGATCGCCGGGACCGAGCAGCAGGAAGCCATTATCGGGGAAATCGACCGGGCCAGCTATTATATTGAACGCAATGCCCATGGAAAAATGCTCTTTCATGCACTGACCATCAAATTGTACCATATTATTCAGGATAAGGTCGTTTTTGCCTGAGGAACAGGGTCAGCCGCCTAATAAAAGGTTGACTACCCATAATTGCAAGAAAAGTGTATTTTTGGTTGATTGAGGTGGTGAAGGGTGAAAAGTGAATGGTGAAATGGAACCCCAAAGGACTGAATTACAAATATGCTTCGTTTGTTTTCTAAAAATATAAGCATCTCAGAAACAGCTTCATATGGCATTTTATGCCCGTTAAACCTGGTAGCAACCGGGTTGATTCATGCTGAATAAAATGCTTCAACGACTGCGAAATTGTAATTCATTCCAGGCCTCTTCCACATCCTCTGTTTAAATTATTAACTCTTAATTACTCATTAATCATGGGTTGTACAGGTTGCAGTTCTGCCACCGGCGGTAAACCAAACGGGTGCAAGAGCAACGGCGGATGCAGTTCCGGCGGATGCAACCGCATGAATACTCATGACTGGCTGCGCAACCTGCCCATTGCCGATATGAACACGGCCTGTAAAGTGATCGAGGTAAGTTTCAGCCAGGGTACCCGTAAGGATTTTTTCCGGAACTCTTCCTTACAACCCTTTGAGAAAGGTGACCTGATCGCCGTGGAAGGCGTAAGCGGGTTTGATGTGGGAGAAGTATCACTGACCGGTGAGATCGTTCGTTTGCAGATGAAGAAAAGGAATGTGAAAGAGGACAATCCCGAAATGAAAAAAGTGTTGCGCCGGGCCACCGACCGCGATATTGAAATGCGGAACCAGAATAAAGCAAGGGAACCCGAAGCGGTGATCCGCAGCCGTGCCATAGCCAAACAACTGAAACTGGATATGAAAATAAGCCAGGTGGAGATGCAGGCGGACGGGCGCAAGGCAACCTTTTTTTATATAGCCGATGGCCGGGTGGACTTCCGGGAACTGATCAAGGTCTATGCTTCCGAATTCAAAGTGAAGGTGGAAATGAGGCAGATTGGCGCACGCCAGGAAGCCGGTAAAGTGGGAGGCATCGGCAGTTGCGGACGTGAATTGTGCTGCAGTACCTGGCTTACCGATTTCAAATCGGTGAACACCGCCGCGGCCCGTTACCAGAACCTCTCGATCAACCAGACCAAACTCAGTGGTCAGTGCGGCCGTTTGAAATGCTGCCTGAACTACGAACTCGATACCTACCTCGATGCATTACAGCATTTCCCCGACAATTGTGATGTGTTGCAGGTGGCTAAGGGCAATGCTTTCCTGATCTTTCCATCGAAAGGGTGAAAAAGATCAAAACACTGAACCAGCAGAACATCCGGCCAGAGGAACTGGAGCCGGTGGAAGTGACCAGCAGCAAACCCAGGGAAGCGGAGCCGGAGTTTGTGGAACTTGTAGGACAGATCAGCCTGCGCACCCTGGAGAAAGCTGACAAAAAAAAGAAGCAGCAACAACAAGGGCAGCAAAGGCACAGGGCGCAAGGAACAAGGAACAAGGGACAACAACAAAGCGGAGGTCAGCAACAAAGGGGTCAGCAGGGAGGCCAGCAACGCAGCCAGCAAGGTGGTGGCGGACAGCAACAGGGTAATCAGCAGGATCAACGGCAAAGAGGGCAAGGCACAAGGAACAAGGGGCAGCAACAAGGTGGCGGGCAGCAGCAAAGACCGAATAATCCTAACAGAAACCAGCAGCGGCCGAATAATCCGAATCCCAATCAGCAAAGGCCCAATAACCCCAACCAGGGGCAGGATAAGCAATAATACATTTTCGTATCAGGACGTAACGTTCACCCGCAAAAATCTGTGGAAACAGCGGCCAGTAATCAAATTCCCATCGCCCGGTAGATCGCATCCTGGATCTTTCCGCGTATCGACATTTGCCCGAGTTTATTATTTTCCCTTGTGGGGTACACCCGGTTGGACAAGAACACGTAGACAATATTGTATTTGGGATCCACCCATACACAGGTGCCGGTATAGCCGGTATGGCCAAAGGTTCCGGGAGATGAGAGTGATGAAGGATAAGGATCCTTGCGGGTGGCATTGTCTTTTTCCGGTTTATCAAAACCATAACCCCTTCTGCTGTTCTTGCTGTGATAGGCCGTGAACAGTTCAATCGTTTCCTTTTTCAAAAACCGGTTCCCGTTGAACTCCCCGCCGTTGAGCAGCATCTGGTAAAGCATGGCAAGGTCATAAGCGCTGGAAAATAAACCGGCATGGCCGGCCACGCCGCCGAACATGGAAGCGCCTTCGTCATGCACATCCCCCTGTGTAGTCTGCATGCGAAAATGCTTTTCCGTTTCTGTCGGAATTATCTTATCCGTCGCAAACCGTTCCCTTGGCTTGAACCCGGTTGTGAGCATACCCATGGGCCTGTAAAATGTTTGTTGCACATACTTGTCAAGGGTCATGCCGGTGATCTGTTCCACAACTTTCCCAAGAAAGATAAAGTCGTTGTCGCTGTACACATATTTATTCTGCGGGCCCAACGGGCTTTTGAGGATCCGGTTGAACAGGGTATCCTCCCAGTCGTTCCGGAGATAAATATTTTCCGCAACCCTGACGGTAAAGCCGGGTTCCGGTTTGGATCTGTAGATTGCCGGGTTAGGTACGCCCGTTTTTTCGTCGATCGTTTCCTTATAAAAAGCGATAAAGGGTACGAGCCCGGCCTGATGCAGCAGTATATCATCGATTTGCAGGCTGGCCTTATTGGTGCCTCTCACCATCGGCAGGTAATCGCCCAGTTTTTTATTCAGATCGAGTTTGCCCTGTTCATACAGTTTCATCACGGATACGGTGGTGGCCGATATCTTCGTCACCGAAGCCAGGTCGAATATGCTTTCGATGCTGGTAGGCTGGGATGCTTCGTACTTATATTGCCCGAATGCCTTATGGTACACGATCTCACCTTCATGAACAGCCAGCACCACGCAACCGGGAAAAGCTTTCTGGATCAGCGCGTCGGTCACGATCGAGTCAACTTTAGCAAGTTGATCGAACCGGTGCCAGGCCGG
>JBGATE010000230.1:0-4184 GCA_044229375.1 Chitinophagaceae bacterium
AAGAATTAGTTAACCTGAGTACAGGTGTCAGATCACTATTAATGAAGGCTAATTGCCCGGTAGTACCTATTCCCCCCGGTCGGCCGTCAATGGTGACATAATTATTTACTCCATCCAATAATAACATGGGGCCATTCACCGGAGCAATAATCTGAAGGTTGGTCGCCGAAACAGCCGGCCTTACCGTTATATTAAAATTATTGAAACAGGGTATTTGTGAGATCTTAGGGAAAGTAATCGGGAAAACTTCTCCGCTACTAGTATAAGAACCTGTCAATTCAAATATAACATTCCCGGCTACTCCTTTCACTTTTATACTGTCTATTGCTTTTGCCAAAGTTGCATAAGTGCCCCCCGGTCCGATCGTATACGTTCCGTTCAGGAAGCAACTCGTTGTTGCATTTACCGTATTGCTACTAACAGAGCAGGCTCCTTCCGTAAAAGCTATTACTTTGAAATAATAGGTATTCCCCAATGTCAGATTTCCTACTGTAAAAAAAGTTGCATCGGGGCCAGTTGTTCCTGCAGATATAAAATTGATATTATCAGAAGATACCAGAATATTGTACCCAAGTTCATTACTGTAATTATCATCCCATTTAAGCGCCACATTCGTAGCCCCAACCTCCATTACCTGCAAACCGGTCGGTGCAGTTCCTGTTAAAGCAGGCGGGGTAAATGTAAATACCCTTCGTTGGCCATCTGCGGTTGAATGTAAGCCCGTGATATCGCCGGGTGTTGCAGTGTTGACGAGACTTTGGGTCGATGGCTCCTGTGCCGCAATAACAGTAAAAGGATAACTGTTTAAATCCTGAAGCGCAATAAACTGGCCATCATTTAATCCGGCAGTAAATCCTATCGAAGCAGTAACAGTTGTAGACGAACTAACAATGCTCATCTTTCCATAAACATATTCGATTTTACCACTCCCTTCGTACAATCGCATTTGAAACATTGCACTCGGGGTAGGAACCGGATTTAGGGAATTGATGATCGTATTCCATTCGATTACCTTACAACGATTGGGCGCTGTACCAGTTATCATTGTTCGCACGGTTGGTCCTGATCCCGACGGCGTTGTCATTCTGTCCCAAAATACCGCTAATACAGGTGCATTATTGGTAGAGGGAGGATATATGACCGTACGTGTCAGATCATTGAAATCAGGAGCTCCAAGAATATTAGAAGGTGAATTATATAAACCGAGCCCCACATCCCCATTTGACCCAGCTACAAAATGTGAATAATACCTGCCCATAAAAATAAAATCGAATCCTATGGGGTGCAATGCGGATATAACATTGCTTGACGAGTTTAGTACGAGATTGGGCTCCGTTGTGAAGTTGATAGGATTTCCAAAATTGTCTACAGCAAGTGTGCCGGTACTGATAGTAGTAGCTGCATAATTTAGAGATGATTGCGCAATTGCATTATTCAACCCTACGATAATAGAATATAATAATATTAATTGAATCTTTATTCTCATACCCGCAATTAAGTATGGCAGAATATCGAAGACACTATTGAAATTAATACTTTTTACAGATATTTTCAATATCTGAGCAAAATAAAGGGAGATCGCAAAAAATGGCCCTGCTGAGCCCAATAAAAAAAATATCCCGTATTAGTAACGGGATATTCATTTTATCACTTGCTGCTAAATATTAAGCGCTCACCTTCCCTTTCACTTTCGCGATCACTTCCTCGGCGATATTATTTGGTGCCGGGGAATAGTGAGAGAATTCCATGGTTGAGGAAGCGCGACCGGAAGAAAGCGAACGCAGTTGGGTAACATACCCGAACATTTCGCTCAGCGGTACTTTGGCCTTGATCACTTCCGCGCCCGCACGGTTGTCCATACCTTCCAGTATGGCCCTGCGGCGGTTCAGGTCACCCGTAACATCACCCATGTACTGGGCCGGGGTGATCACTTCCACTTTCATGATCGGCTCCAGCAATACCGGTTTCGCCTTTCTGGCTGCCTCACGAAATCCCTGCTTGGCGCAAAGTTCGAAGGACATGGAGTCGGAGTCAACCGCGTGGAAGCCACCGTCGAACACACGGATCTTCATATTATCGACCGGGTAATTGGCCAGTACACCGCTTGCCATGGACTGTTCAAATCCTTTCTGGATGGCCGGAACGAATTCACGGGGAATGGAACCACCAAAGAGATCGTTCACAAACTGGTAATGCTTATCCGGGTTCTCTGCCTTCCAATCGGCATCCACCGGTCCCAGGCTAAACTGGATATCGGCGAATTTACCACGACCACCGGTCTGCTTTTTCAGCGTCTCGCGGTGTTCAATGGTAGCATTAAATGCTTCCTTATAGGCCACCTGCGGCGCACCCTGGTTCACTTCCACTTTAAATTCACGGCGCATACGATCAATGATGATCTCGAGATGCAGCTCTCCCATTCCGCGAAGGATGGTCTGGCCGGTGTCCTCATCCGTATTCACTCTAAGTGTGGGGTCTTCCTCCACGAGTTTGGCGATCGCCATACCCATCTTGTCCACATCGGCCTGTGTTTTGGGCTCAACCGCCACGGCGATCACAGGTTCAGGGATGAACATGTTCTCCAGGGTGATCGGGTGATCTTCATCGCAAAGCGTATCCCCTGTTTTTATTTCCTTGAAACCAACAGCCGCACCGATATCACCTGCTTCGATAAAATCGATGGGGTTTTGTTTATTGGCAAACATCTTCATGATACGGCTGATCCTTTCCTTTTTACCGCTTCTTACATTCAATACATAGGAACCTGCATCGAGATGACCGGAATAACAGCGGAAGAAAGCCAGGCGTCCCACAAAGGGATCCGTCATGATCTTGAATGCCAGCGCCGCGAACGGAGCTTTGGGATCCGGTTTGCGGGTCTCTTCTTCACCGGTATCAGGATTGGTACCCACTGTATCAGGAATATCGATCGGTGAAGGCAGGTAACGGCATACGGCATCCAGCGCAGTCTGCACTCCTTTATTCTTAAAAGAGGAACCGCACATCATCGGCACAATGCTCAGGTCCACCGTAGCCTTGCGGATAGCTTCATGCATTTCATCTTCGGTGATGCTGTTGGGGTCATCAAAGAATTTTTCCATCAGCCTGTCGTCATATTCCGCCACAGCTTCCACCAAACTGGCTCTCCACTCTTTTGCTTCCTCCAGCATATCAGCCGGTACTTCAATTTCATCAAAGGTCATTCCCTCGGTTTCCATATGCCAGATGATCCCTTTCATTTTGATCAGGTCCACCACTCCTTTGAAATCATCTTCGGCACCGATCGGCAACTGCAGGGGTACAGCTTTTGAACCCAGCATTTCCTTCACCTGTTTCACCACCATCAGGAAGTCGGCACCGGCACGGTCCATTTTATTGACGAAACCGATCCGGGGTACCCCGTAACGGTTGGCCTGGCGCCATACGGTTTCTGATTGCGGCTCCACACCGTCAACCGCAGAAAACAGGGCGATCAGGCCGTCCAATACCCGCATGGAACGCTCCACCTCAACGGTGAAGTCAACGTGACCCGGAGTATCAATGATATTGAAAGAATATTTTTTTGTTTCCGGTGTAGCCTTACCCAGCACCGTGGGGAAATTCCACTGGCAGCTAACGGCAGCCGAGGTGATCGTGATGCCTCTCTCCTTTTCCTGTTCCATCCAGTCGGTGGTGGCCGCACCGTCATGCACCTCACCAATCCGGTGGATCATACCGGTATAACGGAGGATACGCTCCGTTGTGGTTGTTTTCCCTGCATCGATGTGAGCAGCGATACCAAAGTTTCTTTGAAATTTTAAGTCTGCCATGACTACTTTATTTTCAGTTATTTAGATTACTATAAAAAACCTGTCGGTTTTGGAGGCGCAAAGGTAGGGGAAAATCCTGTAAAACTGAGGGTTCAGTTTTAGTTAAAGAATATGTGGATAATTTGGCCTGAAGCGCTCTGAATCAAAGAATAAAAGGCCCGGATTCGTGGAAAAAAGGGACTGAAAAATTTTTACCGGAAAATGCGGCTGCGGCAAAAGAAAGTGCCCCGTCACAACTAAGCCGTGACGGGGCACATAAGTATAAGCAATTGGCTTATTTGTAATAGCTGAGCGTTAGCTCTGAGCGACGGTTCTGCTGGCGTCCGGCGGCTGTTTTGTTATCAGCGATCGGCATGGTCTCACCATGACCTGTGG
>JBGATE010000231.1:0-4181 GCA_044229375.1 Chitinophagaceae bacterium
TGGGAGATCTACGAATGGCTGGGCCGGAAAAAAGTTACCAACGCCCACCCCATGAATACCGGCGGGAAATGGGATTTCGGGGCCTTTACGGTTCGCTGTACGGCCGCCCAGCATTCCAGCGGCCTGCCCGATGGAAGCTATGGTGGAAACCCGATGGGTTTTATCGTCAGCAGCCCCGGGGGAAGTTTTTATTACAGCGGGGATACGGCCCTCACCCTGGATATGCAGCTCATACCCAAATGGGCAAAACTAAATTTTGCGGTCTTACCCATTGGCGACAATTTTACCATGGGCTATGAAGACGCGGCCGAAGCAGCCCTGATGATCGGTTGTAAAACCATTGTGGGCGTGCATTACGACACATTCGGATTCATCAAAACCGATCATGAAAAGGCGAAGAAAGCATTCCGCGATAAAGGCTGCTCTCTTCTTTTACCCAAAATAGGCGAGACGATCACGATTCAATAACAAAACAATTCTCACCGCCCGGGGCGGATCAAAGCATGGCAAGGATCATTGGTGTAGCAAATCAGAAAGGTGGAGTGGGCAAAACCACCACCGCCATCAACCTGGCGGCCAGTTTTGCCGTATTGGAGTACAGGACATTACTGGTAGATGGCGACCCGCAGGCCAACAGTACTACGGGTGTGGGATTTGACCTCCACAATGTAACCCAGAGCCTCTACGATTGCATGGTGAACGAGGCCCGGGCCAAAGACGTGATCCTGAAGACGGAAATCCCCAATCTCGACCTTATCCCCTCGCATATTGATCTCGTGGGGGCCGAAATTGAAATGATCAATTATCCCAACCGGGAAATGGTGCTTAAAAATATACTGGACGCGGTTCGGGATGATTATGACTTTATCATCATCGACTGCTCCCCTTCCCTCGGGCTGATCACCGTCAACGCCCTGACCGCCGCAGATTCGGTGGTGGTGCCGGTGCAATGTGAATTCTTTGCCCTCGAAGGTCTGGGTAAACTCCTCAACACGATCAAGATCGTACAGGGCCGCCTCAATACCGATCTTGTAATCGAGGGCATCCTCATGACCATGTACGACGGCCGTCTCCGCCTCAGTAACCAGGTGGTGAGCGAGGTCCGCCGGCATTTTGAGGATATGGTCTTCAGCACCATCATCCACCGGAATGCCAAACTGGCCGAAGCCCCCAGCACCGGCAAACCCGTCATCCTTTACGATGCCCAAAGTAAAGGTTCCATGAATTATCTTAATCTTGCAAAAGAGATCCTCCAGAAGAATGATCTGACGAAGATCAAAAATGAAGAGAGGATTTTGGAGCTGTAAGTTTAAAGTCGTGAGTTCAGAGTTCAAAGTTCAGAGTCGGAAGACCCTGATTTAAAACAGTGTGTTATGGGTGACTTTGTTGATTTGATCGTTTATCAGAAGGCGTTCAGGCTGACCATGGATATTTTTGAGATAACCGAAGGTTTCCTCCTGAGGAGAAATACAGCCTTACAGACCAGATCCGGCGCTCGTCCAGGTCAGTATGTTCTAATCTTGTGGAGGCCTACAGAAGGAAGAAATACAGACCTTACTTTATTTCAAAACTAACCGATTCAGTGGCGGAAAATGCTGAAACCCATGTCTGGCTTGATATTGCGAAAGAATGTAAGTATATTAAAGCAGAGGAATACAATGATCTTATGTTCAGAAATAATGAGGTTGGAAAAATGATTTGGTTTATGATACAAAACCCGGATAAATTTATGTGAACGACCCGACTCTGAACTAAAACTTAGAACTATCATGTCTACCCCCAAACAAAATAAGGAACTACTCGGCAAAGGAATCCGCTCCCTGCTCCAGAGCATCGACGCCGATCTCAAAACGCAAAGCGGTGAACTCAAACAAACCGTGGTGGAAAACGCAACGGGTATCCACCGTATCCCGGTGGAGGATGTTGAAGCAAATCCCAAACAACCCCGCCGCGATTTTGATGAGACCTCCCTGAAAGAACTTGCCGAATCCATCAAACTGCACGATATCATACAGCCGATCACGGTGTCCAAACTTCCTTCGGGGAAGTACCGGCTTATTTCCGGGGAAAGAAGACTGAGAGCGGCCAGGCTGGCAGGATTAAAAGATATCCCCGCCTATACCCGGCTGGCCAACGATGCACAACTGCTGGAGCTGGCCCTGCTGGAAAACCTGCAGCGGGAGGACCTGAATGCCATGGAGGTTTCTCTCAGCTATAAGCGCATGATGGAGGAACTGGATTATACCCAGGAACAGGTGGCCGAGCGTATGGGCAAGGACCGGAGTACCGTCGCCAATTTTATCCGCCTGTTGAAACTTCCGCCCGATATACAGTTGGCGGTTCGCAACGGAGAGCTGAGCATGGGACATGCAAGGGCGCTGATCAATGTGGATACGATCGATAAACAACTTTTCATATTTAAAGAGATCCGGGATAAGGAACTTTCCGTCCGGCAAACCGAAGCGCTTGTCCGCAACCTTTACAAGGATGGCGGCGCTGTTAAAAAAACTTCAAAAAGTCATCTCCCGCCCGCTTTTCAGCGGATAGAGGATAAATTAGCATCGCATTTCAGCACCCGGGTAAAACTGCGGCACAGCCGTAATGGCGGGGGGCAGATCATCATCGACTATTATTCGGCGGAAGAACTGAACAATGTGCTACGCCAGATGAATGCGTCCCTGGATTAATCCGCGGCCCCGGGAGGTAACATGAAACTACATCACACAAAAAAAATTTTCTTACTTCTGCTGTTCAGCATCAGTTGCGGTATGGTATTCGCCCAGGGTAAAGAAGAGAAAAAAGCAAGGAAGGATTCAATTGAGCTGGCGAAAAAAAACAAGGATCTTAAGGATAGTTCCGGTACCATCAGGAAATCCGGTAACCGTTATGATTCCGCTTTCAGGGCCCATAGCCCTAAAAAAGCGGCCCTTCGTTCGGCCATTCTTCCGGGCTGGGGTCAGATCTACAACAAAAAATACTGGAAACTGCCCATTGTGTATGGCATACTCGGCACCAGCGGTGGGATCTTCCTGTTTAACCTGAAACAATACAAAGACACCCGTTTTGCCTATCGTGTAAAGTACAATATGCGGGTGAATGGTACCGATTCTGCCCTTTATTCCCAGATTAAATCAAATCTCAAACCCCTGGGCGAAGAATCGCTTCGTTTCTATCGTAACCAGTACCGGCGGGATATTGATTATTCCGTATTGTTCTTCATCCTGCTCTGGGGACTCAACGTGGTGGATGCCGCCGTTGACGCGCACCTTAAAAGCTTCGACGTAACCCCCGACCTCAGCCTCCGGATCCAGCCTGGTCATAGTGAACTGGCCAATACCAACGGTCTCAGCCTTGTTCTTACAATCGGCAAATAAATCCGTACCAGTACGGGTATCAGCCGGGATTTTAATAATTACATTTGTCTTATATCCAATGTAATGACATCTCAACATACCGGCAACCTCTAAACTTTTTAACTTAACCACAAGCTCCACCATGAAACTTGCATTGATCGGATATGGCAAAATGGGCAGGGCCATTGAAGAGATCGCCCTGCAACGCGGGCACAGCATTGTGCTTACGATCGACCAGCCCAACCTGCACGAGTTCACCCGGGAGAACCTGGCAGGGGCCGATGCCGCCATTGAGTTCACCGGGCCGCACAGCGCCTATGAGAATGTGAATGCGCTGATCGGATGGGGCGTGCCCGTGGTTTGCGGTTCCACCGGGTGGACTGAGCACCTGGAAGAAATGAAAAACAAATGCAGGGAGAAGGGCGGGGCCTTCATTTATGCCAGCAATTACAGCATTGGTGTCAACCTCTTCTTTGAACTGAACAGGAAACTGGCCTCTTTAATGGCGGAACGTTCCGAATACGAAGTGTTGCTCGAAGAAACCCATCACACACAGAAAAAAGACGCCCCGAGCGGCACGGCCATTACGCTGGCGGAGCAGGTACTGGATCGTATCAAAAAGAAAAAAAGATGGGTGAATGAACTCAGTGATAACCCGGAGGACCTTGAGATCATCAGCCAGCGGATCGACCCGGCCCCCGGCACGCACAGCGTAAAATATTCTTCGGTCGTGGATGATATCGAGATCATCCATACCGCGCACAGCCGGATGGGTTTTGCCGGCGGTGCCGTACTGGCGGCGGAATTCATAAAAGATAAAAAAGGATT
>JBGATE010000232.1:0-4155 GCA_044229375.1 Chitinophagaceae bacterium
TTCCCCGGAAAATCCATCGTTCATTTTTACCACTGCTTTTCGCAGGGAGGGATTGTTCAGCTTCAGGTCGGTCAAGGCCGAAACGATCTCCTCTTCATTTTTCAGGTCTTCAAAACCCGCCGGCACATTCAGTCCGCACTGCCGGAAAATTTTCCTGCTGTTGCTTTTGTTGCCGATATCAAACAATTCGGGATCACAGCCATAAATGGGCATCTCCAGTTTCACGGCGAGTGTCCGCTCGTATTTGGTTACGGTGAAACAGGCAAGATGAGCCGCGTTACCGGCAGGAATACTTTTCTTGATCCGCTCGATCAGCCGTGGTCTGTCCAGTATTTTTTCAGTCAGTGACCGGGGAGATGCGTCATAGCAACTCAGCATGGTGAGCCGCTGCAGCGCATGGTGCCGGGTGATCCCGGGTAAAAGATGCAGGTAATAATCAACGATCACGGGGTCCACCGGGGTGCTGGTCACATACACCACATGGGTACGAGGCATCCTCAGCAGCATCAGCAGGCAAAGCAGCCTTTCTTCATAGTGTACATGCCCGTTTACCTTGGCCAGTATCTCCTGGTCAAGCGTAATGGAAGGGATGATCACCACGGATTTGGCTGCCAGTTTATCGGGAAATACCTTGCGGAATTGTCTTGGGAAAGAATGCTGGAGCTTTCGGAACAGCAATATCTCTTCCATGGATCCCGGTGCGGGTTCCTTTTTTTCGGTCGCAGGTTGCTGTACCCTGGCGGTTTCCGGCATGAGAGTTCTCTTAAAATGGTGAGTCTCTAAATTAAGGATTGTTACCCGATTTTTACCCGATAATCATCAGGCTTCCTGGCCAGTCCAGAGGGCTCCCCCAATACTGTTCCGGGAGGCCCCGGTAACCGAAGCCAGGACATTGTATTCCTGTCTCCAGCGCAGGACCCCGATAAATGCCATGATCACCGCTTCTTTATAATTGACCAGGTCTTCTGATGGTACAACCGTTTCAATTTCCTGGTCTTTTAAATTTTTCCCGATCAGGGAAACCAGGAAATGATTGAAAGCCCCGCCACCGGTAACCAGGAGCCGGCGTTTGCCTCCCCCGGGTTGTGTGTTATTAAAATACCCGGCGGCCCGACCCACCTGTATTGCGATATGCTCGGTACAGGTCCGCAAGGTATCTTCAATATTTATTCCCGCTTTTTTTATCATTGGATACAACAACCCGGTGCCAAAATCATTGGCCAAAGACTTTGGAAAAGGCTTCCGGTAATACTCAAGGGCATTTAGTCTTTCCAACAATCCGGTATCGACTGTTCCTGAAGCCGCCATTTCCCCGCCTGCGTCATAGTGTTTACCGGCATCATGGGCCAGCATATTCAGCACCCGGTTAGCCGGGCAAACATCAAAGGCGATATAAGGATCTGTATTTACCGAGATATTAGCAATTCCACCGATGTTCAGGAAAAGATCATACTCCGGAAGTAATATTTTCTCCCCTATAGGAACGATCGGGGCGCCCTGTCCGCCAAAAGCGATATCCATGGACCGGAGATCGGAAACAACAGGCAGTTTTGTTTCCGCTGCAATAGCGGCCCCGTCACCCAACTGTGCCGTCATTTGCCGGGCCGGAAGGTGAAAACTGGTGTGTCCATGTGAAGCGACCAGCGCGATCTTGTACTGCAATTGATGCTCTTCAATAAATTGATTGACCAATTGCCCGGTATAATGCCCGTAATCCGTATGCAATAACTGGTATTCTCTTGCTGATAGATCAACGGCTCCTCTCAAACGGCCGACCCATTCTTCGGTATAGGGATAACAGGCTGTCCTCATGATTTCAAAACTCCATTTTCCTGCCTGTTCCGTGAATTCCACGCAGGCCAGGTCCAGCCCGTCCAGCGAACTGCCGCTCATTAAGCCGATTGCACGGTAAATCATATAATGATTTCAGTATTTAGGTGACAGATTTTGTTATTTAGATTAGATTTGCCTGAACTCAAAAATACCCTTTTTACCTTTTGGTATAAGTGAGATTACGCAGACCGGTTTACCTTACCTGAATACTAAAAATCTAACTACTAAATGATAGTCAATTTAAGCCAGCAACATTCTTTGGTCAGTAACTGGGTGGCTGAGATCAGGGATGTTACCATTCAAAATGACCGGATGCGTTTCCGCCGCAACCTGGAAAGGATCGGGGAAGTTATTGCCTATGAGATCAGCAAGGTCCTCCCCTTTGTTGAAAAAGAGGTCCAGACACCGCTGGGTATCGCCGAGCATAAAGTAATGAAAGAACAACCGGTGCTGGCCACCATCCTGAGAGCTGGTTTACCGCTGCACCAGGGATTGCTGAATTATTTTGACCAGGGCGACAATGCCTTTATTTCCGCCTACCGCAAACATCATAAGGACGGAAGTTTTGAGATCAGTCTTGATTATGTTTCCTGTCCCGACCTCGAAGGACGGGTTCTCGTGATCTCCGATCCCATGCTGGCCACCGGGTCTTCCCTGGTAAAAACGATCCACCATCTGAAAGCGGAAGGGAAACCCGCCGCCATCCATATAGTGGCAGCCATTGCCTGTACGGTCGGTATCGAATACGTAAAAAGGGAGGAGCCTTCCGTAACGATCTGGTGCGGAGACATAGATGACGAGCTTACGGCCAAGGGATATATTGTGCCTGGACTGGGGGATGCCGGGGACCTGGCCTATGGAACCAAGATTCAGAATTGATAGCAATCATCGGATCCGGTGTCTACCAATGGAATCTTCGCTATTCTACTGAATTCCAATTGTTAAGAACCCGACGCTGAACTCAGTACACTTAACGCTGGACTCCGCGGGAAGCAGCAAAATTCCCCTTTTACAGGTCTTTAATTTGTTGTATTTTTCCATTTCGTACCTATGTTATATAGCAGGCGGAGGGACAGATATTAACAGGAGGCAATTTCAAGGAAAAAAAATACGTTTCATTGAATACCGGGTTTGAAAACATCTGTCTGCCGTGAAAAACATTAAATAGTGTGATGAAAAAAATCATTTTCTCCCTGTTGGTTAGTGTAGCCCTTACTACCGTGATCAAAGCCCAGGATCCTAATTTTTCCCAATTTTTTGCTTCCCCGCTTACGCTGAACCCGGCGCTGACGGGAAAATTTGACGGCACATACAGGATAGCGGGAAACTACCGCAATCAATGGCCAACGATCAATAATGCCTTTGTCACCAAAACGGTTTCTGCAGACTTCGGAATCCTGAAGAACCGGCTGAACGATATCGACCAGATGGGTGTAGGTATATTGGGTGTTACCGACCGTGCCGGCGACGGTGTGTTGGTTACTAATTATGCAGGTCTCTCCCTTTCTTTTCATAAAGGACTGGATGAAAACGGCTATCACCAGATCGGCGCGGGTTTCCAGGCGGCCTATACCAACAAAAGACTGGATGTAACAAAAGTTTACTTCGAAGATGAATTGACACCCTTCGGTTTTATTCCCGGCACAACGGGTGAGGTCTTTTCCAACAAACAGATCAATGTGAGTTACGTGGATGTGAACGCCGGGATACTGTACAACGGAAGCACCAATGGATATAATAATTTTTATGTCGGCGCCTCCATGTACCATATCAACCGTCCCAAGGAAAGTTTCCAGGGCGGTGAGTTCATCCTGAATGCCCGTACCACGATCCAGGCGGGCGGAAAGATCCCGATCGGTTCCTATAATTATATGCATTTCTCCGCTATCCACAGCATGCAGGCCAAGGCCTACAATACTGTTGCCGGCGGCGCCTTTTCCTATAATGTGAACAGCAGTAATGATGACCCCACCAATGTTTATATCGGGGCCTGGTACCGTTTTGAAGATGCAGTGATACCGTATATCGGGCTGGAATTCAAAGGCCTCCATATCGGCGCCTCTTACGATGCCAATACTTCCTCCCTTAAACCGGCATCCAATACCCGGGGCGGTATGGAAATATCCCTGATCTACATCAAAAAACCCTCCGACCCGAACGCTAAAAAGCTGAATTGCCCTCGATTCTGATCTTTTTTTCGGTCATCAAAATAATTTGAAAGCAATATCGTTCCCCGGTATTGCTTTTGTTTTCTACAACCAGGTATTACTTTTACAGGCTAAATCCGAACCATGAAAAAACAGCTTCACCTGTTTGTACTAC
>JBGATE010000233.1:0-4148 GCA_044229375.1 Chitinophagaceae bacterium
TATTATCTTTGGCCACCCTGATCACTGCGGTTACCCGCGGCGTAAATCTGCCTTCGAAATTGGTTTGCTTATCATAACGGCCAGAAGCGGTAAGGGTAATAATATCATTGAATAATTTCTTCCGCAGTTGCAGCACTCCGCCATATTCATTAATGGTTATCGTATTTAATGTATCGGAGAAGATGGTGCCTCTTGAATTCAACAGCCACTGTTTCCAGTTAGCGCCTGCCAGCACTTCCACAAAATTGGAAAACCCGAACGCATCGGAAACATTCAGTTGGGCATCCATCGCATAGAGATCAGACTTATCGAAGAATTTGGATCCGCCGGGTTTGTTGACCGCCGTGTTCTTGATCACCTGCGCGGCATCGTTGAATTGTTTGGTTCCGGGGAGGAAACGGCCCACATCAGCTACGCCTCTTGCGGCCAGGTGAAGCTGGGCATCGCTGGCAGCGCCATTGGAACTGCGGCGGCCTTCAGAAAATGCCAGCATGTACTGGGGGAACCAGGAACCGCCGATCGCGGGAAGACTTGAATTATTCACACTGGGTTTCCAGGCTTCGTTCATAAATGAACCGAGGGCATCGCCGATATAGGAGTCACCGGAGTTTTCCTGGATAGTATAGGCCCTGTACATCCAGTTCTTCGCTTTCACTTCAAATTTGTGCTGGGCCATTTTAAAATTCCGGAGTGAATACCGGTTGGCGCCTGTATAAACTGTGGTACCTGTACCAAAATAAGTATTGAAAGAGGCTTCAATATTGTCGGTGAGCTTGTAATAGATCCCTGCATTTATTTTCGCATTCAGGGTATTGTAGTCAACCAGCTGGTCTTCGTTATAACCTGTCCTGGTTACATTGGTCTGCGCGCCGAAATAATTACGGGTGATACCGAGATAAAGAGGCGCGTATAACTGGGCAGCTGCTACCGCAGGGGCGCCGCCCGGATTGAATAAATTATAAAAGCCGGTCATTTGTGCATTAGAGGGGTAAAGTGGATTGCCGATTGCGCCAAAATAGGCGTTGGCAGTTGCCTGCAATTGTATCAATCCACCTGAACTTGCAGCCGCTGCAGCGTTCACACCTGATGCAAGAACAGCCGCGAGCTGGTTAAGATTCACACTGGTTTCATCACCATATACATTCACCCCGTTGAAATTGGGATCATTCTGGCGGTTACCACCCACGACCTGGCTCAGGATGCCGATCTGCTGTTTGTTACGGTAGTCTTCCGCTTCCCAGTCGGAGCCCCTGATGAGTTCACCTGATAAACGGATGGCCAGTTTGTTCTTGTATACGCCGGCCCAACGCATGGCAATATTGTTATAGGGTGCCGCGCCGCGCTGTTTGCGGTCAACATGCATCATACCCTGCTTTACATTATAGCTGATTCCCTTGTATTTGAACGGGCTCTTACTGGTGATCAATACGGTTCCGTTCATGCCACCTGAACCATAAAGCGCGGAAGAGGCACCGGACAGAACTTCAATATTGTCTACATCCAGGTCGGTAAGACCAACGATGCTGCTCACGGCAAAGTTGAGACCGGGAGCCTGGTTATCCATTCCGTCCACCAACTGGTTCAGGCGGGTATTACCGCTGCTGACAAAGCCGCGGGTGGTAACGGTACGGAAAGTAAGACTGGCGGTATGTACATCCACTCCCTTGAGATTGGTGATACCTTCATATGCCGAAGGTGCCGGGACATTTTTTATTACGGCGCTGCTCATGCGCTCTACCGTAACCGGAGCTTCCAGGATTCGCTGGGGTAAACGGGATGCAGCAACCACTACTTCCTGTCCCAGTGCTGATGTAACCACAAAATCCACAGAAATGGGCTTGGAGGCATCCGAGACGGTCACTTCCTTCGTTTCAAACCCGATGGAAGAAAATTCTAAAACAACCGGAAGTTTGGACACTTTCAGGCTGAATTCACCATCAGAATTGGTATAAGTTCCCTGGTTGGTGCCTTTAACTGATACGGATACAGCAGGTACGTTATCTTTTGAAACGCTGTTCTTTACTGTACCGGTAATTGTAACGGATTGTGCGTAAGCAGATACTGAAAACAGGCAAGCCATCAACCAGGCAGCTAAAAAGCTAAAGCTTTTTCTCATAATAGGGAGTTTTAGTTTTGGAATTTGGTGGAAAAATAAGCATTGTAGCTTTTTTATAAAAATTTAATTTTTAAGGGGAAAGACCAATTGTGGACAAGATTTCCGGTTCCGAAAAAAGTAGCCTGAACGGGATAAAATGTTGAAATCTGGGTGTGCCTTAAATTGGCCGGGTACCCCCCCCTTCCTACTTTCGGAAAATGGCTAGATTCTCCTTTCCGCACCAGACCGGATTTTACCGGGGTAAGGTCAGGGATGTTTATACAATCGCGGGCCGGTGGCTGGTCATGGTGGCCAGCGACCGGATTTCCGCTTTTGATGTCATCCTGCCCCGCCCCATTCCCTGCAAAGGCCAGGTGTTGAACCAGATCGCGGCCTATATGCTGAATGCAACAAGGGATATCTGTCCGAACTGGCTGCTGGATACACCGGCACCCAATGTATCGGTCGGTAATAAATGTACCCCCTTTAAAATAGAGATGGTGGTAAGGGGTAACCTGACCGGACATGCCTGGCGAACCTACTCATCTGGCAAACGATCACTTTGCGGAGCCCCGATGCCTGACGGAATGCATGAAAATGATTTTTTCCCTTCCCCGATCATCACCCCCAGCACCAAGGCCGCGGAGGGACATGATGAAGATATTACCCCGCAGGAAATCATTGCAAGCGGGCTTGCCACTGTTTCTGAATGGGAACAATTAAGCAGGTATGCACTCCGGCTTTTTGAAAGGGGTAAGGAGATAGCGTCCAAACAGGGGCTGATCCTGGCAGATACCAAGTATGAGTTTGGGAGGATCGGGGACGAGATCATCCTGATGGATGAGATACACACCCCGGACAGCTCGCGGTATTTTTATGCGGAAGGCTTTGAGGAACGGCAGGAAACAGGTGAAAGGCAAAAACAGCTGAGCAAGGAATTCGTAAGGGAATGGCTCATCGCTCACCATTTTATGGGAAAAGAGGGCCAGGCTGTTCCGGAGATGAGTGACGAATGGGTGAACACCATTTCCAAACGCTATATTGAGCTTTACGAAAATGTGATCGGGGAGAAATTCATTCCCCTGCAACTGACGGATGCCGAAACCGAGGAAAGGGTGATCCATTCACTGGAACAATTACTATCATGAAAATACTTTTTATCGGCGCCTCCGGGATGCTGGGAAAACCGGTGGCCCGGGAACTGGCCGGTGCCGGGTTTGACCTGACTTTGCTGGCAAGGAACCCGGAAAAACTGCAGGCGATATTTCCCGGCACGCGAACGGTTCAGGGCGATGTACTGGATACCGCAAGCCTCCGGAATGCCATGGAAGGCATGGACGCTGTTTATTGCAATCTATCCATTTTACCCGCTACAACGGAAAAAGATCCGCAAACCGAACGGGAAGGGATTGATGCTATCCTTGCCGCGGCAAAGGCAACAGGGTTGAAACGGATCGCTTATATCTCCTCGTTAGTTCACCGCTACGAAGGGATGAACGAGTTTCACTGGTGGGCCTTCCGCATCAAGCACAGGGCCCTGCAACAGATCAAAGAATCGGGGATACCGTACACGATCTTTTACCCTTCCACATTCATGGAAACTTTTCCTTACCAGATGCTGCGGGGGAATAAGATCGCCATGCTCGGTAATTCTGTGGCGCCGATGTGGTTCATCGCTGCCGAAGACTTTGGCAGGCAGGTGGCGCAGTCATTCCGCCTGTTCAACAGCGGGAACAGGGAATACAGTATCCAGGGGCCCGAGCCATTCACCTTCGGGGAAGCGAACCATGTCTTTGCCGCGCATTATAAAAAAGCCAAACTGGGCAGGTTGAAAGTCCCGGCGGGATTGATGAAGTTCCTGGGAGTATTCTCTCCAACCTTCAATTATACCTGGCATATTTGTGAAGCGCTGAACAACTACCCGGAAAAATTCGAAAGCGAACAAACCTGGAAAGAGCTGGGAAAACCCGGGATCACGCTTGCCGCCTTTGCTGCCGGGCTATAAAAGAATCACCGCCCCCGCGGGACGGTGATTCTAATACGGGGAAATCGT
>JBGATE010000234.1:0-4134 GCA_044229375.1 Chitinophagaceae bacterium
CCTCCGGGAGCAGGTGGTCGTAATTCGATTGGCAGGATGTATTTCAATTTATCCAGGTAAGCCTGTACCCTTGCGGAGAATTCCCCGTTCCGGTTCTTTGTTTTTTGGGAAAAGTTCAGGTTCACGCCGATTGACATGTAGTCATACTCGGAGGAGAGGGCAAGCCCGGCTCCCACCGTCCGGCCTTTTTTTGGATCTTCCATCGACCAGTTCACCGAAGGATAGATCCTTGTATCGGCATGCGACGCGGATGAAATGGTATTGGGGTCCACTTTGTCGGAGGAGGCGGAAGTATAATGATCGATCCCCACTTCGGCCTCAAAGGAATGTTTCCGGTCCTTCTTGTCCCAGCGGATGAATTTCACATCAATGGAATTGGCGATATCGGTGAGGTGCTCGGTGCCCGATCCCCCCGTGACAGCGGAATTGTTACCGTCCTGTTTATAATAACTGGATACCAGGTTGGCCTCCTCGAAAGCCAGCTTGCGGGGCTTGTAACCCGAAGTATCTTTTGTGCTCTGCGCGAATGCTGAAAATAGGGTGAGTACGAGTCCCACAACGGACAAACATATTTTTTTCATGCGTTGATTTTAGGTTTGATAGATCAGTTACAGCCGCAGCCCCCGCCGGTCTTGCCCCCGTTGGCACCCGAAGCACCCTCGCGGTAGGTTTGAAAACTCATTTCCGTCTTTTCCACCTTTCGCGCACTGAGCGTCATCTCCCCGTCGTTGATCTTGCTTTTCTGGTATTCCTTCACCGTAGTGCAGGATGCCAGGAGTACTGCCACGACCGTTGCCGCGGCTGCTACCTGTTGTTTGTGGTTTGTCCTTTTCATTTGAGATGTATGTTTTTTGATGTATGAATCCTGTCTTCCTCGTCGATGATGATGCATTCAAGACCTCTCACCTGGTTGACCATATCCAGTCCCACCCTTATGCCCATGATCATCACCGGCGTGGCCATGGCATCGGCGATCTCGGCATTGGGGCTAATGATCGTAACGCTCTTGATCCCCTGCACCGGTAAGCCTGTTTTCGGGTCGATCGTATGCGAATATTTTTTGCCGCCGATCATGACGAACTTTTCATAGTTGCCTGATGTGGCAACGGCCATATCCGTAATGTTGATATAGGAAAAAGGATGACGGGCCGAATCAGGATCGGCGATGCCGATGGTCCATTCTTTCCCGTCGGGCTGGCGGCCCCAGGCGCTGAGATCCCCGGCCGCGTTGACGATCCCGCTCTTTACACCGCGTTGCAGGAGCACCAGTTTGGCCCTTTCGGCGGCATAACCCTTGCCGATCCCGCCAAAACCTATCCGCATGCCTTCTTCTTTCAGCATGACGGTGCATTTCGCTTCGTCCATTATGATATTACGGTAATTGATGAGCCGGACCATTTTCGCCGCTGTGGCGGCATCCGGCAGGGAGGTCATGTCCTTATCAAAATTCCAGAGACGCTTATCCACCGATCCATAGGTAATGTCAAAAGCGCCCTGGGTGATATCGGAAATTCTTTTGGAACGGCTGATGATATCAAAGATTTCCCGGTCAACTTTCACGGGACGGATACCGGCAAACCGGTTTATAAGGTTGGTCTGGCTGCTTTCATCAAAAGTGGTGAGGAGTTTTTCGATCCGCCGGATCTCTTCAACCGCGGCATCGATATGTTTCATCGCGGATCCTTCGTCGTCCGAGACCACAGAGATCTCGAACCGGTTGCCCATGAGTTTGAGCACCTTTTTATATACGGATGATATGGTGGCGGTCTGTTCAGCGGGAAGCATCCGGAGGGTCTTTTATCTGGTTGATGAATTGCTCCACTGTCAGCCCGGGATAACCATCCCAGGTCCTGATGACCTTTCCGTCTGCGGCCAATAGTAGTGTCCGGGGGAATATCCCATCCGGGTTGTACTCATCGGCCAGGTTGTCGTTCTTTTTCTGCTGTTCTATTGAAAGTTTGTTCTTTTTCAGCCGCGGGAAATCGGCATTCAGTAAAACCAGCGAGGAATCAGAAAATTTTTTGAATACCGCCGTTTCGAAAATTTCCTTGTGCAGCCTGATACAGGGACCGCACCAGTCGGAACCCGAAAACTCCAGGAGGATCAGTTTATGTTCCTGCTTTGCCTTTTGTTTGGCCGTTGCGAGGTCATTCTCCCAGCCATGGGAAAATAAGAAGGCAAAAAAAATAAAAAACGGGATGGGTTTACGCATGCCGGTGTGTTGGTGACCCAAATTAAACGAAGCCGGTGAATTCACATTGTGATTTTTATCACATTAACAAAGACTTATCTTAAGACAATCCAAACGACCGTTATAGACCGAACATCCCCTTATTCAGTTGCTGCAGGATCTGCGTCTTGAATTCCGCGGGCACCAGCAGGGAGATATTATGCGGGCTACCTCCGTATGATACCATGCGGACGGGAATATTCATGATGGAACCGAACAATTTTTTCACCATTGCCTCTGTCTGTGCGATCTGGTTGCCCACCACCGAAATAATGACCTGGTCCTTGTCCACTTCCACCGTACCAAAGGGTTCCAGTTCCTTCAGGATCTTTTTCAGGTTCTCGTCGTTGTCAATGGTCAGCGATACGGCTACTTCGGAAGTGGTGATCATATCGATGGGCGTCCGGTATTTTTCAAACACTTCAAATATCTTGCGGAGGAAACCATAGGCCAGCAACATCCGGCTGCTCTTGATGCGGATGGCGATGATATTATCCTTGGCGGCCACGGCCTTCACCCCCACCGAACCCGCTTCCCGGGTGATGGTAGTGCCCTTTGCCCCGGGCTGCAGGGTGTTCAGCAGCTTTACTGGAATATTGTATTGCTGCGCGGGCCAGATCGAGGCCGGGTGCAGGATCTTGGCGCCGAAATAAGCCAGCTCCGCCGCTTCATCAAAACTCATCTGCTCCACCGGCACCGTTTTCTTTACGATCCGGGGGTCATTATTGTGCATGCCGTCGATATCGGTCCAGATCTCGCAGACCGAAGCCTGGACGGCCGCCGCGATCAGGGAAGCGGAATAATCGCTCCCTCCCCTTTTCAGGTTGTCTACTTCCCCGCGGGAATTAAGGCAGATATAACCCTGCGTAACAAATATCTTTTTGGCCTTGTGCTCCTTCAGCAACTGGGAAAGCTTGACCTTGATGCCACCGATCTGGGGTTCGTCATAATGATCGATGGTCATGAACTCCAGGGCGGGAAGCAACTGGTGGGAAATGCCCTGCTCTTCGAGATAAACACAGAACAATTTGGTGGAAAGCAGTTCGCCCTGCGCCAGGATATCCTTGCTCAGCGCTTCGCTGAAAGAAATCTTCAGTATGATGTTCAGGAATTCGAAATGTTCGGCAACGATGGCCTTCGCTTTGGCAAGGGATTCCTTTTTTTTCACCAGATCACCGATGAATGCCTGGTAATGGCTCTCCAGTTTATCAATAGCCTTCTTCGCAGCTTTCCGGTCGCCCCTGGAAATAAGATTCCCGATCTCCACCAGGGCATTGGTGGTGCCCGATAAAGCCGACAATACAACGATCACCGGTTCCTTCTCTTTTTTGACCAGCGATACGATATGGTGCATTCTTTCGGGTTTCCCCACACTGGTACCCCCAAACTTCATGACTTTCATGATAAATCCCCCTCAATATTTTAAGATGAATTATTCTGCAAGCAGGACGGTAAAGATAAGCTTCAGCAAGGATGTACAGGCAGCTTAAAGCGCCGGCAGTTCAAATTTTTCCGCCAGGGAACGAAGGTCATTTACCACCTGTTCAAGTAAAGGAATCCCCTCTTTACTTCTGACTCCTTCAAACTCCCTTTCGGGGTCACCGGGCACCAGCACATTATCTTCACCGGGAATGGTTCTGCAACTCCTGAAACCCCGGATCCAGTGGTCCATGTCTTTTTTAAAATCGGAGGCGGGACGAAACGCATCTACCCGCATCGCGCCAAGGAAATGGCCGATCCCCTTTCCGGGTTGTTGGGCCGGCATGGGTACATAGGCCGGGAAGGGCGGAACCCATGGCGCATAATTGGCACCACTTAATAATGCGGAAAAAATATCTACGACAGCGCCCAATGCATAACCTTTATGGGAACCATGATCACGGTCGCCACCCAATGGAAGCAGC
>JBGATE010000235.1:0-4100 GCA_044229375.1 Chitinophagaceae bacterium
ATGCGCATTCACCCACCAATGATAACGGGACCATCACGCCTACGGCAGCTTTGTCTGCCTTTCCCTATACGCCGGAATTTTCCATGCAGGCCCTGAAACATTTTTATTTTGATCTGGGGGATAAGATCTGGAATGAATACGGTTTTGTGGACGCGTTCAATGAATCGAAGAACTGGGTGGCGCATTCACAGCTCGCCATCGACCAGGGACCGATCGTTGTAATGATCGAGAATCGCTGGGACCTGCGGAAGGAGAAAGTGGCTTCCCTGATGAATTATTATGAGGCCGACTTCATCGGCGGGCAGGAAGTGCAGCATCACCAGTTGCAGTTCCTGGTCAAAAACCTGGACGGTTATGCGCATATCGGTGTGGCCCGCGACGACGGAAAGGAAGAGGGAGAGTATTCCTGCATTTTTTATAAGAAAGACAGGTACACGCCCTTACAGCAATCCACGTTCTGGCTCTCGCCATGGCCTGATTCCGTTTCTTTCGGGTGGAACGCGGCCTGCCGGAGGGTTTGCACATATGGATTGTTTCAGTCAAAAAAAACAAAGCAAAAGTTTTGGGTATTGAACACGCATTTCGATCATATAAGCGCACTGGCGAGGCTGGAATCGGCTAAACTGATCATCCAAAAGATCGCGGAGCAGAATGCGGAAGGTTACCCGGTGATACTTACCGGTGATTTTAATTCCCGCCCGGATGATGAGCCGTCGCGTTATATATTAAAATATATGCTCAACAGCCGTTCCGTGAGTGCCCTGGTGTATGGCGGGGCCGATACCTGGAATGCTTTTAAATTCAATGCAAAACCGGATGGATGCATTGATTACATCTTTGTTTCTGAAAATAAGAAGATCCGCGTCATGAAATTTGCCACGCTAACGGACTCTTATGACCTGAAATACCCGTCTGATCATTTCCCGATCATGGCCACCTTAAAGATTGATAAATGAGATCGTTGTTCATCATATTCTCTTTCCTGTTTTTCTCAGCGGGAGCGGGCGCGCAGCAAAGAACCTATTGCAACCCGGTCAACCTGGATTATGGCTATACGCCCATTCCCAATTTCAGTGAATGGGGAAGACACAGGGCTACGGCGGACCCGGTGATCGTGAATTATAAAGGTGATTATTACCTGTTTTCCACCAACCAATGGGGCTACTGGTGGAGCCCGGATATGCTGAAGTGGAATTTCATCTCCCGTAAATTCCTCCGGCCCTGGAACGGAGACGTGTACGACGAACTCTGCGCCCCGGGAGTGGGAATCGTGGGCGATACCATGCTGGTATTTGGTTCTACCTATACCAGCACTTTTACATTATGGATGAGTACGGATCCAAAGAATAATGTCTGGAAGCCACTGGTCGACTCCTTTACGATCGGGGGCTGGGATCCTGCATTCTTTGCCGATGATGACGGAAAGTTCTATATGTTCAACGGGAGCAGTAACAGGTACCCGCTTTATGGAGTGGAACTCGATCGCAGGACCTTTGAACCAAAAACAACAAGAAAGGAAATGTATTTCCTGGAATCCTGGCGGTACGGATGGCAGCGTTTCGGGGAGTATATGGACAATACTTTTCTCGATCCTTTCCTGGAAGGAGCGCAGATGACAAAGCACAACGGTAAATACTACCTTGAATACTGTGCGCCGGGTACGGAGATGAGCGGGTCCGGCGATGGAGTCCTGGTGGGTGATAATCCGTTAGGGCCTTTTCAGCCACAGTCAGATCCTTTCAGTTTTAAACCCGGTGGATTCATTCGCGGACCGGGGCATGGCAGCACGTTTCGTGATAACGGGAATAATTACTGGCATACCTCCACACTCGGGATCAATGTAAAAAATACGTTTGAACGAAGGATCGGTATATGGCCGGCGGGTTTTGATAAGGACGGTGTGATGTATATGGAGGCGGCTTTTGGCGATTACCCCACTTATTTACCCGGTGCTGCAGCGGATCATTCAACCAGCAGGTTCACCGGCTGGATGCTGCTGAACTATAAGAAACCGGTGCAGGTGTCCTCCTCGCTTGGAAATTTCGCTGCCAATCATGCGGTGGATGAAAGTATTAAGACCTACTGGAGCGCCGCTACGTCGAATAAAGGAGAATGGATACAATCTGACCTTGGAAATATTTCAACTGTCAACGCGGTACAGATCAACTATGCAGACCAGGATGTGGAGGAAAACCGGCTCGGAAAATGGAACGACCAGTTCCACCAGTATAAACTCTATTATTCCGCGGATGGGAAAAAATGGAATATGCTGGTTGACAAAAGCGCCAATCGTACCGATGTTCCGCATGAGTATGTTGAACTGGAGAGACCCGTGCAGGCGCGATTCATCAAACTGGAAAACATCCACATGCCCACCGGTAAGTTCGCGATCAGCGGTTTGCGGGTATTCGGGAATGGGAATGGTGCCAAACCGGAGAAAGTAAAAACATTCTTTGTGCTGCGAACGGAGAAGGATAAGCGCAGCGCATGGATCAAGTGGCGGCCGGTCACGAACGCCTATGCCTATAATATCTATTTCGGGACAGAACCGGATAAACTGTATAACTGCATCATGGTGCATGATGCCAATGAATACTATTACAAGGGAATGGACCTGTTGAAAACATATTATTACTGTATCGAAGCGGTGAATGAGAACGGGGTGTCGGGGAGGACGGAGGTGGCGGAAGTGAAGTGAGCGGGTTGACAGTCCTCAGTCGGCAGTCGGCAGTCCACAGTCGGCAGCCCACATTTGGCAATCGGCAGGTTTTGGGGAATTGGAGCAGGTTAGTAAAGTCAAAAAGGTCAAAAAGGTCAAATAAACTACGGATTACCAGGAATATGAAGAAATCAGGACTCGCGATATTGATATTGTTTGTGTGCAGTTCTTTGTTCACCTATGCACAGTTTCCTTTCCAGGAGGAGATCCGGGATTTCAAAAAAACGGACAGCTTTGCTTTTCCGGGAACGGGTAAGATTCTCTTTACAGGAAGTTCATCTTTCACACTTTGGAAAAATGTGCAGGAAGATTTCCCGGCATATGCCATTATCAACAGGGCTTTCGGCGGTTCTTCCCTGGCTGATCTGATACGGTATGCACCGGATGTTATATATCCTTATCGTCCGAAGCAGTTCGTCATCTACTGCGGGGAGAATGATCTTGCCGCTTCTGATACGGTAACGGGCAGGATGGTATTTGAACGGTTCCGCCAGTTATTCGGCATGATCCGTACGGAACAACCCGGGGTGCCCGTTGCCTATGTATCCATGAAACCCAGTCCCAGCCGCCGGCACCTGATGGCTAAAATGGAGGAAGGGAACCTGCTGATAAAGAAATTTCTAAGGAAGAAAAAGAATACGGTATTCATTGATGTGTACCCAAAGATGCTGAATGCTGACGGAACCCCGGCCGGTGCGATTTTCTTATCCGACAGCCTGCACATGAACAGGCAGGGTTATGTTATCTGGCAAAAAATGATCGAACCTCAATTACTGAAATAAAAAATACGACACGATGAAAGGACTACAACGACTGATCCTGCTTTTCCTGATGCTCCTGGGAATTGATATCTATGCGCAGACTTCGGAAAACCTGAAGATGAAGGTCTTTGTGGATGCATTGATGAAACGAATGACCCTGGATGAAAAGATCGGGCAACTCAACCTGCCGGGTGCGGGGGATATTGTGACCGGGCAGGCACAGAGTTCTGATATTGCCAAAAAGATCAGGGAAGGGAAAGTGGGGGGATTATTCAATATTAAAGGGGTGGAAAAGATCAGGGATGTGCAGCGGGTGGCTGTTGAAGAATCCAGGTTGAAAATACCCCTGCTCTTCGGGATGGATGTGATCCATGGATACCAGACAACTTTCCCCATCCCGCTGGCGCTTTCCTGCACCTGGGATATGGCGGCTATTGAACAAAGCGCGAGGATCGCTGCCATAGAAGCCAGCGCAGAAGGTATCTGCTGGACCTTCAGCCCGATGGTGGATATCGCCCGGGATCCGCGGTGGGGAAGGATCGCGGAAGGAAGCGGTGAGGATCCTTTTCTCGGTTCAGAAGTAGCGAAAGCCATGGTAAAGGGATACCAGGGTAATGACC
>JBGATE010000236.1:0-4077 GCA_044229375.1 Chitinophagaceae bacterium
TTAGGTATGAGAGGGTCGGTAATTACGGCAGTTCCCCCACTAAATGAAAGATCATAACCACTCTGGCTGGCGGTAAAATGGCTGATCAAAAGCAAGTATTCATGTCCTGCAACCAGGTTAGGCATTTGGGCAAAAGTAGGAGCATTATCTGGTGGAAAGGAAGCGCACTGAATAAAATTGACACCTGAAGCAGATGTGCCAGTTGGACCATAGGTTCCTGCCCAATTAGCAGTTACAGTTGGCGGCGGATTCGTCGTATAAATGTCGTTAGGGTTACGACCGGTAATATCCCAAAGGTGCCAGTCATAGTCTTCGTTTGCTGCTAAAGGAGTTATTAGTAAACCTAAAGTTCCAGATACGTAACATGTGAATTTATAGAAAAAAGGATTTCTATCAGGATAGCCCGGAATACACCCCGGCACAGTTAATTCCTGGCTATTAATACACAATGGTACAGTGTTTTGACGGAAAATAATGGTTCCACAAACCGGAAATGCAGTAATAGGAGTTTGCCCTAAAGTACTACATGGTTGACAAAAAGAATTGTCTATCTGAGTAAAAAGAAGTAAAATTTGTATAATAAAATATTTTTTCAATTATCGAAATATAATTTTATGAGACATTTATTTGGGATGGTATGCTGCTTCTTTATTTTATCATCATTCAAGGGAGACAGCTCGGATTACAATACAAAATTAAAGAATGGGGGAGTTGCGTCTTCAATTTTGTATGTAAATAATTACACCACAAAGTACATTACAGGGATAACAATAACTAAAACTTCAGGCTCATACTACTTGAGTACCTATATTTCTCCTTGGGATTATCAAGAGATAAATTTGGGAAATACAACAGAGAATATTACTGTTACTATTCAACTTTCAGGCGCTATTTCTGGATCACTTCAGGTTAATGAATACGACCCATATTATTGTCCTTGGTTGGCATGTTCCACTTTTACAACAATGTCTATGCCTGACATTTACTTTTATATGTATTCACCTCGCTGGCTTTATGTTTTGGAGGCACAAGCATGTTTTTGTTAATTCTTAGATTAATTTAATCTATAAAGTTTACCCGGTAAAGATACAATCACATTCTGTAATTCAAGGTTGAGGATGGCCGCCGCGACGGTACCGCTGCTGAGACCGCTTTTAAAGTTGATATCGTCGATATGCGAGGTCTCCTTTTCCCGGAGAATGGCCACAATAATTTTCTCCTCGGTTGAAAGCTCGATGAACAGCTCTTTTTGAAGCCGGGCTCCCCTCCCGTTTGGTTTCTTCTCTTCCCAGCCCATGGATTCCAGCAATTCGCCGGCACCTGTCAGTAACTGTGCCTTGTTTGACCGGATCAGGTTATTACATCCTGCGCTTTTTGCATCATAAATGCTTCCCGGAACAGCAAACACATCCCGGTTATATCCGTTGGCCAGTTCGGCGGTGATCATACTACCTCCCTTACTATCTGTTTCAATCACGATGGTCGCATCACACATGCCTGCCACAACCCTGTTGCGGCTGGGAAAATTATGCTTGTCGGGTTTGGTCTGGCTGCGGAACTCGGTCAGTAAACCGCCGCCCTGTTTCAGCATCTCTTTGGCCAAACCCGCATGTTCACAGGGATAAACCTGGTCGAGCCCATGGGCCATCACACCCACGGTAGGCAACCCGTTCTTCAGGGCCGCCCTGTGTGCAAGGGCATCCACGCCAAAAGCCAGCCCGCTGATAACCATTACCGGCTGCGCGGAGAGTTCTTTGATCAGTTTTTCCGTAACCTGTTTGCCATAATCGGTATGATGCCTGGTACCGATCACGGCGATGATCCTGGATGCGTTCAGGTCCGCTTCTCCTTTATAATAAAGCAGGGTGGGGGAGTCGTAACAGTTCAGTAGTCGTTTCGGGTAGTTCTTATCGGTTATAAAAAGCGGGCGGATCTTGTATTTCTCAATGAATTTTATTTCTTCCTCTGCCCTTGAAAAATCATTGAATTTTTTAATGGATGTGGCTCTAACCGGCCCGATCCCCTCTATTTTTTCAAGAAAATGTTTTTTGGCATGGAAGATCTCTTCGGGCTCACAATGCTGCAGCAGTAGTTTGGCCTGTACGGGGCCTATCTGCGGTACCATGGTCAGGGCGACCCTGTATAATAGTTCGTTGTTCTTACTCACGCTTCGTTCTCCTCAGGGGCAAATTTAGGGGGAAATAATGATGTGGTCATGGTTCACAATCCATAGACCAGGGACTATTCCCGTGTACGCAATGTTTACTACTGTGCTGGCTGAAGTCAACGCATGCGTTGACTCTACTGCTGACTGACTACTCTCATCTCGGTCCTCCGGTTCATCGCCCTTCCCTCTTCCGTCCTATTATCGGCCACCGGGCGGGTTTCACCGAAACCTTTGGCGGTCAGCCGTTGCGCGGGGATATTTTTATGGATGAGATAATCAATGACCGATTTAGCGCGGTTATTGCTCAGGGTTAGGTTATCCGCCGGTTTGCCTACATTGTCCGTGTGCCCGCCGATCTCGATCTTCAGCCCGGGGTTCTCCGTGAGCAGTCGCACCAATTTGTCCAGTTCTGTTTGTGACTCGGGTTTTAGTTCCGATTTGTTGGAGTCAAAGAAAATATTTTTCAGCACGATGCTGGCATTGGTCTCGATCGGTGTGAGCGGGATATCTTTCTGATAGGTTGAATCCGGCGAACGGCTGGTCATCAGGAACTGGTCAGAATAAAAAAGATAGCCCTTACGGTTCACCGTGAAAGCGTAATCTTTACCTACCGGCAGCGTGATAAAATAATTGCCGCTTTCATCGGTCAGCACTTTGCTGATGGTTTGTTTGCCGGCCAGGTCCGTGAGTTCAACGGAAGAAGCGATCCCGGCACCGGTCTTCTTATCAAAAACTTTACCCTTAACCCAAAGTGTTTTAAAGGGTCGGATATTTTCACGAAGCTCGAAACTGTACAGGTCCAGTCCGCCTTTGGAATCGCTGCGGTCGCTGGCATAATAGGCCGTTTTACCATCGGCGGCAATAAATAAGGTTCCTTCCCGGTCAATGGTGTTAATGGGATATCCCAGGTTTACCGGCTCCGTCCACTTGCCACCGGGTTGTTTGCGTACATAAAAAAGGTCCTCATCGCCATAACCCGGCCAGTGATTCGATGTGAAATATAAAGTCTGATTATCGGCATGGATGAACGGACATTGCTCATCCCCGGGTGTATTGATACCGGGACCCAGGTTTTCCGGGTAGCTCCATCTGCCATCGGGGAGCAGGTGCGAAACATAGATATCACTGCCGCCATACCCGCCATTGCGTTTGCTGGCAAAATAGAGATCGCGTTTGTCGGGGGAAAGACAGGGTTGTGATTCCCACTGGTCGGAATTGATAACCTGTCCCAGGTTTTCCGGCACAAGCCAGCCGCCGGGTGCTTTGTACGAAATGTAAATATCGCAGGATCCGAACCCGTCGGGCCGGTAACAACCGGTGAATACGAGCCAGTCGCCGTCGGAAGAGATATGCTGGGCGCCTTCACTCTGCGGGGTATTTACATTGCCGCCCACGGGTTTTGCAATATCCCAGTCGCCGCCCGGTTTTCTGGCACTGGAAAAAAAATCTTCATTGCTGCCGTTAAGTTTACGGGTAAAGATGAGTTCACTGCCGTCGATGGTCAGGGATGGAAAATATTCCGACTCGCCGCTGTTCACCGTGTTACCCATATTCTTTGGCGCAAAAACATAATTGGAATCGGGGTTGTTCTTTGCATAGTTCAGGGCAAACTCATATGACTTTTTTCTCGCTTCGGCATCCTTCAGCCGCTTTTGATTTTTGGGCGGCGCTTTCTCCAAAAGTTCGTTGATCGCGCCAAGGGCCTTTTCAAATTGTCCCAGTCCTGCCAGGTAACCGGCATAGGAGAATTTATAATGGATGGTATAGGCGGGGTCAATGGCGAAAGCCTTTTCAAAATGATTCACGCTGGTTTGATAGTTCTTGAGGATCCCGAATACGCTGCCGAGAGCCAGGTAAGCGTCGGCATAATTTTTATCGATCTCAACGGCCTGTTGCAATAAACCCGCCGC
>JBGATE010000237.1:0-4075 GCA_044229375.1 Chitinophagaceae bacterium
GCCCGGAAAAGGCAAGTATAAGTAAGATTAGCAGGAGATAGTTGGAGCTCATACCCCTTCCCAGCCAGGCAAGGCCGATTAAAGCGATATTCAGTCCAACACAAATGGCAGTCACCGCCGCATGTCCAAATCCCCGGTCGAGCAGCAAATGGTGCACATGGTTCCGGTCGGGGGTAAAGGGGGACCTGCCATTGAGAATACGGATGCTAAACACCCGAAGGGTATCCAGCAGGGGAACGATCAGCACGGCAAATCCAACGGCAACTGCAGCCGGTATCTGTAAACTCACAAAAGGCGCATCCGCCACATTGATGAATTTGATCACCAGTATTGCATTCACCAGCCCGATCATCAGGGAACCTGAATCACCCATAAAGATCCTGGCCGGGAAATGATTGAATATGATAAAAGCAATGAGACTGCCCGCCATCGCAAAGGCCAGTAACGCGTAAGCCTGGAAATCAATGGTGAAAAAATACGAACCGAAGACAACCATCGAAAGTATGCCCAAACCCGCCGCCAGTCCGTCCACACCGTCTATCAGGTTGAAAGAATTGATGACGACTATGATCGTAAGATAGGATAATGCAAGACTAAAAGCTTCCGGCAGTTCATTGAAACCCAGCAGCCCGTGCATGCTGTCCAATCGAATACCGCCCAAATGAATAAGGATGGAAGCCGCGATGATCTGGCCGATGAACTTCTTGGTAGCCGACAATATCATGAGGTCGTCCTTAAAACCCAGGAAGAAAATGACCAGTGCTGCCGCAAAGAAATACTGGAATTCGGGATTCAGGTAGCCCTGGATGGAAAGCAGGGAGGCCAGTAAAAAGCCCCCGAAAATACCAACCCCGCCAAGAGAAGCGACCTGCCGGGTATGTATTTTTCTTTCATCGGGTATGTCATATAATTTCTTCTGTTCGGCAACCTGTAAAATAACCGGAATAGCGAGGAATGTGATGATAAATGCCACAGAAGCAGTTAGTAATATATCCAGCATCATTCAGGTTTAATGGCTACAAAAATAAGGTTTTATCCCTTGTTTTTCCACATCAGTTGCACATTTTTAATGCTATGAACATTAAATTTCTGAGAACCAGAGGATAATTAGAATTTGTTGGCAAGAAGATTCATCCGGATGGATATTGTATATAAAAAGATCGCACTTTTGCTGCGTTATCCCGGATTTGAACGTATAAGATACAAAAAGTTTAATAAGAAACCAATAGTATGAACGAATTGACCTCCATCGCCACCCAGGTACGCCGTGATATTATCAGAATGGTTCATGGTGCCAGCAGCGGGCATCCGGGCGGATCGCTGGGCTGTACAGATTTTCTTACCGCCCTGTATTTCAAAATAATGAAGCATGAACCTTCGTTCAGCATGGACGCGAAGAATGAAGATGTATTTGTACTATCCAATGGTCATATTTCCCCGCTATTTTATTCCGTTCTGGCACGTTCAGGTTATTTTGAGATCAGTGAATTAGCCACCTTCCGGAAACTTAATTCAAGACTACAGGGCCACCCGGCAACTCATGAAAAGCTACCCGGCGTACGGATCGCTTCCGGTTCGCTGGGACAAGGCATGAGTGTTGCCATCGGGGCCGCACTTACAAAAAGACTCAACGGTGAAAAAAACCTGGTATTCTCCCTGCATGGCGACGGAGAACTGGATGAAGGACAGGTCTGGGAAGCGATCCTGTTCGCTGCCCATCATAAGGTAGATAACCTGATATCTACTATCGACTGGAATGGCCAGCAGATCGACGGTCCTACCGATAAGGTCATGAAACTGGGAAATATCCGCCAGAAGTTTGAAGCATTCGGCTGGTCCACCCTGGAGATGAACGGAAATGATATGGATGATGTGGTGGCCACGCTGGAAAAGGCGAAAACGATGACGGGCCAGGGTAAGCCTGTCGGTATCATGATGCATACCGCAATGGGCAAGGGTGTAGATTTTATGGAAGGCACCCACGAATGGCATGGAATCGCCCCGAATGATGAACAACTCGCAAAGGCGCTGGCACAATTGCCCGAGACCTTGGGAGATTATTGATTCCAACCCCTTTTTCCTTCGCCTGCCCACACTGCGACGGACGGCCTAAACGGTGACCTGGATCCAGGATACCCTCAACTATGTGAAGTTTAAAATTACCAGGAAAATGGAAAGTGACTATTCACTTCTCAATGAAAACTCCTGTCCTGCCGCTTTTCTCGAGGGTAACCAGGAAGCGATAAAGGCAATGAAGAAAACCGTGCCCCCGATCAGGAGGAAATCCAGCAGCCGCAGCTTTACAGGGAAATGGGTGATTAAGAAAGAACCGCCGAGAGGGACAAGGTGATACTTCATTTGCAGCCAGGCGATCAGCAGGGCCAGTAACATTCCGATCCCGCCCCCGATCAACGCCAGCAACATTCCTTCGCCCAGGAATACTCTTTGTATAAAAGAACGGCTGCCACCCATTGCATGGAGCACGCTGATATCTTTCTGCTTTTCCAGCACCAGCATCGTAAGCGCGCCGATCATATTAAAAGCCGCCACGATCATGATCAGGCAAAAGATCCCGTAAATGGCCCAGCGCTCCACATTCATTACAGAATAAAGGCTACGGTTTTGTTCATATTTGTTTTGAACGAGGTAGCCTTCTCCGAAAATGGCCTGTACGGCCTTTTTGACTTTGCCGGTTTCCGATGGATCATTCAGGGCTATTTCGATCCCGCTGTAATCATCCGCACCAAGTTTCAGCGCCTTCTTTACAAAATCAATATTGGTGATCCCGTATTTATTGTCGAAGTCCTGCTGGATCAGGAAAGCGGCGGAAGATCGAATGGTGTCGTTGCTGATATCTTCCAGGAGGTTGATCTGCTCTGACTGGTTCTTACGGGGTAAATATATTTTCAGGATAAAAATATTCCGGTCGGCCACAATGCCCAGCGCATTCTCCACCCCGGCGCCCAATACGAGTTTTGGCGTGGCTTCCGTGCCCAGGTCGTATTCACCATTCACCAGGCGGTCGGCTACCCCCGTTGTATACCGGTAATTGGCATCCACGCCTTTCAGGTACACCACCGACTGGTATTCGCCGTTCTGCACCAGCGCTTTTTCTTCGGCGACCCGGGAAAAGATCCTGATCCCTTTCACCGTTTTTAACTGTTGCAATTGTTCCGGGGTGGCCGTCATGGTCTTGCCGGTAACAGCGGTGATCTTAAGATCGGTATAAAAAGACGAATAAAGTGATTTGACCAGTCCTTCAAAACCATTGAAAACACTCAGCACAAGGATCAGTGCCGTGGTACCAAACATGATCGCCACAACGCTGGTCCATGCAATGATATTGATGGCATTCGTGGATTTTTTGGCTTTGAAATAGCGCCAGGCGAAAAGAAAATGCAATGTATCGGGTTGATGGGTTAACGTTTACTCGGGCTGATCCTTCTTCTCTTCGCTGATCTTCTTAAATATCTCCTCCATTTTAAAAACATGGTCGAGCGTATCATCCTGGAAGAATTTCAGCACCGGTATACTGCGCAATTGGTGACGTACACGCGCCGCCAGTTCCTTTTTGATCTCATGGTGACGGTCCTCTATCCGTTGAAGGGCAGCTTTCACATCCCTGACCTGGAAAAAACTAAGGTAAAACCTTGCTTCCAGGAGGTCGGGAGTCACTTTTACGTACGAAATGGATACCATTCCCCCGTCTATCATGTTCAGGCCCAGCCGCTGGAAAATGATATTCATTTCCTCGTTCAGCAGCCCGGCGATCTGTTTTTGTCTTTTGCCTTCTTCCATACAGAGGTGTAATTAAGGCCCGCCTTCGTCCCGGCTAAGCCGGACTACGGCGGGCGAGGTAAAATTAGTTACTTTGCTGCTTTGCAGCAGAAGCAATTTACATGAAACAATACTCCCGGATCTTTAATTACCTCGGCGGATACAAGGGCAAGATATTTCTCTATTTCCTCTTTATTTTACTGAGTATCCTGTTTTCCATCGTGTCCATGGGTATGCTCATGCCCTTCCTGCAACTGATCTTCACCGGGAAAGGAATGACCAGTGAGTCGAACAGCCT
>JBGATE010000238.1:0-4006 GCA_044229375.1 Chitinophagaceae bacterium
ACCTTTCTTCGGTCCAGGTGCCGAGCCCGGTGGTCGAATCGGGTGTGATATTGGCAGAATTTACTTTGAAGCCTGGGAAAGTAAACAAATTACCACCTGCAAAAGCGCGGCTAAAATCAGGCTGACCTTTTGCAAAGGGGGTATGACAGCCCAGGCAATCTGATGCGGTTGCCAGGTATTCTCCATACTTCACGGTCTCGCTTGCAGGCGGACGTACATTTCCATCCACAGATGCCTGCAGGGCCGGGCCGGGGTAGGCCATGCTGATCGGAATCATCAGCTGCCTTTCCGGCACTTTGTTCTTGATCGGTTTCAATGTCCTGAGATAGGCAATGATACTCAGCAGGTCATCCTTGGCCATTCGGTTGAAACTGGCGTAAGGCATAAGCGGGAACAGTGTATCTCCGTTTTTCCGGATCCCCTGTGTAACGGCCCGGAGGATCTCATCATCCGTCCAGGTGCCGATACCGGTCTCATTGTCCGGGGTGATATTTTTCCCGTAAATCACACCGGGAATAAAATCTGCGATTTTACCGTCAAACGCAAAACCTCCACCGCCTTCGGTACCCGGTACCACGGGACCCGAGAACTTATTAAAATCGCGCTGGCTGTGGCAATGGATACAGGTGGCTACATTGTTTGCGAGGTATTCTCCCCTTGCAATCACCTTTTGCAATGAATCTTCCTTGTTATCGGCCTGGGGTTCTGATTTCTTTCCCTTGCAGGAGGAAAAGTAAGCGGCGGCGATTACCAGAACGGTAATTGCCGCCAGGATGAATGACTTTCTCATGTTGGTTGTTGTTTAAGTTTTGGGACCGTAAAAGGTAGAAAAATTATACGAAACCCGTCTTTCTTTATTTCAACACATAACCAAGGTTGAAGGTCAGGGGCACTTTCACCCCCTCATTCTGCGGAAAAAGGTTGCCATTGGAGTAGTGCGCTATCCTCAGCCCGGCATGGATCTTTTTTGTCTTCCCGGCAAATACGCCCAACCCCATGAAGTCATGAAAGGTAAAGTTGCGGCCGATCGGCACCTGGTCAACATTGGTCCTGGAAATAAAAGTGGGGCCCGCAACGGAATATTCAAGGAAAATATCCACGGGTTTTGTACGGATGGCATTGAACCGGAAAATGGGGTTGAGCGACGCGGTAAAGAAATTCTCCTGATTGTCCCGGCTTTTCCAAAAACCGGTATGTACCGCCCAGTCCATGGCAAACACTTTACGCGCATGAAAAATATTACGCTGGTAGCTGAAAGAAAAACCTTGTTTCACATGCGCACTGCCACCCCAGAAAACTGGAATGGCACCCTTGGAAAAAAAATCATTTACGCCATAACCGGCTGCATTAGTTGTATAGCCTGCCATGATGATCTCCTTGGGGAAGTTATAGCCACTGCTTGCATTGCGTTCCACTTTCTCTTTTGACAATGGCCGCAGGTGATAATTGAAACCCGCGCCGATGAACAGGGTATAGGGTTGCCTTGTTTTTTCATGCTTCGGCGACCAGGCCGCGCTCAGCTGCAGGTCCCATTTCTTACCCATGTGATACTGGATGGCCCCGCCCAGCATCCCGGTACCGTAGTTGGCATTCTTCACCACCGGGATATTATTTATTTCAAACCCGTTGCGGGTGATCACCGAGAACCCGGCTTCGGCAGATACCGAAAATCGTTTATTCAGCGGAAACTGGGCATTCAGGGTAAGCCCCGCGATATTCATCCAAACGGAATGGCTTTGGCGGTCGCCGTTCACATTATTGTACTGCACCCAGTTTACGGGTCGCATATACGTGATGCGGGCCGACAGGAATTTATTAATGGGACAGCCATACAGCACAATGCGCACGGCTGTATGGGGTACGGTGACTGATTCCACCTCGTTGCCACGCTCAAGCTGGACGGCCGAAAAAGGATAATTGATATAACCGATATTGACCCCGAAGTAAGCATTCTTCAGACCCGGGGGATATTGGGTCCTCTCTCCCTGTGCAGTGGCTAAAAAGCTATACAGCAGGAAGGCAATACTAACCCATATGTAGGGTGCCGGATTCTTGGCCATTGTGTGGTCTGTTTCTGAATAAGCTTACGCTATTGCCAAAAATAATGGTTTGTCCGAAACCAATCGGCAAATCTTTGCTATAGCGGGTGGGACCGGCTAATTGCCGGTAATTCGACATAGCTGTTCAAAGGAGCTGAACAGGAGAACAAAATATCAGACCCCCACAAACCGGTACCCGATCCCCTTGATCGTTATGATCTCCAGCGAGGGATCCTCTTTCAGGTAACTGCGGATCTTGGTGATATAGACATCGAGGTTGCGGCTGTTAAAGAAGGAATCATTCCCCCATAATAAATTCAGGATATCCTTGCGGTCGATGACCTTGTCGCGGTTCTCATAGAGCAGTTTCAGCAGCTCGCTTTCGCGAAAGGATAGTTTGCGGTCCTCTTTTCCATTACTCAACACCTGGCGGCTGACCTGGAAGCTGAGCTTGCCCATCGTTACGGTGCTCCCGCTGATCCGTTGCACTCCTTCCTCCCGGTTGCGCAGCAGGTGCTGGATCCTTACGATCAGCTCCTCCATGCTGAAGGGCTTGCGGATATAATCGTTCCCGCCGAGAGTGAACCCCTTCACCACATCTTCGGTTTGTGTTTTGGCCGTTAAAAAGATGATTGGCACTTCTTCATCCAGCTCCCGGATCTCGTCGGCAATGGTAAAGCCGTCCTTATTGGGCAGCATCACGTCCAGCACGCAGATATCGGGTTTTGTGTCTTTGAACAAGTTGAGCACTTTGGCGCCGTCACCTTCCATGATCACCTGGAAGCCCCTGCTTTCGAGGCTCTCCCTTACGATCTTGCCGAGGAAGAGTTCATCCTCCACGTATAATACTTTTGTCTTGCTCATGTGGTAATGGTTTTTGGCAGTGTGATGATGAATGCCGTACCCTGGCCCTCCTCGCTTTCCACGCGGATGGTTCCGTGGTGCTTTTTGATCACCTGCGCGGCATAGCTCAGTCCTAACCCGTAGCCCCTCGCATTGTGGGTGTCGCCATGGGGAATACGGAAGAATTTTTCAAATATCTTATCCCGGTAGGCGGCGGGAATGCCGATACCGTTGTCGGTAAACCGGAGCTCTACATTATTTTCATCGCCTTTGATCTGCACCAGGATCTCCGGGTTTTCCTTCCCGTATTTCAATGCGTTGTCGAGCAGGTTAAAGATCACGCTTACCAGGTGCAGCCGGTCGCCCTGCAGGTTCGCGCCTCCTTCCTGCGTTACCGTAACGGTGGCGCGGTATTTTTCCAATTGCAGTTTCAGCGATGCGGTTACTTCCTGCACCAGGTCATAGAGATTCACCGGTTCATATTTCAGCTCGATCTCCTTTTTCTCGAACATGGAGAGCTTGAGCACTTTGTCCACCAGCAGGCTCAGCCGCTGTAATTCGTTGCCGGAGATATCCAGGTACTCCCTTGTCCGCTGCGGGTTGTCCATCGCGTTGAAATTCTTCAGCGCCTCAATGGCCACACCCACCGTAGCAATGGGCGTTTTCAGTTCATGGGTGATATTGCTGATGAATTCGTTCTTCAGTTCCGCCAGCCGTTGCTGCTTCAGCAGGTTTTTATAGAGCAGCACAAAAGAAAGCAGGGTAATGCCCAGGAGCAATATGGAGAACAGTATCGGCTGGGTGATCTGCCGGAGCAGGTAGGGAAAACTGTTCCCCAGTTTCATTTCATATACAACGGGACGCGCAAACCCGACGATCACTTTGTTCCGCGCATGATCTCCTCCCTGGGTCACTGAATCTTTCCGTATCACAGAAAAGGGGATATTTATCTTTTCCTCCTGCAGCCGGCGGGCGAAAGCGCTGTCAATTTCAACGATCCGGAGACTGTCCTGCAGTGAATCCACGCCATACAATAAATTAAAAATAACATCCGCATCTCCCGGTGGCCTGGGCAAATGACGTTTTATCATCGTGCTGTCGCCATGAACATCCACCGTGGAATT
>JBGATE010000239.1:0-3990 GCA_044229375.1 Chitinophagaceae bacterium
AAATCCCGTTCCTCCTACCGCGATCGTCTCATGCCCGTAACCCGCATCGGTATTGCTTCTTTCCCTCGCCATGCCCGAAACAGGATGCGCGAAATCCCAGAAATAACGGAAGGTCTGCCATTGTACCAGGTCCAGCAGTGCTGAATCAGATAAATCCTTTGGCCGGTTCTGCGGATCAAACAGCACTGCAGGCTTGTTTATTTGTGCAGCAACAGTTCCTGATAACAGGCAAAGGGCAATGCAGAATCCGCTTATTCGCTTCATAGTTTATAAATAAGGTGCCGTGAACCCCAATACATTTTTCATTCCGTTTTTTATTTCCGGGCAACTGGTCAGTAAATTCCAGACCAGCCCACTGCGGTAATTTTCGATCATCACGATGATGGGACCCTGGTCGATCGCCAGGAAAGAATCCGCATACCACAATTCCTTAAGGGAAAATGCATCCGCAAAGCCGTATTGCTTCCATATCTTATCCCCCAGTTTATAATAAAAGAATTTCAGCGCATTCATGCTTTCCGCTGGTGTATAGGGGAAAGAGGAAAGCGCCGCCGTGGGCGATATCACCCCGATATCATTATTGGGTTCATTCGCATTGTACCCGTTGGGAACATCACTTGCCGTAAGTCCCCAGCAGAGGTTGCTGTACCCGAAATATCCGTTGGGATTGGCCCTGCAATACTCATAATTGATCTTTGTGTGATTCGTTACCTGCGCCTGGTAACTGGCATAGATATCCGAAAGTCCGTTGGGATTGATCCCAAGAAATGAATAATGAGCAAAGAACAGCGGGCCACCGTTCGCTGCACCAAGGGGCAGTATATAACCATAATAACTGTTTCCATTCGCCATTCCCCCGTTACGGGCAAATCCTTCCCGGTAAACAACCTGGGGAATCCCGAATGTCGTTGATGAAGCGGCCATGATATAAGTGACCAGGCATTCGTTCCATCCCTGGATCTTGTGATTCATGTCCCAATTGTAAACGGGGCTCCAGTGCCAGTACAGCACATTCTCATTGCTTTTCCGGAACCAGTTCCACTCCACCCCGTTCCATAAGATGTTGATGTCAGCACGGAGTGTTGTCTCGGCCGGATCGGCGCCATTAAAATATTGCCGGGCCGCCAGCAGACCGGCCATCAGGTAGGAAGTCTCCACCAGGTCGGCCCCGTCATCTTTTGTACTGAACGGAATGACCGTTCCCGTGGTTCCGTTCAGCCAGTGCGGGAAGGCCCCGTGGAATTTCTGGGCGGTATTCTTCAGGAAACCGACGATGGTTTGCATACGGGTAAGACCCTGTGCCCTTGAGATGAATCCCCGGTTAATCCCGACCGGGATGGCCATGATACCAAAACCCGATCCGCCGGTTGTGACCGTTTCGGGAGTGGTGTTGCTTCTTTCCCTTGCCAGGCCGCTCACCGGGTGACCATAGTCCCAGAAATATTTAAATGTTTGCTGCTGCACAAGGTCCAGCAGAGCATTGTCAGATAACAGGGGGAATTTATCTGTCGAATCGATCTGGGTGATGAACTGTATACTGAGTGCAGCGTTCAGCGCCCCGCCCGCTGATGATTTCAATGTCGTGGCGGCGCTGATGAAATAACGGGCCAAATACTTATAGGGTGATGAGGGTGTCACAACCAATGTACTGTCGCCGTTCTCGTAAGCATAGCTGATCGCCACCGGTGTTGTGCCGTTCTCCCTTACCAGTACAGCGCCTCCGACAGTAGCCCGGTCTATGGCATGGCTGAAACGGATCCTTATGGTGGAATTCGGGCGGGTATTATAGTTTGCGGTACTGATTATTGCCGGTACATTATCCAGTCTTGCGGTCTGAAACACCAATGCCGCGGGCGGTGGTGGTGGCGGTAGAGGCGAATCGGAACTTTTTTTCCCGCAGGCAGCCAGTAGTATTACCGCCAGGCCCAATAATGTTAGACAACCTTTTTCCGGCATAGCTCAATTTATTAAAAAACAAGTGTGGCAATAGAGTGCGGTCTTGCCCTGAGTTCAGCGGCTTTCCCGTTCACCCAGAGAAAATAGGGGGTTTCCTGGCTGCCCTGGTTCATTACCACCACCACGCTCTTTCCATCTTCATTGCGGAAAGCGGTGGTCAGTAACTGGCTTCGGCTGGCCGTGGCGGCAATTCTTTTCGCCCCGGGTTGAATGAATTTGGAGAAATGCCCGATATAATAATAGGCATTGGTATAGATCAGCTCACCGGTCCTGGTATCACCGTGAACGGGTGAGAAACAGAAATTCTGCACATGATTGGGCCCGCCTGTTTCATCCAGTAAAATATTCCAGTCGGTGAAGCCAACCATCCCATTGTTGAAATCATTGATCATGGAGCGGCCATACTCTTCTCCCAGCACCCAGGCATTATACCGGGTGGCATTAAAACTTTCTGCACATCCTTCCGTAAAGAAGATATTGGTTTGGGGAAATGCCTCATGCACTCTTTTCAGGTTCTCATACATGGGCGTGCCGCCGCTCCAATCCTCATACCAGTGAAACCCGATGCCCCAGATATATTTTGCCGCGTCCGGGTCATTGAAATACGTTTGCGCCCGCTGGTAGATCAGGTCACGGTTATGATCCCAAACAATGATCTTCTTATCCTTTAACCCTTCTTTTTCCATGGTGGGTCCCAGGTGTTTTTTCAGAAAATCCCTTTCCTCTTCCGCTGAATAAATACAGCTTTCCCAGCGTTGCTTCGCCATCGGTTCGTTCTGGATGCTGATACCCCAGACCGGGACACCCTCTTTCTCGTATTCCTTTATGAACCGGGTATAGTACAGGGCCCAGCTGTTATAGAACTCTGGTTTCAGTTTTCCTCCCTGCAGCATATCATTATTATCCTTCATCCAGGCGGGAGGGCTCCAGGGGCTGGCGAACAGGTTCAGGCTGCCTCCAGCGGCTTTCATGGCTTCTTTGATAAAAGGGATCTTGTATTTCCTGTCGTGTTCAATATTGAAGGTCTTTAAATCCCTGTCATTGTCCTGTACATAGGTGTACCTGTCACTGCTGAAATCACAACTGTTGATATTCGCGCGGGCAACCGTGTATCCTATCCCCTTTTGTTTATCAAAGTAGGCCGTTAAAAACTCCTGTTGCTTTTCTTTCGGAAGTTTATAAAATGTTTCCGCGGATGCATCCGTCATGGCAGCCCCGATCCCGAAAAAGGACTGGAAGGTCCGGGCGGGATCCACAAACACGCAGACCTGTGTTTCGAAAGGCTGTCCCATTTCTTTGAACTCCAGCGTATCCGTCAGTGAGAGCCGGAGATCGCTGCTGTCGGCCGTGGTGTAGACCAGCACTTTTTTCCCGTCGGTTGAAAATGCAGGTGCACTAGTTTTGTCACCCGCCTCCTTTTTCTTTTCAGAACAGGAAAATAATACCAGTAAGATCAGTACGATTCCATTGCTTTTCATACAAATTTTTTAAACAGTTTACCAGGTATAGGTTGCCACCGCGCCTGCGTTGAGCGAGGTAAAGACCCATTTCCCTTTGTATTTGATTTTGAATCCCTGCGCCGTGCCGCTTTCATTCAGCACGATGAGCACTTTTTTGCCCGAAGGAGTTTTAAACGCCACATTGGGAAGATTGACCACTTCGGCGCTCTGTATCCTTACGGAGCCGGCCGGAACGAATTTGGATGCGTGTGCAATAATGTAATAGCTCACATTCCTTGTAAAGGATGAACCGCTGATCGTTAACGCACCCTTGCATTCCGTGCACCCGCCCGGCGTATGAGGTCCATAGGCAGGATCATTGGCCAGGTTCCATTCAAGCACGACCCGGCTCCAGTTCCTTACCGCGCCAATCAGCACGTTCTTTACATGCCAGTTCAGGTCCCCGTTAAAACTCCCGCTTGCTCCCGTCCACTGCTCTGTGAAATAAAGATTCTTATCGGGGTGCGTGTTGTGTACCGTTGACAAGGCGCTGATACTGCCTGCATATAAATGAAAGGCGGATCCATCCACAAAC
>JBGATE010000023.1:0-23383 GCA_044229375.1 Chitinophagaceae bacterium
TCAATTTTCATTGTTGGATTCCAAAAGTTGAGCATTGAACATTGATCATTGTTTGTTGAATATTTTTAAATAATAACTATATAACTATGAAGCAAGTTCTGCTATTGATCATATCCGGATTGTTATTGTCATCCTGCAAAAACGGCAACAACAACTTTGACGCCTCGGGCACTTTTGAGGCCGATGAGGTGATCGTTTCCTCCGAACTGGGAGGAAAGCTCATCCTGCTCAATATCGATGAGGGCTCGGTGCTGGCAAAAGACAGTATCGTGGGCGTGGTGGATGCCGGCAACCTCTCGCTGCAAAAGGAGCAGGTGGAGGCCAGTATCGAATCGCTGCGGGAGAAAACGGCGGATGTGGGACCGCAGGTGCAGTTGCTGGAAAACCAGTTGCAGGTGCAGCAGTCGCAGCTCGACAATCTCCTGCATGAAAAACAGCGCGTGGAAAATCTTATCAAAGCCGACGCGGCCACCGGGAAGCAACTCGATGATATCAATGCCCAGGTGGATGTGGTAAAAAAACAAATGGGGGTGACCCGACAGCAGATACAGGTACAGCGCTCCAATGTGGCTACGCAGAACCGCTCGGTGCTGAGTGAATCAAAGCCCTTGTCCAAACGGGTGGCACAGATCGAGGACCAGCTAAAGCGCGCTTCCATTGTCAATCCCGTAAGCGGGACCGTGATCACCCAATATGCAGAGGAAGGGGAGATCACGGCCCCCGGAAAGGCCTTGTATAAGATCGCTGACCTTTCCTTTATCACGCTCAGGGCTTATCTCAGCGGCAACCAGCTGGCGCAGGTAAAACTCGGCCAAACGGTGAAGGTGATGGTGGATGATGGTAAAGGGGGCTATCGTGAAATGCCCGGTTCAATAATATGGATCAGTGATAAGGCCGAGTTCACCCCAAAGACCATACAAACAAAAGAGGAACGGGTGAACCTGGTGTATGCGGTGAAGATTAAGGTAAAGAATGATGGGTTGCTGAAGATCGGGATGTATGCTGAAATGAAGATTAATTAAGAAACGCTCAATGCTCAACGATCTATGTTCAATGCTCATGTTAACGGGATGCGGGTTGAAAATTGAGCATTGAACATTGCTCATTGAACATTTTTGAATAAATGATCAGTCTTATTATTAGGAATAACAATAAATGTCAACTGTAACGGTAGAAAATATTAGTAAGACCTATGGCAAAAAGAAGGAAGTTTCCGCGCTTTGCGATATTTCCTTTGAAGTCGGCAAGGGCGAGTTGTTCGGTATCATCGGTCCGGACGGCGCCGGCAAGACCTCCCTGTTCAGGATACTCACCACTTTATTATTGGCTGACAGCGGCCGGGCGGAGGTTGAAGGAATGGATGTGGTAAAAGACTTCTGGCAGATCCGTAAGAAAGTGGGATATATGCCCGGGCGGTTTTCCCTCTACCCGGATCTTACAGTAGAAGAGAACCTGGAATTCTTCGCCACTATTTTCAACGGGAGTATCCGGGAAAATTACCATCTCATTAAAGATATCTATTCACAGATCGAACCTTTCAATGACAGGAGGGCGGGGAAATTATCGGGCGGGATGAAACAAAAACTGGCGCTTAGCTGCGCGCTGATCCATAGTCCCAGCATGTTATTTCTCGATGAACCCACTACCGGTGTGGATGCCGTAAGCAGAAAGGAATTCTGGGAGATGCTGAAAGGGCTGAAAGAAAAGGGGATCACCATCCTTGTCTCCACGCCCTATATGGACGAGGCAGGGCTTTGTGACCGGATCGCGCTGCTGCAAAAAGGAAAGATATTATCGGTCAATACACCGGCGGCCGTGGTGGCCGGTTTCAAAAAGCCCTTGCTTGCGGTAAAGGCCAATGCCATGCTGCCCCTGCTCGAAAGGCTGAAGCAAACGGATACCGTGGATGACGCTTATCCTTTTGGAGAATACCACCACGTGGTGATGAAGGAAGAAAACGCCGCGGCTTCTTTAAAAGATAAACTGGCCGTTACGGAGTGGGAGGGCCTGGAGGTGGAAAGAACGACAGCCAATATTGAAGATTGTTTTATCGCGTTAATGAAAGAATAAATGAACCATTCAAAAGCGATAGTGGCCGGGGATCTTACGAAACGGTTTGGCGATTTCACCGCCGTGGATGCCATTTCGTTTGAAGTGATCAAGGGAGAGATCTTCGGTTTTCTCGGCGCCAACGGGGCGGGCAAGACCACCGCGATGCGGATGCTATGCGGTTTATCCATGCCCACATCCGGAAAGGCCACCGTGGCCGGTTTCGATGTTTACCGCGAGAACGAAAAAATCAAAAAAAGTATTGGTTACATGAGCCAGAAGTTCTCGCTCTACGATGACCTGACCGTAAAGGAGAATATGCGGTTCTACGGAGGTATTTACGGCAGGAGTGATGCCTTTATCAGCCGTAAAACAGAGGCGATCCTCGACCAGTTGCACCTGGAGAAGGAAAAGAATGTGCTGGTGCGTTCCTTACCACTGGGATGGAAACAGAAACTCGCGTTTTCGGTTGCTTTGTTCCATGAACCGGAGATCGTTTTCCTGGATGAGCCCACGGGGGGAGTTGACCCCGTGACAAGACGGGAGTTCTGGAGCATGATCTATAAGGCCGCGGCGGATGGCACCACTGTTTTTGTTACGACGCACTATATGGATGAAGCGGAATACTGCAACCGGGTTTGCATCATGGTCGACGGGAGGATCGAAGCGATGGATGCCCCGGGAGAACTTAAAAAGACCTATGGTGCGGCATCGATGGATGAGGTTTTTTTGAAACTGGCGAGAAAAGCGAAGAGGGGGGAATAGCGTCAACGCATGCGTTGATGTCAGCCTGCCCTCCGGCAATACAATGAAAGAAAAACAACGGGTAAGAAGTAAATACCACGTATGAAACAATTCATCTCATTTGTAAGAAAGGAGTTTCATCACATCTTCCGTGACAGGAGAACGATGTTCATTCTCCTGGGTATGCCGGTGGTGCAGATCATCATTTTCGGTTTTGCCCTCACCAATGAAGTGAAGAATTCAAAGATCGCCGTCCTGGATAATTCAAAAGATGCCGCTACGTCATCCCTGATCGCCGAACTGGATGCCAGCCGTTATTTCGACCTGGAAAAGAACCTTCATACCTATCAGCAGGTGGAAGAGGAATTCAGGAAAGGCCGCATCAGGCTCGCGGTTGTTTTTCCGCAACATTTCGGGGAGGACCTGCTCCACTTCAACCGGGCGCAGGTGCAACTGATCGCCGATGCATCCGATCCCAATACGGCCAACCAGCTCACCAATTATGCCACTTCGGTGATTATGGATTACCAGCAACGAATCACGGATGACCGGCAGTTGCCCTACCGCATCCATACGGAAATGCGGATGCTCTATAACCCGCAGCTCAAGGGGGCTTTCAATTTTGTACCGGGTGTGATGGCCATGGTTTTACTGCTGGTTTGTACGCTGATGACCGCTATTACCATTGTACGCGAAAAAGAGACCGGTACGATGGAAATATTGCTTGTTTCACCGGTCAGACCGGTGCTGGTGGTCCTTGCCAAGGCCATTCCCTACCTGCTGCTTTCCACTGTCAATATCATCAGCATCTTGTTGCTGAGCGTTTTTGTGCTGGAAGTGCCCGTCAACGGGAGCCTGGGGTTATTGATGGGGATCAGTATCCTGTTCATCCTTGTCTCACTGGCACTGGGCCTGCTGATTTCCGCGGCAACCGCCACTCAGCAAACGGCCATGTTCATTTCCCTGGTGGCCCTTTTCCTGCCAACGGTGATGCTCAGCGGATTTATGTTCCCGGTGGAAAATATGCCCCTTCCGCTGCGTATCATTTCCAATATTGTTCCGGCGAAATGGTATTACAGTATGGTGAAGGATGTCATGATCAAGGGACTGGGGGTTGGCGCAATCTGGAAAGAACTGGCGATCTTAACGGGTATGCTTTTTTTCTTCCTGGCGGTGGCCATTAAAAAATTTAAAATCAGGCTGGCATGAGAACACTGCGCTTTTTACTGCAAAAGGAGTTCCGGCAGATATTCCGGGATCCTTCCATTTTGCGCCTGATCTTCGTGATGCCCATCATTCAGTTACTGATACTGCCCTGGGCCGCGGATTATGAAGTAAAGGGGATCAGGATTGCCGTGGTGGACAATGATCATTCCGATTATTCCCGGCAACTCATTTCCAGGATCACTTCCACCGGGTATTTTCATCTTTCCTCCTATGCGATGTCGTACCCGGAGGCCCTGGACGAGGTGGAAAGGGACAAAGCGGATCTCGTACTGGAGATACCCGCCCGGTTTGAAACGCAACTGGTAAAAGAGGATGCGGCAACGCTCTTCCTGGCGCTGAATGCCATCAACGGCACCAAGGCGAACCTGGGCGGCGCTTACCTGAGGAGTATCATCCGCGAGCTTAACCAGGAGATAAGGATGGAATGGATCCAGCTGCCCCGGTTTAGTCCCGAAACGCAGATCGATGTCACTTTTTCCAATTGGTACAACCCGCAGATGAATTACAAATATTTCATGGTGCCGGGGATCCTGGTCATCCTGCTCACCATGATCGGGGCCAATCTCACCGCCATCAATATAGTCAGGGAAAAAGAGATCGGAACGATCGAGCAGATCAACGTGACACCGGTGAAGAAATACCATTTCATTATCGGAAAACTGGTGCCGTTCTGGATGCTGGGCATGTTCGTGCTTACGATCGGGTTATTGATATCCAGGCTGGCCTATGGTATCCTGCCGGCAGGAAGTTTTCTAACCATATATGTTTTTGCGGGGGTATACCTTTTTGCCGTCCTCGGATTGGGATTGCTTGTCTCCACCTATGCGCAAACCCAGCAGCAGGCGATGCTGGTATCCTTTTTCCTGATGATGATCTTTATTTTGCTGGGCGGGCTGTATACTTCCATTGACAGTATGCCCGGGTGGGCGCAATGGATCACGCGGTTCAACCCCGTTTCCTATTTCATAGAAGTCATGCGGATGGTGGTGCTCCGGGGAAGTAAGCTGGCAGATATACGTTACCACCTGCTGATCATGGCCGGATTCGCCGCGCTGTTCAACACATGGGCCGTCATCAGCTACCGGAAACGAAGCTGAACGATGACGGGTCTATGGAATGATCAACGGGAAAAGATCACTTCCTGCCTTCCGAAGCGGCTTCGCATTTCTCCACTTCCTTTTCCACTTCTTTCATAAAGGCTTCGTCAGCCTTGTATTTTGCTTCCATGGAGTTCTCAAATTCGGTCCGGGCCTTTTCCGCCGCTTCTTTTTCAGCGCCCTCTGCGGCCTTATAGGCTTTGGCGTTCAGATCGCACCATTTCTGGGCGATGGAAGCCGCGGTTTCTTTTTTGCTTCCGCAGGAAAAGAGGATGATGCAGCAGGACAGGAGCGCTGCCCCCCATAGATTCTTTTTCATAAACTGATCAGGTTATGGTAAAACAATTCCTGAATATACAGTTTTAACCCGGAAAATCGTTTTTCAAAGTTTTTCATTTTCCTCCAAACTTTTTTATATTCGGCTTACCAAAAACGAATGCTATGCTCAAAATCGGGAATCTTAAGTCAGGCGATCTCATAATGGTAAATGATGAAGGCATTATGCGCGTAGGAACCGTGGTCAGAACCAGTCACGAGGAAAACCAGGCACTGGTGGATAACGGTATCCAGGAATTCTGGTACACACCGGAAGAGATGACGGCCGTACCCCTGGATGAGAATCAGCTCCTGGAGCTTGGTTTTACCAGGGAGGAAACCGACGGTTCGGTAAAGTATAAAAAGGATTCTTTTCGCCTGGTTACCCCCAAAAAAGGCGATTTTTCCAATATTGAAATGTGGTGGCGGGAGGACCGGCGCCATTTCAATGTCCCCCTGGCCGTTCATGAGTTACAGAACCTGTACCATGATATGACCAAGGTGCATCTCGAAAAGCATTGATAATCAATATTTAATTGCTTCTGTCCCCGGAAGCCGGTCTTTTTCCACATAACCCCTAAAAAAGCGAGGGGTTTTTTCTTTTTTAGCGCTGATACACTTACCTTTGCGTTCCCAAAAAATATGTCGAAACAACCCCTTATAAAACAGGATGGTACAATAATAGAGGCCTTGTCTAATGCTATGTTCAGGGTGAAGCTGGAAAATGGTCATGAGATACTGGCTACCATCTCGGGGAAAATGAGGATGCACTATATCCGCATCCTGCCGGGGGATAAAGTGGGGGTGGAGTTGTCGCCTTACGACCTGACAAGGGGAAGGATCAATTTCAGGTATAAATAAATTCATAGTTCTGAGCTCTGGGTTCAGAGTTCAGGGTTAGGAGATAAAGCAATAACAATGAAAGTAAGAGCATCCATTAAGAAAAGAAGCGTAGACTGCAAGATCGTTCGCCGTAAGGGCAAGCTGTACGTTATTAACAAAAAGAATCCCCGCTTCAAGCAAAGGCAGGGTTGATTTGTAAAGTCAGGAAGACCGAAAGACAGAAAGAGATTACCCGTTTTTGTGCGATATCTTCCGGACCAGTAAAAAAGGAAATTTAAAACTATAAACAAAGAATATGGCTCGTATTGCCGGTGTTGACTTACCTAAAAACAAAAGAGGCGAAATAGGTCTTACCTATATCTATGGTATCGGACCCTCCACTGCCAGGTACATTCTTGACAAGAATAATATTGACCGCAGCAAGAAGGTGAATGAGTGGAACGATGATGAGCTCAATGCCATCCGTAACGTGATCACGGAAGAACTGAAAGTGGAAGGTCAGCTCCGTTCGGAAGTGCAGATGAGTATCAAGCGCCTGCTGGACATCGCCTGCTACCGCGGTCTTCGTCACCGTAAGGGCCTGCCCGTTCGCGGACAGCGTACCAAAACCAACAGCCGTACAAGGAAAGGAAAGCGTAAGACAGTCGCCGGTAAGAAGAAGGCGCCGAAGAAATAAACCTTCACTTCATTCAGGATGACAAAGACTGATTAATTGTCATCCTGGGTCGGAGGCGAAGGAGACTTACAGGATCATTCAAATCAATTCCGGATCGCTTCGTAGGTCAGCAGGAGGATTGATTTAGCTTCGCGAAAGCGGGGCCTTATTTAAAAACGAAAAAGACTACCTCAGAACAACGATTATGGCAAAAGCACAAGCACAGCAGCAGGTTAGCGCAAAGGCCGCTGCAAAGAAAAGAGTGGTAAAAGTGGATGCATACGGAGACGCGCATATCTCCGCCACGTTCAACAACATCATCATCAGCCTGACCAATAAGAACGGACAGGTGATCTCCTGGAGCAGCGCCGGTAAAATGGGCTTTAAAGGTTCCAAGAAAAACACCCCTTACGCCGCACAGATGGCCGCCGCGGATGCTGCCAAAACAGCTTTTGACGCCGGTCTGAAAAGAGTGGACGTATTTGTGAAAGGCCCCGGCGCCGGTCGTGAAAGTTCGATCCGCTCGCTTTCACAAAGCGGTATCGAAGTAGTGATGATCAAGGATGTGACGCCCATGCCGCATAATGGCTGCCGTCCGCCGAAGAAGAGAAGAGTTTAAACGGAAGACGGAAGTCGGAAGTCAGAAGTCAGAAGTCGGAAGTCGGAAGTGAACTCACCTTAAGTGAACTTCAGACCTCAGACCTCAGACCTCAGACCTCAGACCTCAGACCTCAGACCTCAGACCTCAGTCTTCAGACATATTGAGCCAAGAGCTTCATTTAAAAAAAGGGTGCCTGATTGATTTTTAACGCTTTTACTGATCAAAGCACCGTTACAAAAAAGCGTAAATGAAAAAAAACTATGGCAAGGTACACTGGTCCAAAGACCAAGATTTCCCGCATTTTTGGTGAGCCCATCCTGGGCAATGGTAAATGGCTGACAAAGAACAGCATCCCCCCGGGTATGCACGGTGAAAAACGCAAGCGTAAAACACTGGGCGAATACGCACTGCAGCTCCGCGAAAAGCAAAAAGCCAAGTACACCTACGGGATCCTCGAAAAACAATTCCGCAAAACATTTGAAGAAGCCGCCCGCCGCAGGGGTGTTACCGGTGAGAACCTGATCAAGCTTTGTGAAGCACGCCTTGACAATACGGTTTTCCGTATGGGTATCGCACCCAGCCGTCCCACCGCCCGCCAGCTCGTGAGCCACAAGCATATTGAGGTGAACGGGGAAGTGGTAAACGTTCCTTCCTGCCAGCTGAAACCGGGTGATGTGATCACTATTAAGGAAAACAGCAGGGGGAGAACTTCGATCACCAGCGTGCTGAGGCCGAAGAATCCCAAATTCTCCTGGCTCGACTGGAACGAAACCGAGATGAAAGGCACTTTCATCACCTATCCTGAAAGGGAAAGCGTTCCGGAGAACATCAAGGAGCAACTGATCGTGGAATTGTACAGCAAGTAAGGTGAATGGTGAATGGGCAATGATGAATGCCTGTTTGCAAAGACGATTCGACCTGAATTATTAAATTATAAATCTAAAATAGAAATATGGCCATTTTAAATTTCCAGAAACCCGATAAGATCATTCTGCAAAAAGCAACTGATTTCGAAGCCCAGTTCGAGTTTCGTCCGCTGGAGCCCGGTTACGGCGTTACCATTGGTAATGCGCTGCGCCGCGTACTCCTCAGCTCGCTGGAAGGCTATGCGATCATTGGCGTGAAGATCGAAGGTGTGGATCATGAGTTCGCCACGATGAAAGGCATCAGCGAAGATGTGGTGGAAATATTCCTGAACCTGAAACAGGTGCGGTTCAAGAAAGCGGTTGACCATGAAGTGGCCAACGAAAAGATCATCCTGTCCATCAAGAACAAGACCGAATTCACGGCCGGTATGATCGGAGAGGGTACCCATTCCTTCCAGATCATGAATCCCGACCTGCTGATCTGCACACTGGATTCCTCGGCACGTATGGATATCGAACTGACCATCGGCAAGGGCCGCGGTTATGTTCCCGCGGAAGATAACAAACCGAAAGATGCGCCGCTGGGATATATTCCCATCGATTCTATCTTCACCCCGATCAAGAACGTGAAGTACACGATCGAGAACACCCGTGTGGAACAAAGGACCGACTTCGAAAAACTGATCATGGAGGTTTCCACCGACGGCACCATCCATCCGGAAGAGGCCGTAAAACAGGCTTCCAGGATACTGATCCAGCACCTGATGATCATTACCGACGAGAACATCACATTCGATAATAAGGAAGAGAAGAAAGAGGACCTGGTGGATGAGCAGACCCTGCAGCTCCGCAAGGTGCTGAAGACCCCGCTCGAGGATCTCGATCTTTCCGTAAGGGCCTTTAACTGCCTGAAAGCGGCGAAGATCAATTCACTGAGCGAACTGGTGCAGTACGAGCAGGAAGACCTGATGAAATTCCGCAACTTCGGCCAGAAATCACTGGCGGAGATCGAGCAGGTGCTGACCGAAAGGGGGTTGCATTTTGGAATGGATCTGGCAAAGCTGGGTATTGATGCGAGTGAGATATAAAAGCCCCTCCAAACCTCCCCGCGGGGAGGCGTAGGGTCTGAAAGTGTATAGATTCTTTTTTTATAACAGCTGCGTAATTATTGGCAGCAAATGTTGCAAATCCTGACACGGTGCAGCATCTAAAAACTCAAACGTCATGCGTCACGGAGACAAAGTAAAGAACCTCGGAAGAAAGAAAGCCCACAGGGATGCGTTGCTCAGCAACCTCGCCTGCCAGCTGATCGAACACAAACGGATTGTAACCACGGTTGCCAAAGCCAAGGCCCTGCGTGTGTATGTTGAACCCCTGATCACCAAGGGCAAGAGCAATACCACGCACCAGCGCCGGATCGTATTCAGTTACCTGCAGGATAAGGAAGCGGTGACTGAACTGTTCAGCAATGTGGCGGAGAAAGTGGCCGGTCGTCCCGGTGGCTATACCCGTATCATCAAACTGGGCGCCCGTCCCGGCGACAATGCGGAAACGGCCCTGATCGAACTGGTTGATTTCAACGAGATCTACGGTAAGGGTAAGGAGGAAGCAAAAACCGCTACCAAGAAGACCCGTCGTGCCGGCGGAGCAAAGAAAAAGGCTGAAGCCGCTGACAAGACAGCGGAAAAAGCAACTGAAGAAAAGAGCGCCGAATAAACCTTCAACATCTTTCCATACGAAGCCCTCCTTTACGGGGGGCTTTTTTCGTGTGAACCGGGTCCCGTAATTTGCACCGGGCTGAAATCAATCTGTTATTTTTGCATCTCAATCAATGCTATGAGCAACGTTAAGGTCGGTTTGGTACAGATGAGCTGCACCAGCAAGAAAGAGGAGAATCTCGCTAAGGCGATCGACGGCGTACGCAGGGCAGCGGCCGGCGGTGCGCAGATCGTTTGCCTGCAGGAATTGTTTACTTCCCTGTATTTCTGCGATGTGGAGGATTACGATAATTTCCAACTTGCGGAACCCGTACCCGGTCCCTCCTCCGAAGCGCTGCAAAAAGTTGCGGGCGAGCTGGGTGTGGTGATCATCGCATCTCTTTTTGAAAAAAGAACACAGGGCATCTACCATAATACCACCGCGGTCATTGACGCGGACGGCTCTTACCTGGGCAAATACCGGAAAATGCATATTCCGGACGACCCTGCCTATTACGAGAAGTTCTATTTTACCCCTGGCGACCTGGGTTATAAAGTCTGGAAAACAAAATTCGCCAGCATCGGTGTATTGATCTGCTGGGACCAGTGGTACCCCGAAGCCGCCAGGATCACGGCACTGATGGGCGCTGAGATACTTTTCTACCCGACCGCCATTGGCTGGGCCACTTCACAGGACGAGGCAACCAATGCGGAACAGTACGGTGCCTGGCAAACCATCCAGCGCAGTCATGCCGTGGCGAACGGGGTGCACGTAGTGAGTGTGAACAGGGTGGGGCTGGAGCAGAACGGCGCTATGAAATTCTGGGGAGGATCCTTTGTCTCCAATCCGTTCGGCACGATTCTGTACCAGGCACCCCATGAAACGGAGGAAGTTAAAGTCGTTGAAATCGATTTGGCTAAAACGGATCAGTACCGGACGCACTGGCCGTTTATGCGGGACAGGAGGATTGATTCTTATGATCCGATATTATTGAGGTTTATTGATTGATGGTTCGGGGAGTCGGGAAGTCCGTAAGTCGGGAAGTCCGTAAGTCGGGAAGACCGTAAGTCGGGAAATCCGTAAGTCGGGAAATCCGTAAGGCCATAAGCTTGAAAGTTTGTTGATAATACTGCTACCGCTGGTATTATTTTCTAACTTTTAATACATCGGTAATGGCATTCAAATTTGAGAAACTGATCGTGTGGCAAAAAGCGGTTGATTTGTCGGACATGGTAAACAAGGCTACAAAAGCATTTCCCAAAGACGAAACATATGTGCTTGTCTCCCAAATAAAGAGAGCGTCTGATTCAGTTTCACTAAATATCGCGGAAGGTTCCACAGGACAATCTAACGCTGAATTCAGCCGCTTCCTGGGTATAGCCCTCCGGTCTTTAGTTGAAGTAGTAGCTTGTATTTACCTGGCCAGAAGAAGAGGTTATTTGAAGGAAACAGATTTCATCCAAATTTATAAACTATGTGAAGAGATACTTGTGATGATTAATTCTTTACGCAAAACCCTGCAATAAATAAATATATTTTGAGCACGAAAAATCTTCCAGACTTTCCGTCTTCCGGACTTCCGGACTTAATCACCCCCAAACTACTCGGCTACTATTTCCCCGCTGAATTCGCCCCTCATGTTTCCACATGGCTCAGTTGGCCGCACAAGGAGGCTTCCTGGCCGGGGAAGATCGAGATGATCTATCCTTCCTATGTGAAATTCATAAAAGAACTGACAAAGGGGGAACTGGTTCGGATCAATGTGGCGGACGAGGCGATGAAATCGGTTGCTATCAGTTGGATGGAGAAGGACCAGGTTGATTTGAGCAAGGTGGAATTCTTTTTTCATCCCACCAACGATGCCTGGTGCCGCGATCATGGTCCGGCCTTCCTGGTCAACCCGGCAGCGGCCGTCAAAAAAGTGATCGTGGACTGGGGTTATAATGCATGGGGCAATAAGTATCCGCCTTACGACCTGGATGATGTGGTACCCACCCTGATCGGAAAACATTTCAATATTCCCGTTTATCACCCGGGTATCGTTATGGAAGGAGGTTCTGTTGAATTCAATGGCAGAGGAACCGTGATGACCTCCACCGCCTGTTTGCTGAATCCGAACCGGAACCCTCATCTCGATCAGCAGCAGATCGAGGAGTACCTTTGCCAGTATTACGGAATGGAGCAGGTGCTTTGGGTGGATGAAGGGATCGTGGGAGATGATACCGACGGGCATATTGATGATACGGTGCGTTTTGTGAATGAGGACACGGTTATCACCGTGATAGAGGAAAATAAACAGGATGAGAATTATGAACTGCTTCAGCATAACCTGCAACAATTAAAGGCGATGCGATTGCTGAACGGCAAACAACTCAATATCGTTGAGTTGCCCATGCCGGAAGAACTGGTCTACGAGGACCAGCGACTTCCCTGTTCCTATGCCAATTTCTATATCGCCAATAACTCTGTGATCGTCCCAACTTTCCGTTCTGAAAGAGATGATAATGCGCTCCGGATCATCCGGGACTGTTTCCCTACCCGGGAAGTAGTCGGGATCGATTCCACGGACATCATCTGGGGATTGGGGAGTTTTCATTGTTTGAGCCAGCAGGAACCTTTGTGTAGTTAGGAGATAGGAGTTAGGAGTATCGGTCGGTTACAGCCTGGTGTTTCATTGTGAATAATTGGGTAATATTGATTTCATCAAATCCGCCTTTCTGCAGTAGATTTGCGCAATTTGTTCGCAGGACTCTACAGAGTCATTAAAGAGACAAATACCGTAAATCATGCTTAATTCTCCCATTCCCGCTGTTTTACTGCTGGCTGACGGTACCGTTGCCCATGGCCAGGCTTTTGGCGCCATTGGTACCACCACCGGTGAGATCTGTTTCAATACAGGTATGACCGGTTACCAGGAAGTCTTCACCGACCCCAGTTATTTCGGGCAGGTATTGATCATGAACAGCGCCCATATCGGCAATTACGGGGTTAAGGATGCGGATGTGGAGAGCGACAGCGTGAAGATCAACGGGCTGATCGGCCGTAACCTTGAGGACCAATATTCCCGCAAAATGGCCAATGGTTCGCTGAACGATTATCTCAGGGCGAACAAGATCGTCTCGATCGAAGGGGTGGATACCCGGGCTCTGGTGGCCCATATCCGTACGAAAGGAGCCATGAACTGCATCATTTCTTCAGAAACCACGGACCTGGAGGTTTTAAAAAAGAAACTGGCGGAAACTCCCAATATGGATGGCCTTGAACTGGCTTCCAGGGTCAGTACGACTGCAAGCTATGAAATGGGAGATGCCCATTCCCCCATACGTATTGCCGTGATGGATTACGGAGTGAAAAAGAATATCCTGCAGTGCATGGTGGACAGGGGCGCATATGTAAAAGTATTTCCGGCCAAAACCTCACTGGAAGAAGTAAAGAAATTTCAGCCAAGGGGCTATTTTATCTCCAACGGCCCGGGCGACCCGGCGCCAATGGATTATGCCATTGCTACCCTTAAGCAGATACTGAAGGAAGAAAAACCGGTTTTCGGGATCTGTCTCGGACACCAGTTACTGGCCCTGGCCAACGATATACCAACTTTCAAGATGCACCATGGTCACCGGGGATTGAATCACCCGGTAAAGAATATCATCTCCGGGCGTTCCGAGATCACCACGCAGAATCACGGTTTTGGCGTGGATCCGGAAGCCGTAAAAAAAGCCGCGCATATTGAGATCACCCACGTGAACCTGAACGACCAGTCGATCGAGGGGATCCGTGTAAAAGGGAAACCGGCATTTTCCGTGCAGTATCACCCCGAAGCCACCCCGGGACCGCATGACAGCCGTTATCTGTTCGATGAATTCATTGAAATGATTAAGGCGCAGAAGAATTAATTTTTTAAGCACCCTTTTTTCAACCCAGGGATAAACAGGCTTGGAGTGCCCAACATCTAAGTAAATCCCCGGTGCAACACCGTTACTTCCAATCTCTGGGTTTGAATACCACTTAACAAACCCGGGCCGCATTACGCCCTGTACGACAGCGATATATTATCCCGGGTCCGGCGCCCCGTTTGAGCTTTAACACACCTGGTACAAACTCTTGTTAGTGTAGTAGTTATCATATACTTACCGCTTACTACAATCCGCTACGGGAAAATGACAGTTCGTACAGGATGACCTTTCCCCGTGAGTTTATCCTTCGTTCCTTTGGGTTAATAAAAAGAAAGGCCATGAAAAAGATAATCGTAATAGTACTGGCAGGAATTATGCTCACTGCTTTCAGTATCCCGAAAAATGAGTTACCGGTTACAACCGATGTGGTGGAACTGACCGGGTATAAGCTCCGCAGCAACATTATTGACCGTTCAGATTTTAACCTCTGGGTGGTGACCAGCGAAGATGTTTTTGAAACGGATTTCGAACCCGAACATGATTCGGTGCTTCGCCCCCGTTTTGAAGTGCAGATGGTGCTGGCAGCGAAAGTGGAAACGGTTCATAACAGCTACCGGGTAAAGTTCAAAAAGACTGAACTGGTGAATGGCACACTGAACGTTTATTTCAATGTAAAACGGGAAGGACCGGCCGCGGAAGTAACTATGCCGGTTTCAATGATAGCGGTTCCCAAGGACCGGTCAATGAAAAAAGTGAATTTCTACCACGATAATGTGCTGGTGAAGACCGTGCCGATCGTAACGGTGTATTAATAAGAGATTGGTCGCCTGGGGAGCGTCTGGCCGCTTGCAGATATTGATTAATTCAATGAATGATTTCAAAGCGGCCTGACGATTCCCGCAAGCGGCCAGACGCTTCCCGAAAGCTGCCGATTTCGGCAGCTTTTTTATTTGAATTATATTCGGGTCATGAAGATCGCGATCATCAATGGTCCCAACCTGAACCTGCTCGGTAAAAGGGAAACGGATATTTACGGCAACCAGCCTTTTGAGCAATACCTGGAATCGCTCCAAAAAAAATACCCGGAGGTATCCATCCATTTTTTCCAGAGTAATGTGGAGGGTGAACTGGTCAATGAACTGCAAAGGGTCGGCTTTGATCACGACGGCGTCATTCTCAATCCCGGGGGTTATACCCATACTTCCGTGGCCATCGGGGATGCAGTGGCGGCCATTACCGCTCCGGTGGTGGAAGTGCATATTTCCAATGTGCATGCGCGGGAAGAATTCCGCAAATTATCCCATATAAGCGGCAAGGCGGCGGGCAGCATATTCGGACTGGGTCTTAAAGGATACGAGCTGGCGCTGGAATGGCTGGTAACCCGTTAAATACCCTGATCCTTGTCATTTTCCCCATTAAATAATATCATCTTCCCGTGTGGGTTAACCCAATAGTTTTGCCGCATGAAACTACCAGTGAATTATAAGTCGGCCGAAGAAGCATTGTCTGTTATACAATCCGGCCACCGGGTGTTTGTACATGGAAGCGCCCAAACCCCCCTTTACCTGATGAGGGAGCTCGCGAAACGGGCCCCGGAATTAAAGAATGTGGAACTCACATTTATTACGGTGCAGGGAGATATCGAGATCGAGAAACCACAATATGCGGATTCCTTTCATATCAACTGCATGTTTGTTTCACAAACGGTGCGCCAGGCAGTGAATGAGGGGAGGGCTGATTTCATCCCCGTTTTCCTGAGTGATATACCCGATCTTTTCAGAAGGGAGATGCATATTGATGTGGCGATCGTGCAGGTCTCCCCGCCTGATCAGCACGGGTATTGTTCTCTGGGTGTATCGGTGGATATCGCCCGCAGCGCCGTGAACACGGCCACGCATATCATTGCCCAGGTGAATCCAAGGGTTCCCCGTACGCATGGCGACAGCCTGATCCATACCAAGCGATTTACCTCCATGGTTTACCATGAAGAAGAATTGCCCGAAGTGGATTATGGTACCAAAGTAGGGAAGGAGGAATTACAGATCGGCAAAATTATCGCGGATATGATCGAGGACGGGAGCACCCTGCAGATGGGGATCGGCACCATTCCAGATGCAGTGCTGAAATCGCTCTACCACCATAAGAACCTGGGCGTACATACCGAAATGTGCAGCGATGGCATTATCGATCTTTTTGACCGGGATGTGATCAACAATACGAAGAAAAAGATCCACCCGAATAAAACGGTCACCGGTTTTGCCGTGGGAACCCGCCGGTTATATGATTATGTGGATGATAATCCTGCCTTTGCTTTTCTCGATATCGATTATGTGAACGACCCGCATGTCATACGCCGCAACCCCAAGGTGATCGCCATCAACAGCGCCATTGAAGTGGATATCACGGGCCAGGTATGCTCCGATTCCATCGGCACACTGCAATACAGCGGTATTGGCGGGCAGATGGACTTTATGCGGGGTGCCGCCCTAAGCGAAGGCGGCAAGCCGATCATTGCGCTGACCAGCAGGACCTCAAAGGGCGTGAACAGGATCGTACCCTTTTTAAAATCCGGGGCCGGGGTGGTTACCACCCGTGGTCATATCCATTACGTGATCACGGAATACGGAACCGCCTATTTATTTGGGAAGAACATGCGCCAGCGGGCTAGGGACCTGATCAATATTGCCCACCCCGATGACCGGGAAATGCTGGAAAAGGCCTGCCACGAGCGTTTCCATTGCTTTTAGGTAATCCTGTTTTTGGGGGAGGAAATATTCCAACCAGTGAAGTATCTTTATTCCTGCTGCTTTATTCATCCAAAACCAAACAGTATGAGAAGGTACCTCCTAATTCTCCCGATTTTCTTTGCAATCGCCTCTTTCGCCCAAAAACTCACACCTGTTCAGATCGCAGAGCGAAATAAACCGGGTACGGTCATGATACTGGCCACCTTCAAGGGCACCGTTACCGCCATTCAGCCTGAGATCGATGAAGCCGCGCTGGGTGAGCTCGCACGGCAGGTGCGTGCCGACCTGGAAGCTGCCGGGAAATTTACGACCGATCTTTTCTGGACCAGTTATATCAAGGCCTTCAGCCAGAATATCGAAAAGTATATGATGAAAGGAACCGAAAGGGTTTCCAAGGAACTGAACACCACCATGGTGGGATCGGGTTTTATCGTTACCCCGGACGGATATGTCATCACCAATGCACATGTGGTGGATGAAAATGATGAAACGACCAAGCAGAGTTTTGCCGAACAGGCCTTCCAGGAGATCATGGACCAGGATGCGAAGGACCTGGAAAGCTCGATGGGACGAAAATTAACCGAGGAGGAAAGAAAAGACCTGACATCCGCCAACAGCTGGTATTTTTCACAGACCCTGGAAGTGGGGAAGATTGATAAGGAGTTCAGCGTGGTGCTGGGTATTTCCGGGAAAGGGGGAAAGATAAAACCCCTGAATATACCCGCCAGCCTGGTAACCAAGGGTGCTTCCATACCGGGTAAGGATGTCGCGATCCTCAAACTGCAAAAGAAACATGAATACCCGACGATCAGAGTGGGAGACGACAAAGAACTGAAAGTGGGTGACCAGGTCTATGTGCTGGGTTATCCTGCCGTGGCCACTTTCCATCCCCTGATCTCAGAGGAATCCATTTCAGAAGCTTCGCTCACCCGGGGTTTGGTGAGTGCCAAGAAAAATATGAAAGACGGCTGGGAAGTGCTGCAGACCGATGCCTCCATTACGCATGGCAACAGCGGCGGCCCGGTGATGAATGAATACGGCGAAGTGATCGGCCTGGCTACTTTTGGGAGTATTGACCAGCAGCGGGGACAGGAAGTGCAGGGTATGAATTTCATTGTGCCCACTACGATCGTCAAAGAATTCATCCGCAAGGGTAAAATACGGCCGGGCATGAGTGATATTTCCCTCACCTGGGAAGAAGCGCTTGACCTGTATGATGAGGAACGTTACAAAAAAGCCCTCGATAAATTTGATGAGGTAAAGGATATGAACGCTTCGTTCCCCTTTATCGACAAGTATATTGCCGAGACCGAGGACAAGATCGACCAGGGGCTGGACCGGGAGCCCAGGGACATGATGATGTACTATTATATCGGGGGCGGGGTGCTGTTGCTGGGGTTGGTACTTTTCCTGGTATTCAGAAAAAGAAAGAAAGCATAAACATCAACTGATGTAGCAAAAAAGCCGCCTGGTTCCTGGCGGCTTTTTTATTCATTCGTATTTGCATCACTGATCATCCACCTTCGCACCCGGCGCGGGACTGTGCTTCTGCTTCTCCATTTTCTTCTTGATCCATTCGGGATCCTTGCGCTGCTGCTGGATATCCTCCAGTTTGGAGACGTACAGGCTCCGGCCATGGGTGCCGAGTACGATCTCATTCTCCCGCAGCTGGATCGCAATATCATGCACCGGCACGGAACGGGGCATGCCGCCGTTCCAGATCATGAAACGGTTGCCGGTATCAAAGCTGACATAGAGACCGCCGTCGGTACCCACATAAAGAATGTTCTCGTCCTTCGGATCTTCCCGAACAACATTGATTGGTTCAGGAGGGAGTTCCTTCCCTAATTGTTTCCAGCTGATTCCGTAATCGTCACTCATATATAAATAAGGAGCAAAATTATCATAACGGTAACCATTAAGCGAAAGAAAGACCCGGTTTTCCCGGTGCTGGGAGGCGATGATCCGGCTCACCCAGAGTTTATTCGTCTGGAGACGGGAGTCAGGAGCCTGGAGTCCCTTGCCTTTCCTGGCAGGGGTCGTTACGGGTGTTGTTTTATTCAATTGTTCCCAGGTATATCCACCGTCGTTGGATCGGTGGATATTTCCGTCATCCGTACCGGTGTAAAGCAGGCCAAAACGTAACGGGGATTCTGCAATGCTTGTGATCGTGCCATAAGGAACATTTCCCGTCACTTTGCCAAGGGTCTGGTCGCCGCTCATGGCGATCATGGTATCTCCCTTGTTGAGCGAGCGGTAGAACCGGTTGCTTCCATAGTAAAGAACGTCCTGGTTATGGCGGCTCAGCCAGATCGGGGTCTGCCAGTTGAACCGGAGTGGTTTTTCACCCAACTCATGCTGGGGCCTGATAAATTTCTGTGAGCCCCGCTGGTTTTTATTGTAACGGCTGTATACCCCAAACTGGGATCCGGAATAAACCGTGGCATTGTCCCGGGTATCCACCTGGGCCTGCATACCATCCCCTCCATTTATGCCCCGGTAGGCATATTGCCCGTTATCAATCCAGCCGATGTCTTCCTTGTGCGTGGATGGGCCCCACCAACTGCCATTATCCTGTAAGCCCCCGTAAATATTGTAAGGCTTTGCATCATCCACAGTGATCTTATAGAACTGTCCCACCGGGGGATAGGTGATATTGACCCCGCCATCGTTGCCGTTGATCATATGCGATTCCTTTTTCGGGTTCACCCACAAGGCATGGTGATCGGCATGAACATTTCCTTTATCCATGGTTTTGAAAGTCTTGCCCCCGTCGGTGGATAATTGCGCATAAACGCCGAGGATGATCACTTTATCGGGGTTGCTATACGAGGTATATATTTTGGCAAAATAGTAGCCGTAGGTGCTGAAAATGCTGATGGATTTTTCGTTTGTCTTTTTCCAGCTTTTACCGCCGTCCTCACTTTTATACACTTCACAGCCATAGATGCCGGTATTCTGGAAACCGTCATCACTGTCAAGGTAATCCCATAGCGCCGTGGGTTGAACTTTGTCGCCCGCCACCATTTCCTTCACATTCTTGCCGTTGTATTTTCTGGGGAAGCCGTTCTTGCGAAGAAAGGTATCGATGAGATTGGTTTTTAAAGCCGCGAATTGCTCTTTACTGATGGTTTTAAAATCATTTTTGGTATAAAAGGAATCAACCTTTTTTGCCGTATCGGGTTTGGGGTTGTAGTTGTCCACGACCGCCCAAACAATATTGGGGTTTCCGGGATAAACCGCCAGGCCAATCCGGCCGATCTTATCACCGTTCACAAAACCCGAACCGGGACCTGAAACCAGTTTCCAGGTTTCCCCGCCATCCGTGCTTTTATAGATTCCGCTGCTTTTTCCGCTCTCATCAAATTTCCAGGCACGGCGGGTGCGGTACCACATGGCCGCGTATATTTCATTGGGATTGGCCGGGTTGATATCAAGGTCGACACAACCGGTGTTTTCATCAACGGATAATGTTTGTTTCCAGGTCTTGCCACCATCTACGGTTTTATAAACACCCCTTTCTTTATTGGGGGAATACAAATGTCCCAGTACCGCCACCCATGCTATATTGGAGTTAGAAGGATGGAGTTGAATTTTGCCAATATGATGCGACTCCGGTAATCCGAGATATTCCCAGTTCTTACCATTGTCGTTGCTTTTGTAGATCCCCACACCGGCATAGGAGGAGCGGCTGCTGTTCACTTCCCCTGTGCCAAGCCAGATGGTCCGTGTTGACCAGTTAACGGCGATATCCCCGATAAAAAGCATATCCAGGCTGTCCATAATGGGGGTAAAACTCTGACCGTTATTGGTGGTATGCCACAAACCGCCGGTGGCATAGGCAACGTAAAACTCGGTGGGATCGTCAGGATTTACATCCAGGTCCGTAACACGCCCGCTCATGATACTGGGTCCGATGTTGCGGAATTGTATATCGTTGAGCGGGGAAAGCGCCTGCATTTTGCGGCGCTGTTCCATTCCCTGCATCCTTTCGCCTGCGGATGTGGGATTTACCTGGGAAAATGACAAAGTGCCGATGTGCCAATAAGTCAATGTGATAATGAGCGGAAGCAAAAATCTTTTTCCCGAGGCGGTGATTTTTAACAGGCTTAACATAAAAGCAGTCGTTTTTCGTTAGTAAATTGCATGACGTTAAGGCACAAGGCACAAGGTGCGAGGCCTCTCTCAAACTTACTAAACTATGCGAATAATTGTTCTTCTCTTTCTCCTTATTTCTGTAAGCGTTTCGGCGCAATGGAAGACCTATGAGATCGGTGTAAAAGGGGATACGCTGAACCGGGTGGATATGAAAGGGCTGAAACAGGGTCCCTGGGTCATTAAAGTACCCGACCTGCGGGGTGAAAGGGGGTACGATGAAGAGGGATATTTTGTCAATGATCAGAAAGAAGGGGAGTGGAAAAGATTTTCATTGGAAGGAGTCAAGATAGCGCAGGAGAATTACCGCTGGGGAAAGCTGAGTGGTAAACAGCAGTATTTTACTTACAACGGCGGTTTGATCCGCGAAGAAAGCTGGAGGGCCATAGATCCTTCCAATGCTTATGATACCGTTGCGGTGTACGATCTTAAAGATCCCACCAAGGAGATCGACCGGGTGGTGGTGAAGAACGAAGGAATGGCGCTGAAACACGGCAAATGGATCTATTATGACCCGAGACAGGGCAGCATTGAGGCCACCGAATTCTATGTGATGAACAAGTTGCAGACCGACGACGGCAGCATGATCGCCGATGATGATATCCGCCCGATTGCCATCAGCCAGGGCAAACAAAAAGCTGATACCGCCGGCGCTAAAACTGTTCAAAAGCCCCAGGCCATCCTGGATTACGAAAAAAAGAACTCGGGGAAGAAGAAGATCAAAGTGAGAGACGGGAATACCGGGAACCTTCCATAGCTATTTGCTGTTTTTTTGTTGAAAAACATTGACACATAGAGTATAAAAGAAAACAAATAGATCTTCTTCTTGTGTTCACCCTATGTTTCTGTATGCCAATGCGGTTCAATTATTACGCAGAGGAATCGTAAAGAACCAGTGGCTCCGTTGAAATCTGAAATAAATTACCTGTAATTTTTTGTATGGGCCTCCCTGAAATAATTACTGAAGAACAGGAACTGGTACTGTAAGGCGTTCTTCCAGTACGACCATTCATGTTTGCCGGGTCGTACAATATAATCGTGCGGGATCTTCAGTTTTTCCATTTTGGCATGTAATGCATTGTTCACCTCAAAGAAAAAATCACCGGTGCCGCAGTCGATGATGATGGCCAGTGAATCTTTTGGCTTTTGCTCGATGACGTTGATCACAGAATATTTTTCCCAGTTCTCCGCTTTGCTGATGGTATCACCCAGCCGTTTCGCCAATTGCCAGTTTTTGGGAAAGGGACGCAAATACACCCCGCCACTCATGCTCCCGCAGGCGCCAAAGGTTTCGGCATGACGGAAACCCAGGTACAATCCGCCGTGCCCGCCCATGCTTAATCCCGTGATCGCACGACCGGTTCTTTCCGTCACCGTATTGTAATGGCTGTCGATCCAGGTGGGAATTTCAACTCCCACATAGGTTTCAAATTTCACAGAGGGGTCTATGGGACTGTCAATATACCAGCTGTCCTTTCCTTCCGGGCAAACGATGATGAACTGGTATTTATCCGCGTAATTGACGATCTCCGGCAGGCGGGTGACGTAGTTGCTGTACCAACCGCCATATCCATGCAGGAGATAAACAACAGGGTAGGCGCGAATTTTCCCTGTTTCTGTATCATAGCTGTCGGGTTTGATCACCACGCATTTGAATTCCTTCTTCATGGCACTGCTGTAGATGGAAACGGTATCTACAATGGCGGCTTCCGAGCGCAGGTTGAGCAAGAGGGTTAGGAAAACAACCGGGAAATATCTCATGGTATAAAGATAAAAAAAGCGGCGGCAACGTTGCATTCTGCCAGTGCGCCTGGCCGCATTTGCCAATGCGTCAGACCGCTCTGAAAATTATTAAATTCTTTATGTCTTTTTAAGCGGCCTGACGCATTGGTAAAATCAGAACCCTTTCTTCTCCTTGTCCTGCGCCCTTTGCATCGGGTTGCCCGCCTGTCCGCCACCGGTTCTTCTTCCACCCTGGGTTTGTTTGAAGATGGAGAATTTGGAAGGTTCAGCGATGGTGTTCCAGCCATTATTACCGGGATTGATATCGGCCGTTTCCCGCAGCGGATCCAGTTTGATCGATGCCACTTCCTTATCCTTGATAAAAGTCTTTATCACTTTATTCTCGTTTAGCCTCCATACCTGCGCGGGGATGCGTTCAATTTCCCTGGTGCCGTCCTTATAGGTCCATTCAATGATGATGGGCATTACCAGCCCGCCCTTGTTGCTGAAGGTAAGTTCGTACATGTTCTTATTGCCGTATTTTTCTTTCTCTTCGGGTGTTAATCCTTCAGCGGGTCTGCCGGGTATCGTAACCTCCAGTTTGCTGCTGTCATAAGGTTCAATATTCCTGGCGTATCTCCAGTAAAAATCACGGGTGCTGGTATCCGCATCGGTGGCGAAAACGATCTTTTTGTCTTCCCGGTTCCGGATCTTGGAGATGTCATCAAAAGTGGGCACCTGCGGTTTGTCGGCAGCGCGCTTTACAGATGT
>JBGATE010000240.1:0-3934 GCA_044229375.1 Chitinophagaceae bacterium
ATGGCAGGAAAGGTGGCCGAGTATAAAAAAGGTAAAAAAGGACTGCTGGCCCTGTTCGTGGGGGAAGTGATGAAACAAACAAAAGGCAAGGCCGATCCCCGCATTACCAATGATCTGTTGCTTAAAAAATTAAAATCCTAATTCAATCAAATAAAATGAAGAAAATCGCAATCGTATTGTCGCCATTGATCCTGCTATTTTCCTGCAAGGGAAAAACGGATGAAAAGAAACTGGAAGTGAACGGGGTCATTACCAATAACCCGGCAAAGATGATCTATCTCGAAGAGATCCCCATGACCACCATGCAGCGCACAGTGGTGGATTCGGCTGAGCTGGGAAAGGATGGCAGCTTCAAACTGAAAACCCCAACCGGTGAGGCCCGGGTGTATAATCTCCGGCTTGACCAGAATAATTATCCGTTGGCCGCGATCATTAATGATGCCGCTAAAATTACTGTGAACGCCAGCTTCAGCAGGGAGAACAGCCAGTTTCCCGAAAGCTATGATGTAAAAGGCTCACCCGTAAGCCAGGAAATGAAGGAGTATATGACCTCGTTTAATAATAAGCTGCAACTGATCATCGCCGATGCGCAAAAGTTCGACAGCCTTTCCGGCGCCGGTGCGGCAGACAGTGTCTTACAGGCGCTGCAGGACAACGCAGCCAAAACAGGTGATGAGGTCAGAAATCTTACACTGGACCTGTTGAAAAAGAGCACTAATCCCGCCCTGTCGATGTTTGTACTGGGTTATTACCAGAGCACTTCCAATTACCAGGGATCGGGTTTAAAAGGGCTGAGCAATGAGGAAGTAACGAAGATCGTGGAGGAGGCCGCTGCAAAATTCCCCGAACACCAGGGACTCATCACCATCAAATCGACACTGAATGCATCTCCGAAAGGATGGGTGGGGCAGCCGGCGCCGGAGATCAGTTTACCTGATCCGAACGGGAAAGAAGTTAAACTCAGCTCGTTTCGCGGTAAGTATGTACTGGTGGATTTCTGGGCAAGCTGGTGCGGTCCCTGCCGAGCCGAGAACCCCAATGTGGTGGCGGCCTATAATAAATACAAGGATAAAAATTTCACTATCCTGGGTGTTTCTCTTGATCAGCCCGGCAAAAAAGATGCATGGATGAAGGCTGTAATGGACGACCAGCTTACCTGGACACAGGTAAGCGACCTGAAATTCTGGAGCAGTGTAGTGGTACCCTTATATAAGATCGAAGGAATACCTTATAACGTTTTGGTAGATCCTGAAGGAAAGATCATCGCGGAATCGCTGCGGGGAGCGGACCTGGACAGTAAACTGGCGGAAGTGCTGAAATGATCTCCGTCTGCGGCATAAAAAAAGCTGTTCCAAAATGGAACAGCTTTTTTTATTGATACAAGTGACCGGTTTAGTAACCGGGGTTCTGGGTTATAATAGGGTTCTGAATGATCTCATTGCTTGGGATCGGCCAGATAAAGCGATAGTCGCTATAGGGAATACCGGCCTGGCCGGGTGTGTATGGTGTACCACAGCCATAGATCGCAGCACCGGAAGCGCCATTGATCGCTTTTGCGGGAATTCCGTTTGTCGTATAGTTGGGTTCCATTGCCAGGCGGGAAATGTCATTCCATCTTTTACCTTCCAGGACGAACTCGATCCTTCTCTCCAGCAAAATGGCTTTAACAAGGTCAACAGAAGTGGCAAAATTACCGGCAACATACTGGTTGGCAGCCGGGGAAGGAATTGACCTGTTCCTTACTGTGTTTAAAAGATCAATTGCTCTTTGAGTGATTCCACCAACTCTTGCTTCCGCTTCGGCTTGCATCAGCAACACTTCAGCATAACGGAAATGAGGAGCAAAATCGCCGCGGTTCACGTAATCACGGTACCTGTTGGTGAAGATACTAACACCATTGTTGGCATTGGTGCCCTGTAAATAAAGAAGGGATCTTCTTGTATCATCGCATCTCCATCCGGTATTGTTCCAGAGAATCGGGGAAACGGCCACCAGGCCGCGACCCCCGAGATTGGCAGCGCCGAGCATTGCTGCAAGGGCACCGTTTACGCCGGTATTATCGATGGAACTGTTTCTAACAGAGAAAATGCTTTCCGTTGAAGAGTTATTCGCAAACGGTCCATCCGGTGTAGCTGTCAGCGCCCAGGCACCGATCGGGCTTACAACAGATGTAGGAGCGAGGGGATTGATCACAGCCGGGATCAGTTTATTACCTTCAGCGATCACACCGGCCCAGTCACCCATATGCATTTTCACTCTCATTTTAAGAGCGATAGCGGCGGCTTTGGTGGCGCGAACTGTTCTGTCGTTTCCGGTTAAGCTTGCCGCCAGATTGGTTTCCGCATAATCCAGGTCCCGGAGGATCCTTTTGTAAACTGTATCAACGCGGTCACGCGGCAGCGTACGAACCAGTTCTACCGTCGCGGGAACGTTTACGGCAAAATCGCGGTAGGGGATACCTACCTGGCTGCCATTACCATCCAGGTAAGGGCGGGCCCAGTGAATGACCAGTTCATGATGCGAAAGCGCTCTCAGGAAACGGCATTCCGCCTCATATTGTGCGGCAACGGACTGACTGAGTATACCGGACGCTCCCGCTCCCCTGAATCCGTCAATGCTGATATTAGCCCTGTTGATAAGCGAATAAAGGGAATTCCAGTGCCCCTCACCGTTAGCATAACTGGAGTTATAAGTAGCCTGGTAAGTGATCTGGTAAAAGGCGGCGATGTTGATCACATCTTCTCCGCGGCAATCGCCCTGTTCAACATGGGCCGCGCCAAAAGGATAGCCCCGAAGTGCACCGAAATAATCACCGCTTTGTGCCGCGTCGTAAACACCATATAGGGATGTAAGACATTTAGAAGCAGTACTAAATGCTTCTTCCGCGGCAACCGAGGTGAACGGGGCGAGGTCGATCGCTTTTTTACAACTGCCGAAACCCAGTGCCAGCAGTGGCAGTATAACAAGGTATTTATTAATTTTTTTCATATTAAATAACTTTTTGAATGGCGAACTAATTAAAATCCTACGTTAAGACCAAAGGAGAATGTCCTGATCTGGGGTGAAACACTCTGGTCAACACCACCGGCGGTGATATTGTCCGGGTCGGCCCCTTTGTATTTGGTCCATACGTAAAGGTTCTGGCCCTGAACAAAGAACCGGATATTGTCAACATAGCTTTTGAATACCCTTGTTACCAGGTCCCTGTCAAGCGTATAACTCAGCACCACATTCTGCAGCCGGAGATAATTACCGCTTTCTACGAAACGGGAGATGGCAATGGCGTTCTGATTGATCCTGTTGCTTTGGCCCCAGTACAATTTGGGTACATCGGTTACCTGGCCGGGTTTGGTCCAGCGGTTCAGGATCTCTGTTCCGTTATTGTGGAAACTGTTGCTCAGCAAAGCCTCCTGGCGGGTAGTATTCATGATACTGTTACCCCCGGAATAGCGCACCATGACCTCGAGATCAAACTGACGGTAGCGGAAATTATTAGTAAAGGCGCCGAAGTAAACGGGAACACCTTGTCCCAGGTTGTCCCTGTCGGCAAAGGTCAGCGTAGTTACATTGGCAGTGTTGATGGTACCGTCATTCGGACCGCTGATGAAATAGTACTGACCGTTCGTGCTACTGTGTACCACCAGCCTTCCGTCTGCTTTATAATACATCGGGAAACCGTTCTGGGTGTTTACCCCTGCGTAACGATAACCATGGATGATATTGATCGGGTCGCCTACACGGATGAGGTTGTAGTTACCGTTCTGAATATAAGGAACCGGGGAACCGTTGATATCATAGAGTTTGGTGATCTTGTTCTTAACACCGACCGCCGGTTTTCCAAATCCGAAATAAAGGGCGTCGTTTGGACACACACTAACGCAGTCCATACATTTCATACAGCCTTGATCGACGACCATTCCGTATTGTTTGACCT
>JBGATE010000241.1:0-3899 GCA_044229375.1 Chitinophagaceae bacterium
GGTAGCAGGCCAGCAGGGTCCACGCATCACAAAAATTCTTTGTGGCCAGCACATTTCCGAATGTGAGCGTAATGGTCTTGATAAAATTCAGGTCCTTGTATAATTTGACGGCAGCCGGGCTGATACCGAAATTGTCTGCGGGTCTTAAGGAGTAATTGTGAACTCCCACGACGATCACGTCGTATTTTCCATCCTTTGGCACAGCTTTCAGTATCTCATCCGCCTTTTCCTGCCCGTCTTTATAGGAGAAAAGAAAAACATCTGCCCCGAAATCCTTTTGCAGTCTTTTACCGAATTCATTCAGTTCGGATGTGCCGATCCCCACATAAGCGATCCTGCCGGGGCCCGGTTTTCCACCGGGTACATTCCGGGGAGCCGTCAGGGGAACAACGGCATAATCGGTCCGGGAGGCGGTCAAACTGGCCTTGTTCAGCAATGTGATACTGTGTTGTGCCACTTCGTAGCGGATGGAATCGGTCTTTGCATTCAGGTCGGCTAGAAGGTTATTGGTATCGATCACCTGCGCCTGGTTCATCCCCAGCTGGTATTTGGAGGCCAGTACTTTTTTTACTTTTGAATAAATATCTTCCCAGCTTAGTCTTTTATCCGAGATCGCTTTTTTCACGGCATCGATCGTTTCCGGCACACTGGCCGGCAGGCAAAGCATATCATTACCGGCGACTAGCGCTTCCACCGATATCACACCACCCGGGAAATACTTGGCTACCCCTTTCATTTCGAGAGCATCGGTAAACGTGAGACCTTCGTAACCCATTTTATTACGCAGGAGGCCGGTCACGCTGTTCTTTGAAATGGAAGTGGCCCTGTTGGCAGTATTGTCAATGGAGGGAATAAACAAATGAGCGATCATTACACTCCCTATACCGGCATTGAAAACAGCCCTGAAGGGAACCAGTTCCATTGAATCCAGCAGGTCCATGCTCTTTTTGATCACCGGGAGATCATAGTGGGAATCCACATCCACATCACCATGACCGGGAAAATGCTTGGCACAGGCCATGATGCCCGCATCCTGCATTCCCTTCATATAGGCAACGCCATAGGCGGATACCTTATCCTTGTCTTCACCAAAAGAACGGTAACCGATAACGGGGTTATTGGGATTGTTGTTGATATCCACCACCGGCGCGTAGTTAACATGTACACCAATGCGTTTGCATTGCTCCCCGACCGCAACACCCATTTTGTAGACCAGTCGTTCGTTATTTATGGCACCCAGGGTAAGCTGGTAGGGAAATTTGGTCACGCTGTCGAGCCGCATACCCAGCCCCCACTCCCCGTCGATGGTGACCATCAGCGGCGTTTTCGCTATGCTCTGATAAAAATTGGTAAGGTTAGCCTGCCGCACCGGACCTCCCTGGAAAAAACAAAGGGCTCCCACATTGTATTTTTTGATATCGTCCGTCACCTTCGCTACATGATCGGCGCCCAGGTTGGAATGCGCCCTGATCACCATCAGTTGGGCAATTCGTTCTTCATTGCTCAGGCTGTTGAAAACACTGTCCACCCATTGCTCCCGCGGGAGGCTGCTTTTGTACTGGGCAGCTACGGTTTGGGTAATTAAAAAACAAGTCCAGAAAGCGATCTTGTGCAATCTCATGGGATCTAAATTAATATTCAGGAAAACAGTTTAAAATTAGCCCTTTTGGCCCAAAGGATTTCCCTAAAGTTGCTTAAAAATGAATTGGTTATTTTTGGCGGCTAAACCTGATTTTGTGCCGGATAAGATAACGTTACTACCCGATAATATTGCCAACCAGATAGCCGCCGGAGAAGTGATCCAGCGGCCGGCATCTGCCGTCAAGGAGTTGCTGGAAAATGCCGTGGATGCCGGTGCCACGGATATCAAACTCATCATCAACGATGCCGGCAAGTCGCTGGTACAGGTGGTGGACAATGGCAGCGGCATGAGCGAAACGGATGCACGGATGAGTTTTGAACGCCATGCCACTTCCAAGATCCGGACGATCGAGGACCTGTTCCATATCCGTACCATGGGTTTTCGCGGCGAGGCGCTGGCCTCTATTGCTGCGGTAGCGCAGGTGGAATTAAAAACAAAAAAGAGCGAGGACGAAACGGGCACCTATATTGAAGTAGAGAACAGCGAAGTAAAAAAACAGGAGCCCGTGGCTGCCGCTGCGGGAACCAGCATTGCGATGAAGAATCTTTTCTTCAATGTACCGGCCCGGCGGAATTTCCTGAAAAGCAATGCGGCGGAAATGCGCCATATCGTGGATGAATTCACCCGGGTGGCGCTCTCCTTTCCCGGTATTCAGTTTTCACTTACCGCCAATAACCAGCAATTATTCCAACTGGAAGCCGGGAGCCTGAAACAGCGTATTGTCCAGCTCCTCGGAAATAATTACAACTCCAAACTGGTTGCCGTAAAGGAAGAGACCGACTACATGAATATCTACGGATTTGCGGGCAAACCGGAGACGGCTAAAAAGACAAGAGGCGACCAGTATTTTTTTGTCAATAACCGGTTTATCAAAAGCCCCTACCTGAACCATGCGGTGATGAATGCCTACCAGGAAATGATCCCAACCGACAGTTTCCCGATGTATGTGCTCTTCATTGACCTCGATCCCACGCAGGTGGATGTGAATGTGCACCCCACCAAGCAGGAAATAAAATTTGAGGATGAAAAGATCATCTACGCATTTGTACAGGCAGCGGTAAAACATGCCCTGGCCCAGTTCAGCGTAACCCCAACCCTTGATTTCGACCTCGATGCCTCCATCCAGCAACTGTCTTCGATCCAGCAACCTTTTACCGAAGAAAAAAGATCGGCTGCGGCCGCAGGCTCGCTGTACAAAGGCTTCACCCAAAAAAACCAGGCGCATTTTATTGAGAAAAATGAACTGCGGCACTGGAAAGACTTCTACAAGGCAGAAGATCAGAAGTCGGAGGTCGGAAGTCTGAAACCTGAAAGTGCGGAGTCTTTGCAATCAGACCTCAGGCATCAGACCTCAGACTTCGTAGAATTAACCCAACTGCTGAACACCTACATAACCGTTCCTTCGAATAACGGATTCCTCCTCATTCACCAGCAGGCAGCGCATGAGAGAGTGTTGTATGAACAATTAAAGAAAGCCAGCAGGGATAAACCGGTGGCTACACAGCGGAGTATGTTCCCTTCTACGCTTGAGCTGTCGCCCGCCGATGCGGCTGTCATGGAAGAGATCATGGCCGACCTGCAATACCTGGGCTATATCATCGAACCCTTTGGCAAACATACATACGTGATACAGGGCACTCCTGCCGATGTGGAAGCCATTAATGAAAAACAGGTTATTGATGTCCTCCTGGAACAATACAAGCATTTCAGCCCGGAAGTGAAATTTTCGAAAAGAGAAAAACTGGTTCGGTCACTGGCGCGGCAACAATCCATAAAGACCGGTACCCGGTTATCAGAGAAAGAAATGCGTCACCTGGTAAATGATCTGTTTGCCTGCGAACAACCGAATATTACGCCGGATGGGAATCCTGCTTACCTGGAGTTTAAGCAGGAGCAACTGGAAAAGATGTTTGGGAGATAATGCCCCTCAGAATCTCCTCTAATGGGAGACGTTGGACCCTGTAAATCTGAATCGGATCCCCCGCTGGCAGACTTTTTATTCCTTTAGTATCGGTTTCTCACCCGTTGCAGAAATTTCTCCACCGCCCGCCTTACCTCTGTGGCGCTTGCATGGTGATTATTGACAAGTGTTGAGAAGATCAACAGTTTACCCTTCTTTGTGTAAAGGAACCCGCTGAAGGCCACTACACCGGAAAGCGTGCCCGTTTTTCCATAGATATACCCGCTGTCGGCTTTGTAATAATTGCTGATGGTGCCCTCGCCGCCGGTCGGGAAAATGACCTGAATGCGTTCCATC
>JBGATE010000242.1:0-3594 GCA_044229375.1 Chitinophagaceae bacterium
CGGTAAAAGGCTGGCGCTGGAAACCACAACCCGATGGCCCAGATCAGGAGCAAAAGGATCCCCGAAGGGTGCTGATCCTGCACGGGTTCGAATCCTCGGCTGTGAACTTCGACCGTTATGTAAAGCCCCTCATGAAAAAAGGGTATGAAGTGCTGGCCTTCGACGCGCCGGGTCACGGGCGGAGCGGAGGCAAACAGATCAATGCCCCGCTTTATTGCAAAACGATCCTTGAGATCAATAAAAAATTCGGGCCCATCCAGTCTTTTATGGCTCATTCTTTCGGAGGTCTCGCCGTTTGCCTGGCCCTGGAAAAGATCGATCATAGTTTCGATCACCGGTTGGTGCTGATCGCGCCGGCGACGGAGACCGTTACCGCCATCGCTACCTTTTTCCGCTTTTTGAGGCTGGACCCGGACCTGCTGCCGGAATTCGAAAAGATCATCATCAAAAAAAGCGGGGTAACCCCTTCCTGGTTCTCCATCGGGCGGGCCCTTCAGCATATCCGGGCTAAAGTGCTGTGGTTCCATGATGTGAATGATGACACCACCCCGCTCAGCGATGCCCTGAAAGTGAAGGAGGAAAACCACCCGAATGTGGAATTCGTAATTACAGAAGGGCTGGGACACCGAAGGATCTACCGCGACAACAAAGTGACCCGCTCGGTTGTTGACTTTTTATGAAACCTGGAATAGCACTGCTTTTTTTACTTACTTGCGTCAGTTCCTGTACTAAAAAAGGAATATACAGTAGTTCTAACAGTAATAATAACACGATGCCTGTTACGGAAATGAAATATCATTACCTGGCCCTTGGTGATTCCTATACGATCGGTGAATCGGTGGCCACGCAGGATAATTTTCCCAACCAGGCTGCTGACATTCTTGCAAAAGACAGCATCTATATTTATCCGCCCCGCATCATTGCCCGCACCGGCTGGACCACCAATGAATTGAAGAACGGGATCAATGCTGCCAATGCAATGGAACCTTTGCGCAATCCCTATGATTTTGTCTCCCTCCTGATCGGTGTCAACAACCAGTACCGTGGTTACCCGCCCGGGAACTATAAAACGGAATTTGAAGACCTGCTTAAAAAAGCGATCCTCTATGCCGGCAACAGGCCGGGCAGGGTGATCGTATTATCGATACCCGACTGGGGCGTTACCCCCTTTGCCGAAGGAAGGGACCGGGCACAGATCGCTGCGGAGATCGATGTGTACAACCGGCTTAATAAAGAGATCGCATTGCGGTATGGTGTCCGCTACCTGGATATAACACCCTGGACAAGGGAGGCCGCTGCAGATCCTTCCCTGCTTGCACCCGACGGATTACATCCATCGGCCAGGGAATACCTGCGTTGGGCGGAGCAGGTTGCCTTCTTCTTTAAGTCGGTAATCTGACTGAGTTTCAGTGCAGAATACCTGTAGAAAATCCTATTTATGAAGGGGTTGAAAAAATGACAAACCGGGTTTTCCCGAAATATTTATTATCCTTGCCCTAACTTGCGACCGCTGAAACGCGGTTTTGCGTTTCCGCCAAAGCAATTGCAACGGCGGATTGTTATATATATAAGGTATCAATTATGGCTAAGAATTTACTGATAGTGGAGAGCCCTGCAAAAGCGAAAACGATCGAAAAGATCCTGGGAAAGGATTTCCAGGTCAAGAGCTGTTTTGGCCATATACGCGACCTCGAAAAAGCCGATATGGGCATTGACGTGGAGAAGAATTTCGAACCCCGTTATATTGTTCCGGCAGAAAAAGAGAAAGTGGTGAAGGAACTGAAAACGCTCGCGGCCAAATCGGAAGAAGTGTGGCTGGCAACGGATGAGGACCGTGAAGGGGAAGCCATTAGCTGGCACCTCTGTGAAGTGCTGGGTCTCGACCCCAAAAAAACAAAGAGGATCGTATTTCACGAGATCACCAGGCCCGCTATTATTGAAGCGGTGGAGAACCCGCGCCGGGTGGATATGAACCTGGTAATGGCACAGCAGGCCCGCAGGGTGCTCGACAGGATCGTGGGCTTTCAGCTCAGTCCGGTACTCTGGCGCAAGATGAGCATGCGCAATAACCTTAGCGCGGGCCGTGTTCAGAGCGTGGCCGTCCGGCTGATCGTGGAGCGCGAAAGGGAGATCAACGCTTTCACCCCTGTCAGCACCTTTAAGATCGAAGCGCTGTTCACCGCCAAAGATGTGGGCGGAAAGAACGTAACCTTTGCCGCGGAAGGGAAAAAACAAAATACGGCGGAGAACGCGGAGGCATTCCTGGAAAGCTGTGCAGGTGCCGGTTATACGGTAACCGATATACAGGTCAAACCCGGCAAACGTTCCCCTGCCCCGCCCTTCACCACTTCCACGCTTCAGCAGGAAGCTTCCAGGAAATTGGGCTATGGCGTATCGCGTACGATGATGATCGCCCAGCGTCTCTATGAGCATGGGTACATCACCTATATGCGTACCGATAGTGTGAACCTGAGTAATACGGCCCTGGGAGATATCACCCATACGGTAAAAAGTATGTATGGTGAACCATATCACCAGTTCCGTAAGTATAAAAGCAAGAATGCCGGCGCGCAGGAGGCACACGAAGCCATCCGGCCCACGTATATGAGCAATGCCACGATCAAAGAGGCGGAATGGGCAAGACTCTATGAACTGATCTGGAAACGCACCATGGCCTGCCAGATGGCCGATGCGGAACTGGAAAAGACCATCGCGAAGATCGGGATATCCACCAATAAGGAAGAACTCACCGCCAGTGGTGAAGTGTTGAAATTCGACGGCTTCCTGAAAGTGTACCGCGAGGACAAGGATGATGAGGAAGGGGAAGAGGAAACCAGCGAAGGCATGCTGCCGCCTTTGTCCATCGGGCAACAATTACCCTTGAATGAAATGAAAGCGACGGAACGGTTCAGCCGTCCGCTACCCCGGTATACGGAAGCCTCACTGGTGAAAAAACTGGAAGAACTCGGCATCGGCCGTCCCTCCACCTACGCCCCTACCATTTCAACCGTATTAAAAAGAGGCTATGTGGAAAAAAGGGATAAGGAAGGTGTGATCCGATACTTCAGTGTTTTTTCACTGAAGAATGACAAAGTGAGCAAAGAATTGTCGCAGGAGACCACGGGTGCGGAAAAATCAAAATTGTTCCCTTCCGACCTGGGGCTGGTGGTAACGGATTTCCTGATCCAGTATTTTGACGATGTGATGGACTATGGTTTCACGGCAAGGATCGAAGAAGAGTTTGACGAAGTGGCCGAAGGGAAAATGAAGTGGAATAAGATGATCGATGATTTTTACAGCCCGTTTAAAAAGGATGTGGAAAAAACACTCGAAACGGCGGAACGGATCAAAGGTGAAAGGGAACTGGGGGTTGACCCCGACAGCGGCAAACCCGTAGTGGCAAGGATGGGACGATATGGCGCCATGATCCAGATCGGGGAGGCTAACGATGAAGAGAAACCGCGTTTTGCCAAGATCCCCACGGGCCAGAGCATCGAGACCATCACCTACGTCCTCACCGGCGAAGTCGCCCACGGCGACAGCCTGGCAATCGCGGCACCCTCGGCGCCGGGGACGTGCAGTGGATGACTGCCG
>JBGATE010000242.1:3604-3853 GCA_044229375.1 Chitinophagaceae bacterium
GGCAATACGAGGAGAAAGATGTATCGGTGAATGTGGGACGCTTCGGGCCTTATGTGAAGTGGGGCGATGAATTCATCTCCCTTCCCAAGGGCACGGACCTGGGCACTGTGGATTTGGATACGGCGGTGAAATATATCAAAGCCAAACAGATCGCGGACGCTCCCGTGGGTACGTACGACAACAAACCCATCATCAAGGGCAGCGGCCGTTTCGGTCCTTATATTAAATGGGACGGCATGTTCATCAATG
>JBGATE010000243.1:0-3849 GCA_044229375.1 Chitinophagaceae bacterium
AAGGCAACGGTGGTGATCAGGCAAACACAGAAAACGGGGAAACTATTCCGTCTCCCGGTAGCCATTGATATTTACAATGGCGCTTCGAAAACAAGACATACTGTGTGGGCATCGAATGCCACTGACAGTTTCACCTTTACCTATACGAAAAGACCCGACCTGATAAACGTTGACGGAGACAAAGTGCTGTTGTGGTCGAAGAAAGGGGAAAAGACCATTGACAATTATATCCACCAGTACAAATACGCCGGCACTTATGTGGACCGGTACGAGGCCATTGAAGCTGCGGGAAAAAAAGTGAGTGAGCCCAAAGCCGCGGAACTGATCAAAACGGCGCTGAACGATACATTCAAAGGATTGCGGCAACTGGCCATCAGCAAGATCGATCTCAGGAACGAGGCTCTCAGTACTGCGGCGGAACCCATCCTGCTGAACCTGGCAAAGAACGATCCTGTTGCCACTGTAAGAGCCAGCGCTATCCAGAAACTCGGTGAGTATAAAAAGAGTGAGTATGTTCCTTTCTTTAAATCGGCCGTCAATGATTCCTCCTATACGATCGCCGGTTTCGCGCTTACCGCGCTGATGAAAGCGGACCCCGCCGCCGGCGCCGCCATCGTAAAACAAATGTCTGACAAGCCCGCGAAAGGAGCTTTGAGGGATGTGCTGATGAACGAGATGCTGAAATCCGGTGACGAAAGCATGGCGGATAAGATCATCGGAGATTTTGCAAAAATGCCGCTGAGCCAGGGTAAATTCGAGTCACTGAACGGGATGGCCACCTATCTTTCCGCTATTAAAAACCCCGACAAGATCAAATGGGGCATTGATGAGATCGTGAAATTCCGGGAAGGGATCCCTGAGGCATTCCAAAACCAGACCAATCCCTTTATTAACGGCATAATCTTAAAAGGGATCCTGGCAGATAAGGTTAAGAAATCAAAAGCCGATCCTGCTGATGCGGGATTACAGCAGCTTGTTGAATATATCAAGTCGAAAATGCCCGAAGAGGATAAGAAGGGGTTTTAGCATTCAGAATATTGAACAGGCCTGCCTGTCGGCAGACCGGGAATAAAGAACGCCGAAGTGAAGAACTCCGGCGTTCTTTATTTTATCACTGAATGTTGAAGAATTTCTACTTTAATCAACTGTTCTGTCATTCATAAGTTCAACGTACTTTACCAGCTCCCGCTCACTCCCCCACCGCCAAAACCGCCACCACCGAATCCGCCGAAACCGCCGCCGCTGCTGCCGCCACCACCTGACCATCCTCCGCCACCACCGCGACTGGCATTGCTCAGGATGCTGCCGATGATCCAGCCGGCACCTGACATTGTACCTCCGCCGCCGCCCCTTCCGCCCCGGACTCCCCCGAGAATTGCCAGAATGATAATGAGGACAATGATGGACACAAGCCCGCCACCCTTATTTTTTTTGTTGCCATATTTCGCAGGGGCTTTATATTCCCCGGCCGCGGCTTTAATGATATTATCTGTTGCCTCGTCCAGCCCCCGGTAATAATTGCCTTCCTTGAAATTCGGGGTGATCGAATTATCCAGGATATTCCTGGCAGTGATATCCGTAATGGCGCCTTCTAGTCCATAGCCAACTTCGATCCGCGATTTGCGGTCATCCATGGCGATCAGTACCAGCACCCCATTACTGAACTCACTACCACCGATCCCCCATTTCCTTCCCAGCGCAAGCGCATATTCAGCAATATCATACCCTTCCAGTGTTTTAATGATCACAACGGCTATCTGGCTGGAAGTGCTGTCATCGTACCGGATCAGTTTCTGGTTCAGCGCATCCTTCTGAAAGGAGGTCAGGGTACCGGTATAATCATGCACCAACCCTTCCGTAGCCGGGGGTTTTGCAGGGATGATGTCATCAACCTGCGCCCGGGCGCCAACGGCAAGCAGAAAAAGTATTGCGGTTAGAAAAGATCTCATAGGTGTTTAACTGCCGAAGTGAATTTCATCGGTCAGTTCATTTTTATCTTTATCCGTATACGGAAAATGCTCCCGGAGGGCTTCCCCGATATCTTTCACGCATCCGGCAATGCCTTTTGCATAGTCGTCGCGGTTAAAATCACGGAGCATTTTCAATACCTCGTTGTTCCAGTACTGGCTGCCCACTTTGAGATGAATCCCTTCATCACCCAGAACGGCCAGCTGGTGATCCTTAATGGCCACATAAACAAGGACCCCGTTGCGTTCCTCTGTGGCATGCATTCCCAGTTGCGGAAAGAGTTCAATAGCCCGGTCGAGCGCATCCATATAACTGCAGCGGCTTTCCACATACACCCGCACTTCACCGCTGGTGCTGCGTTCCGCATGCTGAATGGCCGTTACAATAAGCTGCTGCTCTTCCGGGCTGAAGAATTTATTTTTTCGCTTGAAAAGGGAAAACATTCCGTATCGGGTTATTTAATATCAAAATTCACATCCGGCGCTTTCTCAGAGCCCGGTTCGGCTTTGTAAAAGGCTTTTTCATCAAACCCGAATATACCGGCCAGGAGATTTCCAGGGAATCTTTTCACCTTCAGGTTATAACTTTCAACGGATTTATTATAATCCTGGCGGGCCACATTGATACGGTTCTCCGTTCCGTCGATCTGGGTCTGGAAATCCCGGAAAGCCGCGGTGGTCTTGATGTCAGGATAATTTTCAACATAGCCGAGTAAATTGGAGAATGCACCTCTCATTTGTCCCTGCGCCTGCTGGTATTTGTCAAGGCTGGCCTGGTCTTCTACGTTCACGGTTACAGCACCCAGTTTGGCCCTGGCTTCCACCACATCCTTTAAAAGTCCTTTTTCAAAATTGGCGGATGCTTCCACCGTTTTGATCACTGCGCTGTACAGGTCGGTCCTGCGCTGGTAATTCGTTTCCACATTACCCCAGGTCTTTTTTACATTCTGGTCACCTTTTACCAATCCGTTATAACCGCCGCATCCCCAAACAAGGAGGATCAGCACTATGGCAACAAGTGACAGTAAACCAATATTCCGTGTTCCTTTCATTTTTTTAAGTTTTAATGAGTGATAAAATTACTGCTTTTGGCAGTTCTCCCGGGTAAATTTTCGGTATGCCGGCCCCAATTGCCGGTAAAATGTAATTTCAGGTTGCCGCGGCATGATTTTAGCCGCCACTGATCAAAAAACGACTATGCCCAGGTTCCGCACAACAGGTCTTTTGCTGCTTCTTTCCCTGCTGGTATTCCAGCAATGCAGGAAAAAGCATACGGATACCCCTGTTCCGCCCAACCCGGGTCCCGTGGTCATTAAAGATTCCGTCATTGTACAGAGTCTCCAATTTCCCTGGGAAATACTGTGGGGGCCCGATAATTTTATCTGGATGACGGAACGGGGCGGCAAGATCAGCCGCGTGAATCCGGTTACCGGGGCAGTCACATTGCTTCATACAGTAACAGATGTTGTCTCCAGCGGTGAAGGCGGGTTACTGGGCATGGTGCTGCACCCTGATTTTTCGTCTAATCCTTATGTTTATGTGAGCTATAATTACAACTCCGGCGGATACAAGGAGAAGATCGTCCGGTTCACCTATACGGGTTCGGCGCTGACCAGCCCGCTGCCGCTCCTTGAAAATATAGCCGCGTCCTCGATTCATAACGGGAGCCGCCTGCTGATCAGCCCGGATTTGAAATTATACATCACTACCGGAGATGCCTCCAATACCGGGTTACCGCAAAACATTACGTCTGTAAACGGAAAGGTTTTACGGCTGAACCTCGACGGTGGCATTCCCGCTGATAACCCGGTTGCGGGAAACCCCTACTGGACCTTCGGACACCGCAATCCGCAGGGACTTGTATACGCTAATAATATATTAT
>JBGATE010000244.1:0-3846 GCA_044229375.1 Chitinophagaceae bacterium
AGACTGGCTAATCTCGGTTTCAGCCTGGAGCTGACCCCGGACGCCAAATCCTTCCTGGCGGATAAGGGATACGACCAGCAATTCGGTGCGAGACCCCTGCACCGTGCCATCCAGAAATACCTGGAAGACCCACTGGCAGAAGAGATCCTTAACCTGAACGTAAAGGCAGGTGATGTACTGATCGCGGATGTGGATAAGGAGAAGGAGAAGCTCTCCTTTACATTCAAATCAAAGTCGGAAGAGAAATCGAAGGCTTAATGGTTGATGGATATTTTTAGGGGCGGCTTGAAATGCTGCCCCTTTTTTTATTTAGGATTATGAATGATGAACCAAGAGCCAAGAACCGAAGATCCAAGAGACAAATAAATAACAAGCACCAAGCACCAAATAAGCACCAATTAAAAAATAAAAAACAGACTCTGATTGTTCTTTCGTTCAAGGACTTACGCAATGGCGTAATAAATTAAAAATTAAAATGAGCGGAGACCTTTTTGGATTTTATCTTTTGTATTTCTAATTTATTTGGATCTTGGATCTTCGGTTCTTGGAATTTCAATTATCGTAATTTTAATGTCCAGTTATGTCCAAAAAGATCATCATAACCATCGACGGCTGGTCCAGTTGCGGCAAAAGCACCCTGGCGAAGCAGCTCGCCAAAGAGCTCGGTTACGTGTATGTGGACAGCGGGGCCATGTACCGGGCCATTACGCTTTATTTTTTGCGCAATCATATCGACTGGACCGAAAAAAAGGAAGTGAAAAAGGCCCTGAAGGATATCAATCTCGAATTTATTTATAACGATCAGCGTAAGACCAGCGAGATATACCTGAACGGTGAAAATGTGGAATATGTGATCCGCGACCTGGTGATCGCCGAAAAGGTGAGCGATGTGGCGGCCATCCGCGAAGTGCGGGAATTTGCGGTGGCCCAGCAGCAAAAAATGGGAGACAAGAAAGGGGTGGTCATGGATGGCCGGGATATCGGGACGGTAGTCTTTCCGAGGGCGGAGCTGAAGATCTTTATGACGGCCGATAACGCGGTTCGGGTGGAAAGGCGTTTTAAGGAGTTATTTGAGAAAAACCCCAATGTGACGATCGAAGAGGTGAAAAACAACCTTGAAATGAGGGATTATATCGATTCCAACCGGGAAGTAAGCCCGCTTAGAAAGGCGGAGGATGCGCTGGTGCTCGATAACACCTATTTAAATGAAAAAGAACAGTTTGAAAAGGCCCTGGACTGGGTGAGGGTAAGGTTACCGGGTAAGAAAAGGGGTTGATCCTGAGTTGATAAAAAAGTTAACCCCAAGGCTTGCAAACTCCATTTTTAATGTCTACTTTCGTATTTCCGCCGGGCCCCTGTGCCCGCCCTTTCCGACTCTCCTTTTTCGAAAAGCCACCAAAAATCCCGATTTCAAGAAAGAAAACCTTGTTGCAAAACAGCTTTCAGGCAAGTCTGCTGTCTGTTAGGTGCACCATTATTAAAGCCAGTATTATCCAATCTCTCTTGAAGCTTCAAGCAATCTCCCTATTCTGGAAAACAGTAGAATTCCATCCTGTCTGAATGCCGCAAGGTCCTTACCATGAATCACCACATGACTGTGGATGAATTGATTCATCATAAACTGTTGCGAAAGCAACATCCGGATTATGTAAACATTTTTAACTGGTTCCGGGAAACCGGTGCTAAAAACTCTGAAGCATGAAAAAGTTATTCTTATTCTTATTTGCAATTACTGCAAGTCTTTTTTGGTCGGGAAATGTGCATGGGCAGATCACCCAGGTAGGGTCTTCCACTTCTGCAACCTCTACAGGCAGTTCAATTACGATCAATAAACCAACAGGCATACAAGTTGGTGATGTTATGATCGCGATTATCACGGAAAATGATAATTCCGGTGGAACAGATCTCGGTGATGGGAATGGTTTATCCGGTTGGTCACTGATCAGCGAGTCTAATTTAGCAGGAACTAACCCGGAAGCCTGGGGCTATATTTATTATAAGGTTGCTGTAGCTTCGGATGTGACTGCCACCAATTATGCGTTTGACCTGGACAATGATTCTGATGGTGCCGTTGGTGCAATCTTTGCATTTACAGGTGTCGATGCAACCGGAGGAGTAAACGAATCCGGTGCCGCCGGCGGTCCTTTTGATATTGATCCAGGTACTATCAACAATATTGCAACCGACGCCACATTGAATGCAAATTCTATAACCACAGCTTCGGTTGATGCAGCTGTTATCATGCTCAGCCTTACCGGTGGAACTCCCGCTTTTAGTAATTGGTCAACTACCTCACCCGGCGCCCTTGCAGAAATAGTTGATGCAAATACTACAAGTGGTGCTGATTGCGCCGTGGGTGCTGCATGGGCCATTAAAAGCGTTGCCGGGAGTACCGGTGCTGGTTCAGGCACACTCTCAGTAAGTGTTGGTAATGGATCATTACTGATAGCATTAAAAAAGGGTGTACCCCCCGCACCTCCCACCCCCATCGGTTGTAACGGCCAGTATTATGTCAGCTACGGATCGGGCGGTACGGCCAGTGCCACAACCTCTATGTCCAAACTGGCATTTTCTGGTGGTTTAATTTCAGCAAACCCTTTCAGCACGGATCCAACGGGAATTGGGTTTAACGGCATTGGGATCAACCCGGTTGACGGGTTCCTCTATGGCGTTCGTTATGCGCCGGCACACCTGGTACGGGTGGCTGCAAACACACCCGGTAATATTGTCGATCTGGGTACCATCAGCAATGCCAGTCTTGCCTCAGGGGATAATGTTTATGCAGGATGTTTTGATATTAATGGTGATTATTTTTTCATTAGCGATGCGAATGAACTCTACAAGATCTCCGGCATCAATTACCCGGCAGCTCCCCTGGCAGCAACGTTCTTGGGTACCGTTAGCCCCACCAGCGGATTTTTTGTGGATATCGCGATCGATCCTACCGACGGCCAGCTTTACGGGGTGGCCGGTACAGGCGCTTCCAATAAGAATCTTTATACCATTAATAAAGCGAACGGTGCATTAACCTTTAAGGGTACATATTCAGGCTCAAATTATATCGCCGCCCTTTTCTTTGATGAAGTAGGTACCTTGTTCGGCTACCGCCAGGACGGCACCTTCCAGCAGATCAACAAGGCAAATGCCGCGCAAACACAGGTGGGTACCGCTCCGGCTTATACCTATGCGGACGGTTGCAGTTGCAGTTTCGGGCGGGTGTTTCATGATCTTGACTTCACCGCCAATGCCGGAAACCAGGTTTGCCCGACAATTGGTAATCCGAATCCCAGTTTCCCCCTGCAGGTTTCGGTGACCAACCAGTCGAACATCCAGCAAACGGGTCTGACCTACACGCTTAATATCAGTGATCCCAGCAAACGGTTCAGGTTTACGGAATCGGCAGCAACGATCAAGGCGAACCTGATCACGGCCGGCGTGGCCACTAATGCTTCAACGGTTACGCTTTCAACGGAAGCTCCTGCCACCGGGACCAATTACAATAAGGTCGTTGTAACCGGTTTTCAAACAGGTACTCCCACCCAGACCCTGCAATTTATTTTGCAGGTGCAATTATATACCCTGGGTAACGGAGCATATGATCCTGTTCCTTTGCAATCTGAGATCACAGGACTTCCTGTCATCATCGGCTCATCCGACCTGTCAAATGATCCGGGTACGATCGCTCCTGACGATCCCACAACCATCATTTTCTGTCCCAACATTGCGTTGCCGGTTCAGTTAACCTCTTTCACAGCGAAGAGAAATAATACGATGGTGAACCTGAAATGGGCCACTTCCATGGAACTGAACAACACTGGATTTTATATTGAGAGGAAGGTGGGCAGC
>JBGATE010000245.1:0-3527 GCA_044229375.1 Chitinophagaceae bacterium
CTGGATATCCACCCTGTGACCGGGGAGTTATGGGAGGCGGAATTTGGTCCCCGCGGTGGTGATGAAATTAATATCATCCGGGCCGGAAAAAACTACGGCTGGCCCGTGATCACGTACGGGATAGAATACGGCGGCAGTACCATTGGTGACGCCATCCAGCAGAAACCAGGTATGGAACAACCTGTTTACTACTGGGATCCTGTGCTTTCCCCCGGTGGTATGACCTTTTATAAAGGCAATGCCATTCCCGAATGGAAGAACAATCTTTTTATCGGCGGGCTCAGTAGCCAGCATATCGTCCGCCTGGTTATCGTGAATAACAAAGTGGTGGGGGAAGAACGATTGTTAACGGACAAGAACGAGCGGTTCAGGGATGTGGCCTACCACAACGGAATGTTGTATGCGGTTACCGATAACGGCGACCTTTTCCGCATCAGCAGGAAATAAACCGGCAGGTGGTTTTAATGTATCGTTTCCTTATCCCAGTTACGGATCATATCCGCCACAGATGGATGCGCTGACCGTTCCAGGAAATCCGGCAATTGTTCATCGGTGATATCCTCTTTCTGCCCCCTGAGCGCATCCCATAATTTTCGTGTCACCGTGTAACCCGCCGCATCATATATCCGGCCGGCCGAGAAATGCCAGCGGCACTGGTACCAGCCATAGTTCTTCGGATGATGCTGGCCGATCTCGTCATACTTTTCATGCACTTCCTTCAGACCGGTAAAAGCATATCCTTTGGTGCCGCTGTTGATCACCATGCGGGGGAATAAGGTCAGTGCAGGCAACTGTTCCGGTTCCCTTTCGGCCACATAGGTATGCAGGAGTATGTTCACAAACAATTCACCCATCCATTTTCGCTGCATATTCAGGCCTGCCTGGAAATGAAAGGCATGTCCCAGTTCATGCAGGGCCAGCAGGTCAAAGAAGGCTTCCATGCTCAGGCTGTCGCCGGCATTGCGGTAAACAGTACGGATCTGGTTCGCCAGTTCGGCAGGTAACTGGTCCATCGGGGGGATAAAACTTTTCCAGAACACATTGTCCGTCGCCGCTACCACAAGGAGCTTGTCACCGTTGTAATGCGGCATCCCGTAGACCGGGAAAAAAGTGTATTGAGGCCAGTCCGTTTCCGTAAGCACCAGCAAAGACACATCCGGCTTGAACTGAAGTAACTGTTCATAATAGGCCATGGCCTTGTCCACCCTGAGGGCAATAGAGGTAGCTCTTTTTTCGAAGCCATTGCTATACCGGATTGTAACGGAATGGTCCTTTAACTCATTCAACTTTTCATATTGAGCCGCGGATGGTTTGGCCCATACCAGTGTCATCACCAGGATCAGCAGGATGTTTCGTTGCATACGATCTGAATTTAAAATGTAAAATTCTGACCTGTAACAGGGAATAAATAGTATAAAAGCGACATTACAGCCGCATTTCGGCCTGCAGGAGAAGCGGGGCCTTCTCCAGCTCTTTCTCCAGGATCCGGGGGGTGACACCTGCAAATTCCCTGAAATCACGGATAAAATGCATCTGGTCGAAATAGCCGCATTCGTAGGCAATATGGGTCCATGTCATCAGGGGGCAGCTTTCCCTCAGCCGGTAGGCTTTTGAGAAGCGTACCAGTCTTGCGAATAATTTAGGCGGGAAACCGATACGGGTTTTACTGACCCGTTCAAACTGTCGCTGGCTCAGGCAGGATAAGGAAGCAACCTTCTCCATGGTGATATTCCCATTCCCCCGCACCAGTTCAAGCATGGCCCTGTCAAAGGGCAGGGCGGGTTTTAGTTTTTTTAACATCATCAGCAGAAATTGCTCTATCTCCTCTTTTATCCTGTCAAAACTTTCTGCATCCTGCAGTTGCTCATTCAGCCTTTCTATTTCATTTCCAAAAAGACTGGCAGCATCATAGCTCCCGTCAACCATTTCATGCAGTGAAAATCCAAGCAGACGGTGCAACCCCCCCGGATGAAAACCTACTCTTACCGCTTTATGGCTCTGGTTGACATCGAGCATCACCCGTGTGAGCTGCGGACCGACAACAACACTGCGGGGCTGCAGGACAAATTCACCCCTGTCACCGGATTGCACTTTTATCCGGTCATTGATATAGAAGAACAGGGAATTTTGCGGTGTGGGCGGATATGGCACGATCACCGGTCCGGAAACCGGGTCCATCTCCGCATGTATGACCATAATGCACTGGACAAAGTCCTGTAACAACGGGTGCGGTATATAAAATTTTGTAAGCAGAGATGAATTTAAATGGAAGTTACAAAATCCACGGTAACCACCTGTGTATGCGGTTATCCTGCATCGGATAATTAACAAAGAATCTGCTTAATCCTTTTAAGGCCAGGATGTTTATCTTTGGAAATATAATCAGTCAATTCTTAAACACCTATTATGCCTACGGAGAATAACCAGCTCAACGAAAAAATAGCGGCGTACCGGCAGGTACTGATGAATACAACGGTTTTCCGCCAGGCCTGGACCGCTTCGGTAAAGGAGAAGATCAGCAATACCCTGAAAGGTTTCCTGGACGGTTCAGGGCTGAATGGAAAGATTGTGGAAAATACCGACATGGAGAACCTCGAATCCATTACACTGGATCTTGGCCGGAGCAGCAGCGGGATCGCCCAGAACAAGGAGACTGCCGAGATCAGGAATTTCATGATCAAAAACAACGGGGGGCTCATTTACCAGCAGTTATTCAACGGCAAGATCATGGCGATGGTGAACCAGCCCCATATTGAAGGCTACGGGGAAAGAAAAGAGCCGCAGTTCGTGGAAATTGTGACGCCGGATGAGATCAACGGGGAACTGATCCTTGACCATGTAGAGATCATGCTGGAGATCCTCACTCAGTGGGAGGACTTCGATGATGAGGGTCCGCAGAAGAAAACCGTTTTCAATCCCATCGGTTTCCAGCATTCGGTGAATCCCGATGATTCCAATTAAACTGTCAAATCATGCAAGATGAATTTTCAGGCATTATGTTATGGTGCTAACATATTACAGCATTGCTCATATTGTATGACCGCCCCGCTCCTTCTTTTTCCTTCTTAATACCCAATATAACCCGCTTATGTTGGTCTCCCAAACAGGGAGCAGTCGAATGAGAAGTATCTCTTCCAGCAGTTCGAGGGCGGTAATAAAAACCGCCGCATAAAATAAAACATAGACAGGCTGCCCGGTAAAAAAAGTAAACAATAAAAAAAGGCCCTGCAGGATGGCCGCGGCCTTGGCAAGATAGGTATGGAAACTCGTCATTTTCCGGTAACGGAAAATTGCATAACTGACCTCACCTAAAAACAGGATCAAAAGCAGGATAAACACATATTTTTCCTTATTAATGAACTCCGGCATCATCACAAAAAGACCCACCATGGCCACCAGCACCGTGAGGTCATCCCCGATGGAGTCGAGTTTGGTGCCGGCCACACTGGTCACTTTGTAACGGCGGGCCAGGAAACCGTCGATGAAATCGGTAAAGAAACTGGCCAGCAGCAGCCATTTGAAAGGCA
>JBGATE010000245.1:3537-3828 GCA_044229375.1 Chitinophagaceae bacterium
GCAGTACCATTAAAAAAGGAGCGGCTACAACCCTGTAAAGGGTAATACCGTTTATGATATACCAGGCCTGCTTATGCATGCTTGTGTTAGCAATTGTGTCCGGGACCTGCAATTCCCGGAAATGGTAAAATTATTACGAAAGTATGTTAAATGAAACGTCCGGGTAACCCAGCAGTTTATACAGTGAGAACTTTCAGGGCTTCTTCTTTGTCCTTCTCAAATATTTTCAACTCTACCCCGCCCACAGGATCAAGCCCGAGCAGGTTCTCATCATTCAGAAAAGACTCGATC
>JBGATE010000246.1:0-2492 GCA_044229375.1 Chitinophagaceae bacterium
GGGTGGGATGAGAATCATCAGCCCAAGCAGGAAACCATCCTGATAAGAAATGCGACGGTATGGACAAGTGAAAAAGAAGGGGTGCTGACCAATACCGATGTATTGCTGAAGAACGGGAAGATCGCAGCCATTGGGAAGAACCTGAATGAACCCGGGGCAAGGGTGATCGACGGAACAGGCAAACATGTTTCCCCGGGCATTATTGATGAGCATTCGCATATTGCCGCCGCCTCCATCAATGAAGGGGCGCAATCCGTAACATCTGAAGTGCGGATCGCGGACAACATCAATCCTGATGATATCAATATTTACCGCCAGCTGAGCGGCGGTGTCACGTCTTCCCATATCCTGCATGGTTCTGCCAATGTGATCGGGGGACAAACACAGCTCCTGAAACTGCGCTGGGGGGCGAATGATGAGGATATGAAATTCAAGGGCTGGCCCGGGCAGATAAAATTCGCGCTGGGCGAAAATGTAAAACGTTCCGGCGCCACGCAGGGTAACACCCGTTACCCCGACACCCGGATGGGAGTGGAGCAGGTGCTTACAGATGCCTTCACAAGGGCAAAGGATTATAAGAAAGAATGGGAAACCTACAATACGGAAAAAGATAAACTGGTGAAGGCCAAAAAACCGTTGACCGGTTTGATCGCTCCTCGCCGTGACCTCGAACTGGATGCACTGGTGGAGATACTGGAGAAAAAACGCTTCATCACCTGCCACTCCTATGTGCAAAGTGAGATCAACGGCGCCATGAAAGTGGCCGAACAGATGGGCTATACCGTCAACACGTTTACGCATATTCTCGAAGGCTATAAAGTGGCCGATAAGATGAAGGCGCACGGTTCCTTTGTTTCCACATTTTCCGACTGGTGGGCCTATAAAATGGAAGTGGAAGACGCGATCCCGTATAACGCGGCCATCATGCATAAAGTGGGGCTCACCGTGGCCATTAATTCAGATGATGCGGAAATGGCCAGGCGCCTGAACCAGGAAGCGGCCAAGACCATGAAATACGGAGGACTTACGGCAGAAGAGGCATTGGCTCTTGTTACCATCAATCCCGCGAAAATGCTGCATGTTGCGGATAAAGTAGGAAGCATTAAAGTGGGCAAGGATGCGGATGTGGTGCTCTGGAGCGATAACCCGCTGAGTATTTATGCCAAATCCCTGTACACGATCGTGGACGGCACCATTTATTTCGACCGGCAGAAAGATGAGCAAATGCAGAAGGAGGTGGATGCGGAAAGAACGCGACTGGTGAAAAAACTCACCGGTGAAAAAAGAAGCGGGATGCCCACTGTTCCCGCCCAGCCATCGTACCAGATAATACATAGCTGCAGCGATCACGGCCATAGCCATGGACTGCTGGTGATCGATGCCGAAGAAATTGATAACAACTAAAAAAGTCAGAAACATGAGAAAGATATTTTTTCTAACGGTATTCACGGCATTGGCCGGCCTTGCCAGTTCACAGGCCAATGTGATGCCGGCGGGCCCGCAAAAAGGGTTGCTATTTATTACCAATGCCACGATCCATGTGGGTAATGGAACCGTGATCGAGAATGGTACCATCCAGGTGAGGGACGGGAAAATTGAAAAGGTGGGGAAAGACATTACCGTGCCGCAGGATAACGCGCAGGTGGTGGATGCAAAGGGTAAACAGGTTTATCCCGGTCTTATCCTTCCTACCAGTGCACTGGGACTTATCGAGATCAGCGCCGTAAGGGCTTCCAACGACAGCCGGGAGATCGGTGATATGAATCCCAATGTGCGGTCGATCGTGGCGTATAATACCGATTCAAAAGTGATCAATACACTCCGGTCCAGCGGGGTACTTGCTGCCAATGTGATTCCCCAGGGAAGTTTCCTGGCCGGTTCATCATCCGTGGTGCAACTGGATGCATGGAACTGGGAAGATGCTGCCATGAAAACAGATGCGGGGATGCACCTTTTTATGCCTTCCCTGATGGCACGCCCGAGTTTTGGCCGGGGTGGTGGCGGCGGGGCCCCCGGAGGCCCGAGTGCTACGCAAACGGATCCGGTTAAAGAAGGGCTTGAAAAGATTGAACAACTAAAAGCATTTTTCCGCGAAGCGAAAGCCTACAACGGCAATGTGGAAAAAGACGAGACCAACCTGAAATACGAAGCGGTGAAGAACCTCTTTTCCAAAAAACAAAAATTCTATGTGCATGCCAGCACGGTTAAACAAATGCTGGTGGCGCTTGACTTTGTTAAGGAATTTGGTTTTGACATGGTGATCGTGGGAGCCAGTGAAAGCTGGCAGATCGCTGACTTGCTTAAACAGAATAACGTGGCGGTGATCCTTCAGCAAATGCACAGTCTTCCCACCACCACCGGCGATGATGTGGACCAGCCATATAAAACAGCGGCCATACTCCAGAAAGCGGGGGTACTTTTCGCGATCTCTGATGATGATTCACAGACCCGCGGGCGCAACCTTCCCTTTAATGCCGGCACAGCCGCCACCT
>JBGATE010000246.1:2502-3806 GCA_044229375.1 Chitinophagaceae bacterium
CTACGGGTTGACCAAAGAAGAAGCGCTTGCAGCCATCACTCTCAATGTGGCAAAGATCACGGGAGTGGCCGATAAAACCGGAAGTATTGAGGTGGGAAAGGAGGCAAATATCATTATCAGTTCCGGTGATATCCTGGATATGAGTACCAGTAATGTTACGGATGCGTTTATTAAAGGCAGCAAAATAAACCTCGATGATAAGCAAAAACAGCTGAACGACAGGTACGAACAGAAATATGAACTGAAGCCGAAAAAAGGATTTTAATTCAACTGATATAAGGCAAGGGCCGGGTGGAATTTCCATCCGGCTTTTTTATGTGCTTTCGTGCTTGTGATCGTTATCGATCTCGAGCATTTCACCGCAATTGGGACAGCGATGCGTGCTTTTGATCCGGCTGGACCGGAATTCTTCGAGGAAACCGGCGGTGATGATACCTGCAGGCAATGCGAAAAAAGCGACACCTGTCAGCATGATGATCCCTGCCATGGTCTTGCCGATAGTGGTCATCGGGTACATATCTCCGTAACCCGTGGTGGTAAGGGTAACCACCGACCACCAGATCGTAGCGGGAATGCTGCTGAACTTAAGGGCGTTTTCGGAATGCCGTATTTCTGCAAAATACATGATACAGGAAGCAAAAATGATGAGAAAGACGACCAGCACCAGGCTCAGCACCAGTTCATTGATCCTTTTCCTGAAAACATTCACAATGATCTGGGCAGATCTCATATAAGCGGTCAGCCGGAATAACCTGAAGAAACGGAGCAGGCGGAGCATCCGGAGTACACGAAGGTCGAAGCCGATGATCCGGTGCAGGTAAAAGGGTAATATCGCCAACAGGTCAATGATGGCCGCCGGTGAAGCCATATATTTCAGGCGTCCCCAAAAACTATGTTTGTATTTCGGGTCATGGTTGCTGCTCCATACCCGGAGAACATATTCAACGGAAAAAATAATAACGGATACTTCTTCAAAGTAGTGGAAAAAGGATTTGACCTGTGGATCGTTGTGCAGTGAGGGAACGGTTTCCAGCATCACCGCCAGCACATTCAGGATGATGAGGACGATAATAAAGATGTTGATGATCTTATCCCAGTGCTTATCACCGACAATTTCGGGATGTAGCAGGCCGTGAACCTTTTGCTTGGTTGATTTTAACATATCCGGGTGGTCTTAGACCATCCTAAGATAAAATAAAATCCCTCCCGCATTGCTGAGGAAGGGATTTTTATAAAAATCAGGTTGATTTTATTTTGTGGTGCCGGGCATCATGTCTTTGGTAATTTCCATAACCCAGTTGGCC
>JBGATE010000247.1:0-3804 GCA_044229375.1 Chitinophagaceae bacterium
CAATCCTTCCACATAGTTCATGATGATCAGGTAAAGATTCACATTCACTACCGAAACGATCCGTGCCGCTTCCAGTTTCTGTTTACTGTTGAGATAATAGGCCAGGAAAAAGATATAGGCAGCCGTGATATTGATCAGGGCGCTGATATAGAGACGGTGGTAGAGATAGGTGATGACGGAGAAGAAAATAACCAGGAGGGCAAAAACGATGAACTGGTTGAAACGGGTGATGCGTTTCCGAAGGTCGGGATTCAGCATCTTATCCTTTGCACCGGAATTAATGATATCCTGGTAAAATGATAAGGCCCAATAAAATAATTTGCCCTTCATAGAGTTATTGGATTTACGGATGGCCGGATATTGCTATCCTGCCTGATACATATAACGGAAAAAAAAGGAATCTATTTTATTTTGAGCCCGAATAATCAAGCTAACCCCTTCGTTTTCAACGAAAAATTTGATACTGCCTTCATTCACAGCCTGTATGAGGACGATCTTGCCTATATTGCGGAGATCTTCAGCATTACGGCCACTCAACTGGAAGAAGACATTCCCCTGGCCAAAGCCGCCTTTTCGGGCGACGACCTTACCCTGCTGAAACAACGGGTGCATAAACTCAAGCCCTCTTTCGGTTTTGTGGGACTGACTGCCCTACAGGAAGACTGCCGGATATTTGAAGACCGGTGCAAGGCAGTGAGCGACAAGGCCCTGTTGACTCAGGAGTTCAAGACCCTGGCCGCCCGTCTCGACGAAGCCCTGGAGTTAGTGAAACAGGAACTGGACCGATTAAATAAGTATAACCAGCAATAAATTATGCGTTGGACCTGTGTGATCGTGGAAGACCTGCCTGTGGCAGCTGAATACACCCGCAAGTGCTGCGAAAAATGCGGCCAGCTGGAGGTGATGGGTCAGTTTGCCAATGCGGAAGATGCCCTGCAGTTCCTGAATACGGCGCGGGTAGACCTGCTCTTCCTGGATGTAGAGATGCCGGGGGCGAGTGGATTCGACCTGCTCGACCAGCTGAGTTATGCCCCAAAAGTGATCCTGACCACATCGAAGCCGGAATATGCCTATGATGCGTTTGAATACAGTGTGGTGGACTTCCTGAAAAAGCCCTTTACCTACCAGCGGTTTCTGGAAGCCCTGCAGAAAATCCACCTGAAGGAAGAAACCCCTGTGGCGGAAAGCCAGAGCCCCCTGAATAATGCCATCTTCATCAAGAGCGATGGCAAACTGGTGCGGCTGAATAATGAAGACATCCTCTATATCGAGAGCATGGGCGACTATGTCAAGTTTGTGACTACCGACAAGAAGTATATTACCCACAATACCATCAAGGCCCTGGAAGAGCGGATCAATAAAGAGTACTTCATGAAAGTACACCGCTCCTATATCATCAATATCACCAAGATCGATGATATCCGCGAAAACGACCTCTTCATCAGGGGTACAGAGATTCCCATCTCCAAAGCGCATAAGCAGGATGTGCTCCGGAAGCTCAACATTATCTGATCATTCATCGACCTTTTTCATCCATTCATCGGAATTAGCTGTCCAAACGACTAAAAAACTTCCAGCTGTTCGTATTCCGTTGCATCTTTGTATTGTCAACAGCGCAAAACGTTGGTGACCAACCAAAAGAACCAAGCTGCTTATCAAACGAATTATCGCGACGGTAACAACTGGAAAACAAAATTGAGATCCGTACCCTATCAGAAGTAAACGCGCATCACCACTTCTACCTCTGGATTTCAATGACTTAAAGCCGGACCCCGAAAAGGTCCGGTTTTGATTTTTATATGGGAGGCGACCCACCTACGCTGAAGCTTCGGTGGGTGAAAGAAAGGAGCCAAACGGGCATTTTCGTCCATTCGTCGGGAAAAGGGGGGCCTTCGTCTAATAAAGTCGTTTCCGGGAACCGGGTTTTGCATCTTTGTATTGTCAACAGCGCGAAACGCCAGCGACACCAAAAACAAACTGAAGCCCTGCTTATACAACGAATTATCGCGACGGTAACACTGGAAAAAACCACTAGAATTGAGATCTGAAACAGCTGAAAGGCTTTAACGCAACGAAAAGGATTTCAAGTAATTAGAACCGGGAACTGGACTCCCGGTTTTTTTATTTTTACAGGCTGTACTGCTGCCTGGCTCTTTGCCGGGAAGGCGGGAGGGCGGGAAGGGTGAATGTAAATCCAGTTTTTACCTGTCATTCCACTTTTACCTGTCATTCCACTTTTACCTGTCATTCCCGCTTTAACCTGTCATTCCTGCTTTTACCTGTCATCCCTGCTTTTACCTGTCATTCCCGCGAAGGCGGGAATCCCATACAAGAGATTGATTATATTCTTCTTACAACAATCCCATACTAATCATATTTGAAAGAATTTGATTTGGCTTATTAGGGAGGGGATTCCCGCCTTCGCGGGAATGACAATGAGAGGCGGGAATGACAATGGGGGCAGGAATGTGATACTAAGAGGCGGGAATGACATACTAAGAGGCGGGAATGACACAAAAAGGAAAACTCGGGGTAATTGGGTAGAATAAAACGGGGTTTAAACAGGACGTTAATCGAAGATTTGCCGCCGTTTGTCGAAGAAGGACCCCTGAATGGCGAAAAAACTACCCCGAATGGATTTGGATTTACATCTTTGTATTGTTGATCCGCTGATCCAATGAAAACACCAACTGATCGCACGCTTTAAGCCTTATCCGATCCTATCCCTTGAAACCGCAGCCGTATCCTGAAAACCTGATTACCCTTTTTAACCGAGACCTGAACCTGTAGATCCGATTATCCGTTGAAGACCTTTCGCCAGTCCTGAAAAACACCAATCCGATGCCTGCGAAAGCTGCTCTCAACAGTTAATCGATTCCCTAAACGAATTAAGCCGCCTGAATAAGGCGGCTTTTTTTCTTTTAAAAAACTCAGGTAGGTTCAACCCAGTCCCACTTCTGTATGCATGGCCGGGATCTCTACTTCAAAACCTTTTTTCATCAGCCGCTCCCGGAACTGCTGCTGTACTTCGGGCTCACCATGTACCAGGAACAAGGTTTTCACTTTTTTGGGATCCTGGCAAGCGAGGAACTGGCTCAGGTCTTCATAATCACCATGGGCACTCATACTCCGGATCGCTCCTACTTCGGCATGCACTTCATGCAGCACCCCGAAGATCTTCACTTCCTTGTCGCCCCGCATGAGCCGTCCGCCTAAGGAATGGGGCTCACAATAACCGGTGAGCAGGATTGTATTGCGGCTATTCTCGATATTGTTACTTATGTGGTGCTTCACCCTTCCGGCATCAGCCATACCGCTCGCCGAAATGATCACACAGGGTTCATTCCGGAAGTTGAGCATCTTTGACTGGTCGATGGTCTTGATGTATTTCAGTCCACGGAAGGAAAAGGGATCATCATCCGATTCCAGGATCTTCTGGATGGTTTTATTAAAATAAGCCGGGTATTTCTTGACCACTTCAGTGGCTTCCACACTGAGCGGACTATCCACAAAATATTCGACTTCAGGAAGGCGACGTTCCAGTTCGAGCTGGTTTAGGGCAAAGAGCAATTCCTGTGTACGGCCCACACTGAAGGCGGGGATGATCAGCTTGCCCTTTTTCTGTATACAGGCTTTCTCGATCCACTGCAATAACTGATCGGGTGTGGTGGTCTGTACATCGTGCAGGCTGTTGCCATAGGTGGATTCCAGCAAAATGAAATCGGCCTGCGAAAACTCCTGGGGCGATTTCAGGATCACATCCCGGTAACGGCCTACATCACCACTGAAGGTAATGCGAACGGA
>JBGATE010000248.1:0-3797 GCA_044229375.1 Chitinophagaceae bacterium
ACAGGATGCAGGTGGAATTTAGCTACCTTCATTCGCCATTTTCTTATTAAAATTCATTGATAATGAACGCATTTGAAATGCCATTACAGATCCGGTGGTCAGACCTGGACGCTAATTTTCATCTCCGGCATTCTGTTTATTACGACTGGGCCGCCATGTGCCGACTGGATTTTCTGCAGGCGAAAGGATTGACGCCGGCGCTGATGCAAAGGCTGCAATTTGGGCTTATTATTTTCCGGGAAGAAATACAAAGTCAAATGGCACACGGATAACGCGGATGTAACGGAATTTCACAGATTAATTTTTTGGCCGCGAAAACACACGAAATAACACGAAAACGTTTCCACAGATTGCGGGGTTTAAAAATCCGTTCAAACCCGTTACATCCGCGTTATCCGTGTGCCATTCTCCGTATCATCCGTTTGCCATTCATTCAGGCATTTGAATAGCCGGATTTGACAGGGATCTTGCAAAATGCACCACTTTATCCGGGAACCTCGCCGCATAACCGTGTACGATATTGCGGATAAAACTGTTCTCCCTGTATACGGTAAGGTATTCTCTCAGTACATCCGCATTGGTAAGGTTCAGGTCTGCGGGTATATAACCCATTCCGTAGAACTGCCCTTCATGCACCAGTATGCAGCTCCGGTCGTTTCCATTCAGACCCTTATCTATTACAGCAAAGGAGGGTCTTGTTTCCAGTGAGGCGCAGGCCTGTTTCACTCTTTTATTATACAACTCCGCGGATTCCTGTTGCTCACAGGCTCCGCCGCAGCCGCCATCCGCTTTCCCATCGCAGGGGATATCATCTTTTTGCATAAAGCAAAGTTTGGGACAGAGCCCGAAGTCTTTTATCAGTTTCCGTAATATCGCATGCCCGTCAACCAGGTAGTGAAAAGTATGAACCGGATGCAGTCTTTTCCGGTTCTTGTCGATGGCCAGCCGCAGGTAGCCGTTCTGGTCCTCAAACAAAAAGATCCCGTAAATATCTTCCCATCTTTTCTGTGAAGAGTTAAAAGCCGGCCATTTCAATTTGATCTCCGCCGATTCAAGGATACAGGCCATCAGTTCGGTGGCGCAATCCCGGAAACTGATCGCATGCACATGCCGCATGAAATTCTGTTTCTGGCGGCTTTCCGAATTATTGCTGAAATGGCTGTTCACCCGGTAACGGATATTATTGGCTTTTCCCACGTACACCACTTTCCCTTTCTCATTGTGGAAGTAATATACACCGGGTGTATAGGGTAACTGGTCGAAATGTTCCCTGGGTACGTTGGGCGGGAGGATCCATTCCTTTGAGTTTCGCTGCAGGCTTTTAGGGATATGTTGTTCCTTGTCATTTTGCAAAAGCAGGTGAAAGATCTTTGCCGTGGCTTCCGCGTCGCCGCTGGCACGGTGCCGGTCGTTGATGGTAATGCCCAGCGCATGACTGAGTTTGCCAAGACTGTAAGAAGTAAAACCCGGGAATATTTTCCTGCTCAGCCGGACGGTACATAGTTTTTGTGTGTTGAGATCGAAACCCGCTTCGCGCAGGTGACCCTTCACAAAAGAATAGTCAAAATTCACATTGTGCGCGATGAAGATCTTATCCTGGAGAAGTGCAAAGATATTTTCCGCCACTTCTTCAAACCTCGGAGCATCGGCCACCATCCTGTCCGTAATGCCCGTCATGGCCGAAATATAGGGAGGTATCGGCTGCCCGGGATTGATCAGTGTCTGGTATTTCCCGGTCACTTCCCTGCCGTCCGACAAATGAATGGAGATCTCCGTGATGCCGTTGGCAGCGGCATAGCTGCCCGTTGTTTCTATATCCACGATCGCGTACATGCTGAAACCGAACCCCGAATTTCGATCATTTATTTGAAAAGCCGACTGTCAAAATGAAAGGGGTCGGCGGCTGTGATCTTCACTTTTTTCATATCCGGGTGAAGGGGGTTGATCAGAATATTATTTTCTTCGGGAATGATGGCCGAAGGTACTTTCAGCAGTAAGGAAGACCGGCTGGTCAGAAATTCAGTGCCGATGAATTGGGAATAACCGGTATCGTTTTGCCAGCCGCTTTTCAGTTTTAAAACGGCAGGGGGCTGGCGGAGCGAATCGGGGATATGTATGCGTACGAGGATATGGCTGTTGATCTCATCATACGAGACGCTGTGAATCAGCAGTTCAAGGAGGGAAAGGGAAATGGTAGTGCTGGTATAAACAACGGGCACTCCTTTGCTGTTCCACCGGCCGCCCTTCAGCCTGGCACCCTCCCCGTCGAGGCTGCTGCCATAGGCTTTATTGGCAAAACGGTAGAGTATCATATATAAACGCCGTGAAGGATCCTCGCGATCTCATCCGAGAGCAACCGGATACCTTCATTGGACTTCAGCGAATCAAAGTTGAGGAGGTTGCCCAGCACCGGTTTATCTCTTTTCAGCCAACGGTAAAAAGCCTCCGGGTTGCTGAAAGCTTCGAGCCCGGATTCGATCAGATCCTGCATTTGCAGGATGCGGTCCACATAGATACCCTCAAAATTGGAATTGTCTTTGGCGTAACGCTGCAGTGTTTTTTCAGAAAGATGCAGGATGCCGGCCCATTCTTTTTGGGTAAAGGGAACCCGATCGGCGATTTTGATGAATTTTCGGTAAGGGAAGTCCGCTATCTGTGGCAATGGCCTTACAGGATTGTAAACAGATGACGGCAGGGGTTCATTGACAGAACTGCCCTTTTCCGGGTTCGGGTTATATTTTTTGGGAGTTGGCTTCTTTTTCATTTAACGACATATGTCTTACAAATATACGACATTTGTCTTGTTCCGGGAAATTTTATTTGTGGCAGGTTATGACTTGCTGGTCAGCCGGTAATCGATAATTTCGGAGCATGTTAACGGATGAACGACTGGTCATGTTTCGCAACCGGCTGCAGAAGGTAGCAGGCCGAAAAAGCGGGGGTAAGCTGTTACCGGGTCTATGACCATGATTTACCGGAGTTCCCTTTCTGTATCGAGCGGTACGGTGAAAAACTGTATATGGCGGAATACAAACGCCGGCACGGGATGACGGAGAATGAGCATAATACCTGGCTTGAAAAATGTATTGAACTGACCGGGGAGATCCTGGGCGCCGGAAAGGAGGATATTTTTCTCAAACTGCGACAGCGGAAACCGGGCAGGCTGGGGCAGTACCAGAAATTCGGGGAAGTGCAGCATGAATTTGAAGTGGAGGAGAACGGGTTGAAGTTCATTGTAAACCTGAGCGATTACCTGGATACGGGATTTTTCCTGGATCACCGGGTCACCCGGCAGATAGTGCGGGAACAAAGTAGTGGCAAAAAAGTACTGAACCTTTTCGCCTATACCGGATCTTTTTCCGTGTATGCCGCTGCGGGTTTACCCGCCGTAGCCGATATAGGTATGAATGCAAACGAAAAACGGCCGGCGAAGGTGGGAGGGGCGGCAGAAGTGGTAACAGTTGACCTGTCAAAAACCTATCTCAAATGGGCGGAAAGGAATATGCGGTTGAATGGATTTTCGGATGAAACCAGATACCGGTACATCCATACCGACGTAAAGCAATACCTCAAAACCATCCCTGCCGGTTATTTTGATATCATTATCTTGGACCCGCCCACTTTTAGCAACAGCAAGCGTATGGATGACATACTTGATATACAGCGGGATCATGCGGAGTTGATCAATGATTGCCTGACGGCACTTAAAAAAGAGGGATTGCTTTACTTTAGCACCAACTTCCGTAAATTCAGTATGGAGACGGATAAAATCAATTCCGCAGAGATCAGGGATATAA
>JBGATE010000249.1:0-3763 GCA_044229375.1 Chitinophagaceae bacterium
GAGAGATCGGGGCGTTTCAGTATCTCCACTCCCCGTAAAATACCCAAGCTTTCAAGAGCTGACTTCAATTGCCCGGGTGACGGAAGAATGATGCTGGACGGGAAAGCTGCCGAACGGGAAGATGAAATGGATACCCGGGGCGATGTACACCTGGACAAAACCAATAGACCGGAATTTGAAGATGAATGGGACTTTGTCATCGAAAATTATACGGTTGGGGCCAACGACCCAGAGATCATCGATAGTGTCGGAGCCATTGCAGCAAACCACGTGAAACCAGACGAATACCCGGTAAAGACCATTCCGGCAGAAAAACCAAATGTAGCCCTGAATAAGCCCCCGCAAAAACCTGCAGAAAAGCCGGTTCCCAAAAATGAACCTGTAAACAACAGACCAGCGGTGACTGAAGTACCGGTTCCGGTAAAAACGCCAACCATCGAGGAAAAGTTTATTGCCAGGGAAAAGATATTTATCAAAGAGATCCCCATTTCGGGCGATTCGATTGAACTCCGTTTTTATGATAATGCCGAAATAGACGGAGATTCCATTTCACTTTTCCTGAATGAGGTGTTACTGTTTCAGCATATCCGGCTGACTGGGAACGCCCATATCATCAAACTGGCACTGGCCGACCTGAAGGAGCACAACGAACTGACCATGGTGGCGGAAAACCTGGGCAGTATCCCTCCCAACACATCCTACATGGTGGCCATTGTAAACGGCGAAAGACAGGATGCTTACCTGGCCAGCAGCGAGGGCAGCAGCGCCATGATCAGGCTGGTAAAAAAACAGGCAAAACTTCCATAGAATGTCTTGCCTGTAACTAACGGTAAAAAATCTTTATTTCAGCTGTTTGAGTATCTCATCGATCGCCCTGTCCAGTTGCGGGTCGCGGCCGTTTAGTTTGTCATCAAAGCTATTGATGACTAGGATATCCGGTTGCACCCCGGTCATCTCAAGGTCCTTCCCGTCTAATGAATAGCATCCCCATGCCGGCATCCGGACGGAGGAGCCATCCACCAAACCTACGCCGCTGGTAAAGATGATCCAGCGATAGGTCCCATTGCCGATGATCTTTCCCAGTTTCAGCGCCTTGAACCCCTGCGAAGTCATTTCCGCATCACTGAGTGATTGTTCATTGATCAACAGCACGATGGGCTTGTCGGCAGGTGAGAAATTGGATTGCTGGGTCAGTTGTCCCTCGCGGTATTTCCATTTCAGGTAGGTTCGCTGTGAGAGAAATTTCAGGACTTCGTCATGAACGTTTCCTCCTGTATTGTACCGTAGATCAAAGATGAGGGCGTCCTTCTTATTCAACTCCTGTGTCATGTCAATGATGAACTGTTCCAATTCGCCCTGTCCCATATTTTTCATATAACCATAGGCGATCCTGCCTTTGCCTTTTTCATCCACCCGCCGCTGGTTGTTGTCGATCCATTCATCATAAAGGTTGTTGAAAAGGCTTGCCTGTGGATGGAGCTTTACCTGTACCTGTTTCCCGCCGCGTTCAAAGCTGAGTCGCAATTCCCGGTCACGGGAAGGAAGCGTGAAATAGTAATCCCGGTCACGGTTTGGATCCACTGTTTCATCATTCACCCGCACCAGCCTGTCCCCCGGCCGGATGTCAACCGTCCGACGGTCAGCGGCAGAACGCTTTGCAATATATTTTACCTTGTAGGGATCTTCCATGTCAAACAGGATCCCGGTTTCCATGGTCTGGTTCTGTAACGCAATGGTTTCATCCTGTCCGAATGAATTAAACCCCTGGTGCGAAGAATTAAGTTCACCCAGCATATCGTTGAGCAGGGTACGAAGATCCGACCGGGTGTTCAGGTGCGGCAGGAATTGCTGGTAGTATTTTTTTGTTTTAGCCCAGTCGTTTCCGTGGAATTTTTCATCATAATACCCTTCTTCCATCTGTGCCCAGGCCTCCTCGAACATCTGGCTGAATTCTTCCGCCAGGTTCCTTCGGAAAGTATAACTGATATTGACCGGGTCCGCTTTATTGCCATCGAGGTTCAGTTTATTTATAGTGGCGTTGAACAAAACATAGAGTTTGTCGCTTACTTCCGATATTTCAAACCCGAAACTATTGTCGGTACCGCTGATCTTTTCCGTTTTATTGGCCTCAAAGGGTTCGAGCACTGTTTTCCAGAGAGCATTTCTTCCTTCACCATGGTTACTGGTATACAGAACGGTGGTTTTATCCCCTTTCTGGTAAATCGCCTGCAGGAACTGGGCTCCCGGGGATGGGCTGATCTGTTCCATTCTTTCCATCAGGAGATCCCAATCGATACGAATGGACTTCAGCGAATCGGCATTCTCCGTTGCCTTTTTCTTTGAAGTATCTTTTTTCTCTTCTTTGAAAAGTTCATCATACTTGTCGATCCGGTAGGGTTCATCCAGCTTTTCCAGCGGCACCGAATAGGTCAGGTTGGTGGTCTTGTTATCTTTTAAATGATTAATAAAGATATCTTCCTCGAAATATCGCCTGGCCGAGAACAGTACATATTCATCATTGGGTGAAAACCCCGGATCGCTTGCCTGGAAGGCCCAGATCTCATCCTTCACGATCGTCCGGCTCTGCAAGGTTTTCAAATCCAGCAGCCGCACTTCATCCCTGCCGCTGAGATAGACCGCCAGGGTCCTTTTCTTATTCAGGACAATGCTCCGGTTATTTCTTTTGTCGCGGGTAAGTTGTTGGGGCGCACCACTGCTGTCGGCCCGGACCGTGTACCAGTTGGTATATCCTTCCAGCGTCTGGTTGAATAGCAGGGTTTTGTTATCGCTCATCCATTTCACTTCCCGTACCCGCTCGGCCGAACGGCGGTTCACCTGCTGAATGAATTTTCCCTCGATATCGCTGACAAATAGTTCACCGCGGGAAACAAGGACCAGTTTCTTTCCATCCGGCGAAACATCAAATGCCGAAATATTTCCCCGTACCTCAAAATCTTTTTCCTGGGGAAGGATATTATTCCTGAATATGGAAATTTTCAACCGCGTCGCCCGGTCGCTTTTCACATCGTATAACCATAACTGGTAATCCTTCTCAAAGACCAGTTTTCCACCGTTGGCATTCACCTGCGGCATTTTAATGGAAGATGAAAACGATGTCAGCGCTTTCTTTCTTCCGTTATCCAGCGTATACAGATTGTATTCGCCATTCGCCTCATCCGAAACGAAAAAGATATTCCCGGCCTTATCGATGATTGCCCCGAAATCCTTTCCCTCCCAGTCAGTGTATTTCTTATGCTGTTTTGTTTTCAGGTTGTACGACTGAATGTCCGGATTGAACGGGCCTTTGTACCGTTTGCGCTGGGCCTGCCCGCCGCTTTCCCAGGTATCGTTGAAAAAAATTTCACCCGAAGACGGATGTTCGACCAGGTTATGATCGTACTGGAAAAAATAATTGCCGAATACCCGTTGTGCCGTACCGCCGTTTACACTTACTTTATATCCCGCTGCCTGTCCCATCCGGCCGCTGTTGAAATAAATGAATTTCGAATCCCAGCTCCAGCTGCTCACCTCGTCGGTGCCGCTGTGCCAGGTGATCTGCCTCACTTCGCCTCCGTTCACGGGAATTACAAAAACATCAGCATTACCATACTGCCCGCCGGTGAAAGCGATCCACTTGCTGTCCGGCGACCAGAAGGGGCGCTGGCCTCCTTCGGTGCCGGGGAGGGAACGCGGCTCGAGCGCGTCCATCTGCCGGATCCAGATCATGGTGATGCCGTTCGCATTCGCGGCGTGGAACGCCACC
>JBGATE010000024.1:0-23139 GCA_044229375.1 Chitinophagaceae bacterium
AATTCCCAGAAATAGTGGGTCCAGCGCTTACGGGCGGAATGAGAATGATGGTGGACTTCCATGGTGGTTAGATTCTAGATGTTAGATGTTGGATGTTTGATGCTGGATGTTGGATGCTGGCTTGCCCGCCGAAGCCTTAGCGTAGGCGGGATGTTGGATGCTTGATGCTGGCTGTCCGACTGCATGGCTGCATGACTGCCCGGCTGCAAGGCTGGAATGGCGGTGTACTTCCATAAGTGCTATTTTATATGATAGTCTTTTTGCAGTAAAGCCAGTAACTGGGTAGCAGAATCCTTTAATGGCGACAGGTAGCGACGTACCTGGTACAGGTAAATATTGGATTCAAATTTCAGCCAGCCTATGTATTGTTTCATTAATACAGGATCATCGCTTATAGAAAGATCATTGATTTTAAAGGCCGAATCCCGGGGTTCATCCCGGGTGCCGGCAAACATCTTTTCCGAATAATAAACATCGATCACCTTGAAATGCAGGTCTTCCATTTTTGCAAACTCCGTTTTAGACAGGTCGTATTCTTTTTCCAGCTCCCGGATCATTTTATCATACTCACTTACTTTATAGGCAAGCTTACTGCCCATCAGCCGTAAGTTGCCTGAGCCTTTTAGCTGTTCTATCGTTGTATTACTGGAAGAAAAATATTCAACCTGTGTAACGGCGTTTGCATAGAAATAAAGCATACCGGTTGTGCTGGTTTCCCCTTTTTTTTCCTTGACCAGTACGCAAAAAGTATCCAGTTTGCCCGCAATTTCATTAGACCGCCGGATAATATCGGTTAGCCTTGCGGTGTCTTTTTTCAACTCTTCGTACAGGTTGGCGGCATATACTTTCGCTCTTTGATGTTCTATAATATGTTCCCGCTGGTTCTCTGCCAAAAACCCACAGAACACAGCGAGGAACAGCATGAGGAATTCCCAGAAATAGTGGGTCCAGCGCTTACGGGCGGAATGAGAATGATGGTGGACTTCCATGGTTGTTAGATTCTAGATGTTAGATGCTGGATGTTGGATGCTGGATGTTGGATGCTGGCTTGCCCGCCGAAGCCTTTGCGTAGGCGGGATGCTTGATACTGACTGCCCGGCTGCCCGGCTGCATGGCTGCATGACTGCATGACTGGTATGGTGGTGTACTTCCATCAGTTAATTATTTAAGGTGATATTCATCTTTCAAGAGCAGGATTATTTCTTCTGCCAATTTTAAAGCTTGCGGGTATAGCTCATTCACATATCTTGTATTTCTCCATTTACGGTCTGAAAGGTGATTGATAAATTCATTCATCATCCCGGCTTTATCTGTTTTTACAGGGAGCGTTTGTATAACGAGATGGTCAATCTGGATATCGGGAACATTTTTCTTCATTTCTTCCGAAATATTCAATTTCGCAAAAGGTTCGTAAAACCTTGCATCCAGCAGCCGGTTGCGGATTAAGGCAATTTCATTCCGGTGCGACAAATCCTGTTCGTTGTTCGCAAGAAGCCGGCCCTGGGTAGCGTGGTAGTTGTTGATTTTTTCTACCAACGCTTTATTTTTAAAATAACGGAGATTGCCTGACTGGATAAGCTGTGTGAGTGTTGATTGATTCCAGTCAATGGTATAAGCGTTAGTGGCAAAGCGGCTGTAATAATAAAAAATGCCCGGTACAAACGGTTTGTCAATATGTTTAATGCCGATTGACACACAGCTGTCAAAGGTCCTGATCATAAACACATTCTGGTTGATGCCGCTTTGTATTTCGGCCGTATCTTCTTTCAAATCACCCAGCAGGCTTTTTGCATATTCTTTGGCCCGGTGTGCTTCCACATAATGCTCCCGCTGGTTTTCTGCCAAAAAGCCGCAGAAAACGGCGAGGAACAGCATGAGAAATTCCCAGAAATAGTGGGTCCAGCGCTTACGGGCGGAATGAGAATGATGGTGGACTTCCATGGTTGTTAGATTCTAGATGTTAGATGTTGGATGTTGGATGCTGGCTTGCCCGCCGAAGCCTTTGCGTAGGCGGGATGCTTGATACTGACTGCCCGGCTGCCCGGCTGCATGACTGGTATGGTGGTGTACTTCCATTCGGGTTATTTTAGTTTGTATGTCCGCTGAAGTAATGCGATAAGTTCACTGGCTTTTTTTTCTGTATCCTTGACCTCTCTCAAACGGTTTTTTAGGTTATTGGATCGCATCTGGCAGGTATTGGCATAAATGATAAAGTCTCGTTTCCGGTCGCTCAACAGGGGTGGGGATTGCTTTTTGAATGAGTCCACAAACGAAGGCCTGAGGTACAGGGGCATCACCGGGTCCATATAATAGGTATCGAATAGCTGGTTCCGGTCCCTGATTACTTCATTGTAAAGGAAATTCTGGATATTCAAACCGATCCTCAGCTCATCAATGGACATCGCATAACGGGCGATGGTATTGGCCACATGTTGCTTTTTGAAATAGCGCAATCCCCCGGAGCTCAGTAGCTGCTGGAGCGTGGCGCCCTGGAGCGAGATATCCGCGTTTCTTGTGCCGAACCGACCGTAATAATACCAAATGCCTGAAGGCAGTTCATTCAATTCATGATCGTGCACCAGTTGTCGGAACGTATCAATACGCGGGATCACAAACTCCAGTTCCCGGCGGAGAGACCCCAGCTTCGCCGTATCGGCTTTGAGGTCATCAGTCAGGGTGGCGGCGTACTGCATCTCCCGCTTGTGCTCTACATAATGCTCCAGCTGAAGCTCCGCGAGGAATCCGCAGAATACAGCGAGGAACAGCATGAGGAACTCCCAGAAATAGTGCGTCCACTTCTTCTTGCCCCGGTGTAAGCCGGGGTCGGCCATATGAGAATGGGCGTGTACTTCCATCCTGTTTTATTTTAAATGATATTCTTTTTGAATTAAAGACATTAGCTCATTCGCGCTTTGTAATCGCACGGCAACGGCTTCACTTTGCTTCATCCGGCTGCCATAGAGATACTGGGCGTTGACCAGGAATTTATTAATAACCACGGGATCGTCAGACATTAATTTCAGCGCTTTATTGTCCGGCACTTTTCTGTCTATTCGTATTCTATAAAGAATTTCTGCATCAAATAAATTACCCGCTTCGTCCCAGTAGTCTGCGATCATGTTCAGTATAAAATTATTCTGGGATAGAATTTCCTCCAGCGCTAAATAATACGATGATACATTTTCTGCCACTTTTTGTTTGCTGATTAATCGTAATAAACCCGAATTCTTCATTTGGGTAAAAGTGCGTTGACTCGGAATGGCTATGTTAGTTTTGATGGTCAGCATTCGCGCGTAAAAATAAATTTTATCAAGATGGGCATTCCGGCCGGGGCTCTTGAGCAACCTCATCAACGAGTCAATACCCGCAGCGAAAATGACACCTGTCTTTTGGTATTCATTGTAAACGGCGGTATCTGATTTAAGATCATCATACAAATTGTTTATGTAAATCTTTTCCCTGTCTTTTTCTATTTTATGTTCCAACTGGTATTCAGCCAGGAACCCGCAGAAAACAGCGAGGAACAGCATGAGGAATTCCCAGAAATAGTGGGTCCATTTCCTGCGGGGTGTATGTGAGTGGGCATGTACTTCCATAACCGGTTATTTCAGATGGTACGCTGTTTGTAAAAAAGATATTGTATTGACTGCTTTTTCATACAGCAACTTCAGCCGGGTGCTGATGATAATATTGCTTCCCTTGAGTTGATTCAGAATGTAGGCAAAGTCTTGTTGTAAAGAGGGATCGTAAGATCGTAAAGGCGGATTGTTGACTGGCTTATTGATATTATTCAATTCATCCAGCATATTATCCAGTACAAAGGGATCAAATATCCGGGCCAGCAGGGGGTCTGCCGCTCTTCTTTCAATCCGTTCGTCATCTATATTTTGCAGTATATAATCTACCAGCTTTTGATAGGCAATGATACTGTCGGCCGCCTTTTCTTTTCTTATCAGTCGCATCGAACCGGAATATTTTAATTGGGTGATGGTCCTGTCACTGCTTTGAAAACGGCTTGTTCGTACCAGGACTCTCCCCAGGTAGTAGAGTTCATTTTCATACCCCCTGATTTTTTGCTCCCGCAGTAAATAAATCAATGAGTCTAATTGGTTCCGTTTTCTTTTCTGAAACAGTAAGTTGGCAGTAATGGCAGCCGTATCTACTTTTAAATCTTCGATAAATGTTTGAATAAATTTCTTTTCCCTGTCCCTTTCAATTTTATGCTCCAATTGGTACTCCGCGAGGAATCCACAGAACACGGCGAGGAATAACATGAGGAACTCCCAGAAATAGTGGGTCCATTTCCGTCTGCTGCTGTGCGAATGATGGTGTACTTCCATCCGTTTAAAGTTTATTATTCGTTATTGATTATTAATTATTAGCCGGACTCTGAGTAACCGGAAACCCCAATAATTAATAATTAATAATCAAGAATTTTCAACCAATAGGTCCGTTGCTTTAGGGTAATATGACTGTCATTTCCCGTTTGCTGTCATCACACGCAACAAATTCCCGCCCAATATCTTTCTGATATTTTTTTTGCTGTAACCCCTTTTCACCAGTTCTTCCGTGATCTTCGGAAAATCCTCCACGCCCTCCAGCCCCTGCGGTAAAGAGTTCACCCCGTCAAAATCGCTGCCCAGTCCCACATGATCGGCACCCACCAGCTTTACGATATGATCCAGGTGGTCGAGCAGCAGGCTCAGGGGAGGTCGCAAACTTTTTACTTCATCCGGGTATTTATTAAAAAGGTAGAACTGCATTACATATGGTTCCGGATTTACTTTCAGCAGCGAATCCATTTCTGATTTATGTTTCGCCGTAAAGGTGTCGCTTCTTGCTTCAAAAGAAGGGTCTATGAACCCGCTGTAAAAATTGAGATGAATGACGCCGCCGTTTTTTGCAATGGCCTTTATCTGCTCATCTTTCAGGTTCCGGCGATGGGGACAGAGGGCATACGCACAACTATGGGATACCAGCACCGGCTTGCTGGTGGTTTCCATGATATCCCAAAAAGTTTGTTCGCCCACATGACTCAGATCGACCATCATGCCCAGTTCATTCATTTTCCGGATCACCTGCCTGCCAAAATCAGTCAGCCCCTTTTTTCTGCTCGGGTCAACCGTGGCTTTTTCTTCCGGTGTTACAGGGGCTTCATACAGACAGGAAGTCGCCCAGCTCGTGGCATTGTTCCAGGTGATGGTCATGTACCGCACGCCTCTTTTATAGAGCGCCTCCAGTTTGGCCAGGTCGTTTTCGATCATATGCCCGCCCTCTACGCCCATCAGTACGGCCAGTTTATCTTCTTTTGCCGCCTGCTTAATATCTGCGACGGTGAAAGCCTGCATCATTTTACCCGGATTGCGGTGGGTCCATGCCAGCACCGTATCGATCTCGCGGTTGGCCCAGGCATACGGCGCTTCTTTATTTCCATCACAGAAGATGGAGAAGAACTGCGCATCCACGCCGCCCTCTTTCATCCGCTGCAGGTCGGAATGGGTTTTCCCCCTGAGCGGCTGATCAAAACTCACCCCATCTTCAATGGCGGTGCTGGGAATATCATTATGCGTATCCACCAGTATGGAGTTGAAATGCCATTTCCTGGCCATCTGGGCAAGAACGGTTTCATTGATCACAAAAAGCAAAAGGATAATCAGGAGGCGATACATGGGGCGGGTTTATTTTATTTTAATGAATTCATAGGGAGTAAATTCCACAAAGTCCGCTACGGTCACCGTAACGGAGCTCACTTTTCCGTCTTTCACCGTAAAAGGCCAGACTTTTTTTCCATAGATCGGATCGTTGAATTCCGCAAAAAACCGGCTGCCGCCCAGCGCGCCCAGTTCGGCGAACCGGCCGCTATGGTGTTCAAAAGTGGCCACCAGTTTATTTTCCTTCATTGTTACCTGCATCAATCCGTAGATCGCGTGCCGGTAGGTGCCCGCATATGCTGCAAGAGGCAGGGTAGTGCCGGGCCGCGCATCGATCGTGTCTTTTTTAAGTTTCCACTCTTTCTCTTGCTTCTCCTCCTGTGACTTCTGCATTCCCATTGCCATTTTGTTATAATTACGGTAAGGAAGGCCTAAATACGCATCCCGGATCTCCCAGTTCAGCGCCTGGAAGAAACCATTGGCGTCGGTATTGGTGAGCACGACAATACCCAGTTTTTCTTCCGGCAAAAGAGTAACACTGGTCACAAAACCATTCACCCCGCCGGTATGCGAAATGATCTTTCTTCCTTCGTATTCTTCCAGGAACCATCCCAGTCCGTAGAGCGAAAAATGGCCCCGGTTGAAGGGTGCGCCGCCATTGCCGAGTATGGAATGCGGCAGCCAGGTTTGCGAAAGCGCGGCGCGGGGAATGATCTCCTTGCCATCCAGTTTGCCGTTGTTCAAAAGCATCATCACCCATTTGCCCATATCGCTGGCGGAAGAAGAGATGCTGCCCGCCGGGGCCATTGCATCAATCCGCCCATAAGGAATTATTTTCAGCTCTCCCGCCACAACGGTATGCGATGTTGCTTTATTGGTTGCCGAAGAGATATCCTTTGAAAGCGCCAGCGTATTATTCATGCCCAGCGGTGAAAATATCTTCTCTTTCAGGAATTCCGCCCAGGTTTTCCCGCTTACTTTCGGGATGATCTCACCGGCCGTCATGAATGCCGAATTGGTATAGCCCCATTTGCTGCGAAAACTATACATGGGTTTTAACATCGACATCTTTTCCCGCATCTGCGCGGTACTGAGGTCGGAATCGAAAAACATGAAATCGCCCTGGAAGGTCTCGAAACCGAGCCGGTGACAAAGCAGATCCCGGATCGTTGTTTCTTTTGCCACCCAGGGATCAAAGAGGTTAAAATCCGGCAGCCATTTTTGCACTTTATCATCCAGGGAAAGTTTTCCCGCCTTACCGGCAGGCAGGTTCTCAGCCTCCAGCATGGCCAGGGCCGTTGCCGTAAAGGCCTTGGTATTACTGCCGATCATGAACAACGTGTTCTCGTCTACCGGATCAACCGTACCGGCCTCTCTTACGCCATAACCTTTCGACAGCACAACTTTCCCGTTCTTTATAATACTGACCGATACACCGGGGATGGGCCATTCCTTCAACGCCCTGTTCACATAATTGTCCAGGCTGTCCTTTACAAAGGAAGGAATAGTATCTGTTTGCGCTTTCGCCGCGGCAAACAATAAGGTGCATAAAAGAACAATGCTGATCTTTTTCATAATGAAGCAGTTTAGTTATCCGGGAAGGGCGGAGTCGTTGTTTCGCAGGGGGTTAAAAACCGTCGGGATAAAGTGAGGTAATTTAGCCTGATTTTTTGAAATGACGAAGACAAATAGTGCTTATTCCAATTCTTCGTTCTTCATAGGCAGTGGCGGCAATCCATTCTGGAAACGGAGGAATGCCCTTTTGATCCAGGTCTGAAAATCGTAATCGTTGGCAAACCGGGTAAAAGTGTAGGAGGGCCGGTAGATCCGCATAAAACTGTCGAGCTCGTTCCCGGTGAGCAGGGTCAGCCGCCGCACCAGCGCCTTGCTGTAACGGTAATCGACGAATTTTTCCTCTTCCTGTTCCAGCAATCTTTTTTGGAATCCCGCAATGCTGCGATTTCGACGGAAGCGGAACATGTTGATGATCTCATCCAGGTCAAAACCCACACCCGCACCGTATTGAGGTGTCACCGTTTTCAGTTTGGGCTTCTGGTAATTGAAGATCTTAGCATAATCTTCGCGGTTCTGCAGCGAATCCTGCCGGTAATTCCGGGGGCGGATCTTTACTTCCTTCAGGGTGGGAATATTGATATGCAGTGAAATATCGAATTGAAGGGTGTTCTGAATAGCAGCCACCGGGAATTTCATCGTGGGTTTGCCCAGGTAGCTGAACCAGATCGAGTCTTTCTCCGTCACTTCGATCTCATAGACACCATCGGCATTTGTTACAGCACCCCGGCCGGAAGTACTTAATACACTTACCGCCTCCAGCGGATAACTGCGGGAACTGTCGTACACCGCACCCCTTACTTTATATAATTGCGCACCGGCCGGAGCGGCCAATAACATAATAACGATAAATAATATGGTGCCGCGTGGTTTCAACAAAGGAGGCAAGTAACAAAAGAAAGTGCAAAAAAGGTCATAAAGTCAATTCAGTCGGGCAGACTTGCAGTCACTCAGTCGTTCAGCGCTGAATAAACAAAGACCTTGAATTTAGTTCAACAGTAGTTGGCCGATCACTTCGGGATAATGTTTATGCTCCAGTGCATGGATGCGTTTAGCCAGCGTATCGGCTGTGTCGTTCTTTAATACCGGGCAGGAAGCCTGGAAAATGATCCTGCCATGATCGTATTGCTCATCCACAAAATGAATGCTGATACCGCTTTCTTTTTCCTTATTGTCGATCACAGCCTGGTGCACATGGTGGCCAAACATACCCTTGCCGCCGTATTTTGGTAAAAGCGCGGGATGAATGTTAATGATCCTTTCGGGATAGGCTATGATCAGCGCCGACGGGATCTTCCAAAGAAAACCGGCGAGAATAAGAAAGGAAATACCAGCGGCTTTCAGTTCATCAACATAAGCATTGCCACGGAAGAATTTTTCTTTTTCAATCAATAAATAAGGGATGTTTTCCTTTTCCGCGATTGTCAAAACGCCCGCGCCGGGTTTGTTGCAAACGATCAACGCCACCTGCACTTTTGCAGCATCGCGAAAATGATCAATAATCTTTTGAGCATTGGAACCGGCCCCGGATGCGAGTATGGCGATTTTTTTCACGAAACAAAGATAGTTGGCAGTCTGCAGTCGGCAGTCTGCAGTCTGCAGCCAGGTTCCGGATGTTTTGTAATGGTAACGGGAGGTCAGAGGTCGGAGGTCAGAGGTCGGAGGTCGGAGGTTGGAAGTCAGAGGTCAGAGGTCGGAAGTCAGAGGTCGGAAGTCAGAAGTCAGATGTGTGAATGATATGATTTAACCTGAACCTGAATAATGGCAGGACTTCCTAATTTTTAGGATTCTCACCGGCTGCCGACTGCCGGCTGGAGACTGCGGACTGCCGACTCCCTCCCAAACCCATCCGGGATCCGATCTTCCTGATGTATTTAATAAAAAAGGGGAATTGGCCAAATGGGATGCTGACCAGGAGCACGGCCAGCGGCCAGAGAAGGGTTACGATGAGAATATAAAGGATGGCCCAAAGCCAGTCCTGCGTAACGGAAAGTACGTTCATGATCTTTTTCCCGGCAAAACCGGTCAGGCTGCCACCGATTGTGAAAGTGCAAAGAATGAGGAACAATTGAAGCCCTTTGACTTTCCATTTATTTTGCAACCGTTCAAACATGGTCGCAAAAGTCAGGAAAAAATGTTCAACATATGCCTGTTTCAACAGTTTCATAAGGGTTTTTCATAAGCTTTACGCGTTTATGACAAACATATTTTCGGGCATTTCAGAAACACCCGGAAATCGGCTGAAATGCAGGCTGGTAGCGGGTCAAAAAAAAGTTAAACCTAATGTCCTTTGGATGTGTTCCTGACTTATTTTTGCGGCTGGTTAACGGATTTTATCCACAATTTTTTTGAATCAACTCCTGCTATGATTCCTTGTAAACCAACCGGACGTCGTATAACGATCCTTTTCTCCTTTTTTATTGCTTCTGTATTGAATATCCGGGCCGCTGATATTCCCGCCGGAAAGGCTTTGTTTAACGGGAAATGTGCAAGCTGTCACAATATCAATAAAGATATGACCGGGCCAGCCCTGAAAGACCTGGAGGGAAGGCATAAGTGGGCGGATCACAATGAGCTATTGAAGTGGATCAATAATCCCGGGGGCTATATGGCCAATGACGCTTACACCCAGGGACTTAAAGCCAAATTTGGCTCACTGATGACGGGTTTCCCCGATCTGACCTTAAAGGATGTGGATGACCTGGTAGCCTATATTAATGATGCTGCCAAACCGCCGCCTCCTCCTCCTCCTGGACCGGATCCGGCCAAGAGTTCCAGTCAAAACGCCATCATCTTTGGAATCATCTCCCTGATCCTGGCCATCATTGCCCTGATCCTGATGCAGGTGAACAGCAACCTGAAGAAAATGAGCGATGACGCGGAAGGGATCGTTCGCCCGGATCCCGTTCCTGTATACAGGAACAAGGTCTATATCGCCATGGTTGCCATCCTGTTCTTCGTGGTGGGCGGTTATTATGTTACCAAGGGCGCCATTGGCCTTGGCCGGCAGAAGAATTACCAGCCTGTGCAACCGATCTATTACTCACATAAGGTACACGCCGGTCTTAACCAGATCAGTTGCTTGTACTGTCATGGTGCAGCCTGGGACAGCAAACACGCGGCCATTCCTTCGGTGAACGTATGCATGAACTGTCACAAGGCAATCAACACCTACGAAAAAGGTCCCAAACTTTACGATGTGAACGGGAAAGAGATCAACGGTACAGCCGAGATCGAGAAATTATACAAATACTCCGGGTTTGATCCTAAGAACCCGGCCAAATGGGATCCCTCCATGGCCAAACCCGTTGAATGGGTGAAGATCCACAACCTGCCCGACCATGTTTATTTCAACCATTCCCAGCACGTAAGGGCCGGTAAGGTTCAGTGCCAGAGCTGCCATGGTGAGATCACCGCGATGGATGAAGTAAAACAGGTTGCCGACCTGAGCATGGGCTGGTGTGTGAACTGTCACCGGCAGACCAAGGTGGATTTCAATTATTCACCCGGCAAGGGCAACCAGTTCTACAGCATTTATGAGAAGTTTCATAATGATATTAAGAAGGGGAAGATGGACAGTGTGACAGTGGCGGATATCGGGGGCATTGAATGTCAGAAATGTCACTATTAAACACCCATCCCCGAAAAGGGTGTTTAAAAGGGCGCATCGAAATAAAGGAATTTAATTATTTAGTAAACCAAATTTCCCTTTAGGGAACAGGGGCTATGAGTAACAAGTACTGGCAAAATTTCGCAGAAGTAAACGACCCGGAGAATCTTCACAAGCTTTCTAAGGATGAGTTCCAGGAAGAGCTGCCGTTTGAAGGTTTTGACGACAAGGGCCTTATTGATGCCAAGGCTCCCCGCCGCGACTTTTTGAAATATCTCGGTTTCAGCACGGCCGCGGCTTCGATCGCTGCCAGTTGCAAGATCCCGGTTAAAAAAGCCATTCCTTATGCCAACAAACCCGAGAACCTGGTTCCGGGTGTGGCAAAATATTATGCCACTACTTACGTACAGGATGGTGATGTGGTGCCGGTTGTTGCCAAAGTAAGAGATGGCCGTCCCATTAAGATCGAAGGGAATGAACTAAGTGCCTCCACCGATGGTGGTACCTCTGCCAGGGCGCAGGCTTCGGTACTGGACCTCTATGATATGTACCGTACCCGGTTCCCGCTGCATAAGGTGAAGGAGAAGTTTGAAGAAGTGCCCACATTTGAACAATTCGACAAAATGGTGGGTGATGCGGTGAAAGCGGCCGGCGGTTCGGTTGTATTGCTTACCTCCACGATTGTTTCTCCGTCTACAAAAGATATTATTGCCAAATTCCCTAACCTGAAGCATGTTCAGTATGACGCGGTTTCGTACAGCGGTATGCTGTTGGCCAACGAGGCCAGCGGGTTTGGCAGGAAACTGCCTTCTTACAAATTCGACGCGGCGAAAGTGATCGTTAGCCTGGGAGCCGATTTTCTCGGCACCTGGCTGAGCCCGGTGGAAAATGCAAGAGGTTATGCAAAAGGCAGAAAAATTGATGAGAAGAACCCGGTGATGAGCAAGCATTACCAGTTTGAAAGTTACCTGAGCATGACGGGTTCCAATGCCGACGAACGTTTTACACACCGTCCTTCAGAAACGGCTGCAGTAGCCGCTGCCCTTGCCGCGGCTGTGGGTGTTGCCGGCGTTTCCGCTGATATTTCCGATGCAAAACTGAAAGCGGCGATTGATAAAGCAGCGGCTGACCTGAAAGCGCGCAACGGCGAAGCGCTGGTAGTCAGCGGAAGCAATGACAAAAACGTTCAGGTGATCGTGAACGCGATCAATAACGCGATCGGCGCCTATGGCAAAACGATCGACTGGGGCAGCCCGGTCAACTACCGCCAGGGTATCGACAGCGAGATGAACGACCTCATCGCGCAAATGGAAGCCGGCGCAGTGGGAACGCTGATGATCTATGGCGCCAACCCGTCCTATACCTATTACGATGCTGCCAAATTCAATGCGGCGCTGAAAAAAGTCAAGGTGTCCGTTTCTTTCAATGAAAAAATGGATGAGACCACAGAGCTCTGCGAATACGTGATCCCTAACCATCACTACCTTGAAAGCTGGGGTGATGCCGAGCCCTGCAGCGGTTGCACCAGTTTTATACAACCCACCATCTATCCGCTGTTCAAAACAAGACCTTTCCAGACCTCCTTGCTCAGGTGGAGTGGTGACAGCAAAGACTACGAAACCTATTTCAAAGAATACTGGACCGGTAAACTGGGCTCCGAAGAAGCTTTTAATAAAGCCCTGCAGGATGGCATAAAAGAAGATGCTCCTCCAACCGTAAGCGCCGGCTCTTACAGCGGTGGCGCTGTAGCGGAGGCAGCCGCGGCCATCAGTTCCTATAAAAAAGGAACCGGTGCAGAGATCGTACTGTACCAGAAAGTGTCCATCGGAACAGGTTCACAGGCAGGCAACCCCTGGTTGCAGGAATTACCCGACCCGGTTTCGAAAGCTACCTGGGACAATTATGCGATCATATCCATCAAAAAAGCAGAAGAACTCGGTATCAAGCTTGACATGGATTATGAATATTACCCGGAGAAACCGGTCATTGAACTGACCATTGGTAAGAATAAAGTGGAATTGCCGGTACTGGTATTTCCCGGCATGAACGCCGATACGATCGCTGTTGCTGTGGGTTACGGAAGAAACGAAGCGCTGGGTGTAACGGCAGCCGGTGTGGGTAAGAACGCTTACCCCTTCGTAACGTTCAATGGCGCTACGGTTGATTATTATGCTACCGGTGTAACAGCCACCAATCTTCATAAGAAATACAAGATCGCGCAAACGCAAAAACATAACTCTTACGAGAACCGCAAGGAAGTAGTACGCGAAACCACGCTGGCTTCTTTCAAGAAGAACCCGAATGTGATCCCGGATGCCAGCAACCACCTGCAGGAGGCATTCTATAATAAAGCAGGAGGCAATTTCCGCAGCAATGCGACCCTTTTCCCTGACCCCAACACACGTCAGTATGAGATCCATTGGGGCATGAGCATTGACATGAATGCCTGCAACGGCTGCGGTGCCTGCGTGGTGTCCTGTCATGCCGAGAACAACGTTTCTGTTGTGGGTAAAAGGGAAGTGCTGCGTTACCACGATATGCACTGGTTGCGTATCGATCGTTATTTTGTATCGGATGAAAAGAACCCGGATGACCTGAAAGCCGTGGTATTCCAGCCGATGATGTGCCAGCATTGTGACAATGCCCCCTGTGAGAATGTTTGTCCCGTTGCCGCCACCAACCACAGCCAGGAAGGGATCAACCAGATGACCTATAACCGTTGTATCGGCACCAGGTATTGCGCCAACAACTGTCCTTATAAAGTACGCCGCTTCAACTGGGCCGATTATACCGGCGCCGACAGTTTTCCCGATAACCGCGACCAGCAACTGGTGGGTAAACTGGACAGTGTGATTGAGCAGATGAATAATGACCTCACCCGTATGGTGCTGAACCCGGATGTAACCGTTCGCTCCAGGGGGGTGATCGAAAAATGCTCCTTCTGCGTACAGAAGATTCAGTCCGCCAAGCTCGATGCCAAGAAAGAAAACAGGATGCTGAAGGGCGACGATGTAAGGACCGCCTGCCAGAGCGCCTGCCCGACCAATGCAATCGTATTTGGAAATGCAGTGGATAAGACAAGTTCCGTTGCCAAAATAAGGGCAGAGAACAAGCAACGCAGTTTTAGTGTGCTGGAGCAGTTGCACGTGTTGCCGAATGTTACCTATTTGGCCAAGATCAGGAATACCGAAGAGACAGATCAGCACTGGGGCGGGGAACACGCTGCGGAGGAGCATACGGAAGCAGGAAAGGGCAATGAAGAACACATGCCTGCTGCCACCAAACCGGCAGAAACGCATTAGTATACGAATGGCTGCCGGAACGATATGGCAGCGATTTTGAAAATAATTATTTGGAATTTTTATAACTGTTTATGGCATTACTCAGATACGAATCACAGGTAAGACCGCCGCTGGTAGAGGGCGATAAAGATTACCACCAGGTAACCGAAGATATTTGCCGCCCGGTGGAATCCAGGCCGACAAAGGCCTGGTGGATAGGGTTAATCTTATCCGTTTTAGTGCTTTGCTTTGGCATTCTTTCTGTAACCATGGAGGTTATCTATGGTACCGGTCAGTGGAACCTGAACAAGACAGTTGGTTGGGGCTGGGATATCACCAACTTCGTTTGGTGGATCGGTATCGGTCACGCGGGTACACTGATCTCTGCGATCCTGTTATTGTTTCGCCAGGGATGGAGAACGGGTGTGAACCGTGCCGCTGAGGCCATGACGATCTTTGCGGTGATTTGCGCCGGCCAGTTCCCGATCTGGCACATGGGTCGCGTGTGGAACGCCTTCTTTGTACTGCCTTATCCAAATACAAGGGGTCCGCTCTGGGTGAACTTCAACTCACCGCTTCTCTGGGACGTATTCGCGATATCAACTTATTTCACGGTTTCCTTATTGTTCTGGTACTCCGGACTGTTACCTGACCTTGCTACCCTCCGTGACAGGGCCAAAAAGAAATGGAGAAAAATGTTTTATGGTGTTGCGGCTTTCGGCTGGACCGGAAGCACCAAGCACTGGCAGCGTCATGAAGCCTTGTCGCTGGTACTGGCCGGGTTAAGTACACCGCTGGTACTTTCCGTGCACACGATCGTATCCTTCGACTTCGCCACTTCCGTCGTTCCGGGCTGGCACACCACGATCTTCCCGCCTTACTTCGTTGCGGGAGCCATCTTTTCCGGGTTTGCCATGGTGCAGACCCTGCTGGTGGTGACCCGGAAAGTGCTGGGGCTCCAGGAATATATAACCATCGAACATATAGATGTGATGAATAAGGTGATCGTGCTCACGGGTTCCATCGTGGGGATCGCCTATCTGACCGAATTGTTCATGGCCTGGTATTCGGCTGTGGATTATGAGAATTTCGCCTTCTTTGAGAACCGCCTGAACCTGAACAGCCCTTATGGGTGGAGTTACTGGATCATGATGGGTTGTAACGTACTGTCACCCCAGATATTCTGGTTCCGCAAAATGAGGAGGAGCCTTGCACTGACATTCTTCATGTCCATATTGATCAATATCGGTATGTGGTTCGAGCGATTCGTGATCATCGTTACCTCGGTTTACCGCGATTATCTTCCCAGCGCCTGGAGTACCTATTATACCCCTACGATCTGGGAGGTCGGATTTTACATGGGAACCTTCGGACTGTTCTTTACCTGTTACTTCCTCTTTTCGAAATTCTTCCCGGTTATTGCGATAGCCGAGATCAAGCATATATTGAAACGGAGCGGTGATCATTACAAGGAGAAGATGGACGAAGTGGAACACGAGAGCACGGAAGAGTTTGTGGAGAAGCACGGGCATGATCACGGAGCGTAAGAGAGTCGGGAGTTCAGAGTCAGGAGTTCAGAGTCGGGAGCCTGAAAACAAGTATAGGTTGAAAGTTGAATAGCGTATAAAGAATATTTATTAATCATCTCCGGGTTTTATAGTGAAACTTGAAAACCCGGGGTCTAAAAGTCCCTTAAGGGATTTAGGGTATGAGTGTAAAAAAATTTGTTACGGGTAATTTCTATGATGAAGCGGTGCTGTTTCCCGCGGTGAAGAAAGTACGCCGGGCCGGGTACAAGATCCACGACATTTTTACCCCGTTCCCCATTCACGGGCTTGATAAGGCCATGGGGCTGCGGGACACCAGCCTGCATACCGCAGGGTTCATCTATGCCATTACCGGTACGGCTACTGCCGTAGGGTTTATCACCTGGGCGCTGACGGTTGACTGGAAACTGAATTTCGGCGGCAAGCCTTTCTTTTCACTGCCGGCATGGATACCCATTACATTCGAACTTACCGTTCTGTTCGCGTCGGTAGGAATGGTACTTACGTTCTGTTATCTCTGCCAGCTCGCTCCGTTTGTCAAGAAGGATCATTTCAATCCGCGCTCCACCGACGACACGTTTGTGATGGCGCTGGAATGTACCGCTAAAACAAATGAAGAGGAGGCGCTGAAGTTCTTAAAGGAACTCGGGGCATCTGAAGTGCAGGTGCAGTACAAGGAAACCGGGTGGTGGCTGGGTCGTTATGACAAAGACAGGATGCGTTTTGAGAAAAAAGATGAAGTGGCAATCAATTAAATCATTCCAATAATCAGTTTAGGATGAAAAAAACCGGGTTGATAATAAGTTTGGCGGTAATGGTGCTGGCGGTAAGCTGCAATAAGGTTAGACGCAATCCCGGCCGCAGCTATATGCCCGATATGGCATACAGCAGGGCCTATGAAACGTATGCCACTACCGAAGCGCTTCAAAAAGAGGGTATCCATTACACTGCAATGCCCGTTGCGGGAACCTTTGCCCGCGGCGATATCAACTGGCATTATCCTTATGCCAATGATTCAGCGGGATATGCCAGCTCGAAGAATGTGGTCAATCCCCTTCCAAAGCTGGATGCAAAACAATACCTGGAAGCGTCCCGTTTGTATCTCGTGAACTGCGGTATCTGTCACGGTGAGAAACTGGATGGTAATGGTCCTTTATGGAATGGTGGAGCCGGCCCTTTTCCCGCCGCTCCCCGGAATTTACTGACCGATCCTGTGGTGGCCAATATGGCGGAAGGAACGATGTTCCATTCGCTTACGTACGGAAGGAATACGATGGGAAGCTATGCATCGCAATTGACGACCGAACAGCGCTGGATGGTGATACATTATATAAAGGAGAAACAGGCGCTGAGCGGAACGCCGGCACCGGCGGCTCCCGCAGCTGACAGTACCGCTGCGAAAACGAAATAAAAATTTTGAAGACATTATAAAAGAACACTGATGACACTTAGGGAAAAGTTTACAGTTCCAAAGAGATACAATATGGTTGCCATGGCACTGATGGCCATTGGTATCCTTGCCATTATCGGTCTGTATGTTACACATGGCTCCAGCAGCGACGAGCATGAGCGGTCCCGTTTCTGGGCATCCCTGCTCCAGAACAGTGTTTTCTTTCTGCTGGTGGTGAATGCAGCCATGTTCTTTATAGCTGTCACTACGCTGGCATGGGGTGGCTGGCAGTTATCCTTCAGCCGTGTATCGGAAGCTGTATCTGCCTGTGTACCGGTCATGAGTGTGATCACGCTGGCTATTTTATTATCTATCGTTTTCGGGGGGGATCATGCGATCTACCACTGGACGGACACCGAACATGTCAAACAGGATTACATACTTAATTTCAAAAAAGGATTTTTAAATAAAGGGTTCTTTGCGGCCGTATCGGTGATCACCGTTGCATTATGGTCCTTCCTGGGATGGAAAATGAGACAGCGTTCCCGCCAGCTTGACACGAATCCCCTGCCATCTGTTGAAGCGGCCAAAAAATATATGTGGAACGGAACCGTCTGGTCCGCCCTTTACCTGGTTGTTTTCGCGCTTACCGTCATGTCATCCATTCCCTGGCTCTGGCTGATGAGCATCGACGCCCACTGGTACAGCACCATGTACAGCTGGTACACTTTTGCCAGTACCTGGGTTTCCGGTATCGCCCTGATCGCGCTCTTTGTGGTTTTCCTGAAGAATAATAATTACCTGGAGCTGACCAACGAGGAGCACCTGCATGATATTGGTAAGTTCATGTTTGCCTTCTCTGTATTCTGGACCTACCTCTGGTTTTCCCAGTTCATGCTGATCTGGTATGCCAACATTCCGGAGGAAACCACCTATTTCGCACCCAGGGCCAAGGGTATCTATAAGGGAATTTTCTGGATGATGTTCATCATCAATTTCCTTGCACCATTATTGATACTGATGCGGAGAGGTTCGAAAAGGAATTATACGACCATGACGTTTATGTCGATGCTGATCATTTTCGGACACTGGCTGGATTTCTTCCAGATGGTGCACCCCGGACCTTCGCCCGATCATGTCCCGATGCTGTTGTATGATTTCTGCGTGGCGCTGGGATTTGTGGGACTGATCATGTATGTAACCGGAAGGGCACTGAGCAAGGTGCCGCTGATCCCGAGGAACCACCCGTTCTTAAAGGAGAGCGTGATACACCATACCTGATGACCGGAACAGCGGTACCCGGTAAAAGGAATTTTGATTATTTGGCATTTAGATAAAGTAGATTATGCAAACATTTTTCATCGTTGCGATTTTAGTCCTGGGCTTCCTGATCACATTTCAGATCGCCAAGGCCAGTGAGTATGTAGCTGTTTTGCGGGGCGAAGAAAAAGCCCGAAAGCAAACCAACAAGGTGAATGCCTTCCTGTTGCTCGTGTTCCTTATTGCGGGACTGATCGGGGTCTATTACTGTAATGAAAGATTGAAAGGCAGGATACTGGGAGCCCCCGCTTCCGATCACGGGGTGCTGATCGACAGGATGCTGTATATCACTATCGCGATCACGTTCATCGTTTTTATCATTACCCAGGTGGCGCTTTTCTGGTTCTCTTTCAAATACCAGGAATCCGATAAAAGAAAACCCTACTACTACCCGCATAATAACAAGCTCGAACTTATCTGGACGGTGATCCCCGCCATTACCCTTACGGTCCTGGTTGGATTCGGCCTTTTCTACTGGTTCAAGATCACCGGCAAGGCGCCCAAGAATGCGATGGAGGTGGAAGTGATCGGCAGCCAGTTCAAATGGGAGTTCCGTTACCCGGGAAAGGATGCCGTTTTCGGGAAGAAATATTACAAGAATACGGATGAGGCAAAAGGAAACCCGCTGGGCCAGCTTTGGGACGACCCGGCCAACCATGATGATATTTATATTGCCGGCGATGCCATGCACCTGGTGGTGAACAAGCCTGTGCAACTGATCATCGGTGCCAAGGATGTGATCCATGACGTGGGACTGGCGCATTTTCGCATGAAGATGGACGCTGTACCGGGCACCCCCACAACCATGTGGTTCACCCCCACCAAAACAACAAAACAGATGATCGAGGAAACGGGGAATCCCAATTTTGTTTTTGAGATCTCCTGCGACCAGATGTGCGGAAAGGGTCACACCGGGATGCGGGGTACGATCATCGTGGAAACACAGGAAGAGTTTGATGCATGGATGGCTGGGAAGAAACCGCAGTACCTGGCCGCTAACCCGGATAAGGATCCAGCGGTGAAAAAGGATACAACAGCCGTCAAGCCGGTGGCGGCACTGGTCAACGGTAAGTAAGATCACCGCCGGGACAGGCGGATCATGAAATAAAAAAAATCAGCATCACCCGGCGGGTTCGATCCGGGGGAGGCAAAAAAAGATAAGACTATGAGTGAAGCAATGAATGTTCATCCGGAAGTGATAACCACGCATGATGTTCACCATGACGAACACCATGTACACCATCATAAGGAAACATTTATCTCGAAGTATATCTTCAGTATGGACCATAAAACGATCGGGAAACAATTCCTGATCACCGGTATCATATGGGCCATCATCGGGGGTTTATTTTCGGTATTGTTCCGGTTGCAACTCGGTTACCCGGACCAGACCTTCCCGATCCTGGAGACCTTTTTTGGTAAGTGGGCGAAGGGCGGACAGATACAGCCGGAGTTTTATTATGCGCTGGTGACCATGCACGGAACCGTACTGGTATTCTTCGTACTGACAGCCGGTTTGAGCGGAACCTTTGCCAATATCCTTATTCCGTTGCAGATCGGTGCAAGGGATATGGCTTCGCCGTTCCTGAATATGCTTTCGTACTGGTTCTTCTTTGCGGCCAGTATCGTTATGATCTCTTCTCTCTTTATATCCACGGGACCCGCTGCCGGAGGATGGACGATCTATCCCCCGCTAAGTGCCCTCGGGCAGGCTTCGGAGGGGTCCAAACTGGGTATGGATATGTGGCTGGTGAGTATGGCCCTCTTCATTATATCATCCCTGCTCGGGGGTCTGAATTATATTTCCACGATCCTGAATATGCGGACCAGGGGTATGAGCATGACCCGTTTGCCGCTCACGATCTGGGCTATGTTCTTTACGGCCGTGCTGGGTGTTCTTTCTTTCCCGGTGCTGCTCTCCGGAGCGATCCTGCTCCTGTTTGACCGTAACCTGGGCACCAGTTTCTTCCTGAGTGATATCGTGATCAATGGCGAAATATTGCCGAATGAAGGCGGAAGCGCCATCCTGTTCCAGCACCTGTTCTGGTTCCTGGGCCACCCGGAAGTGTACATCATCCTGCTCCCCGCGATGGGAATGGTATCGGAAGTGTTGTCGGTAAACAGCCGAAAACCCATCTTCGGTTATATGGCGATGTTAGGGTCACTGTTCGCCATTTGTATCCTGGCCTTCCTGGTATGGGCGCACCACATGTTCGTTACGGGACTGAACCCGTTCCTGGGTTCCATCTTCGTATTGCTGACCCTGCTGATCGCGGTGCCATCCGCTATCAAGGTCTTTAACTGGCTCACCACGTTGTGGCGGGGTAATATCCGGTTCACACCGGCTACCCTGTTTGCCATCGGTTTTGTAAGCTTATTCATTTCCGGAGGTCTTACCGGGATATTCCTCGGTAACTCCACAATTGATATTCACCTCCATGACACGATGTTTGTGGTGGCCCACTTCCACATTGTAATGGGTGTGGCCTCCATGTTCGGGATGTTTGCCGGGGTGTACCACTGGTTCCCCAAGATGTTTGGTCGTTACCTGAACAGTACACTCGGGTATATCCATTTCTGGGTAACCATCGTTGGCGCCTACCTGATCTTCTGGCCCATGCACTACCAGGGACTTGCGGGTATGCCGCGCCGGTACCTCGACAAGAGCAGCTGGGTTTCTTTCAGCCAGTTCGGGGAGCTGGATAAGATGATCACCATCGTATCGATCATCGTATTCGCGGTTCAGCTCATGTTCGTGTTCAATTTCTTCTATTCCATATTCAAAGGAAGAAAGGTTACGACCACCAACCCCTGGGGCGCCAATACGCTGGAATGGACCACACCGATCAGGCCCGGTCACGGTAACTGGGAAGGAGAGATCCCCGAAGTGCACCGCTGGCCTTATGACTATGGTAAAGACGGAAGGGAATTTATTCCGCAAACGGAACCGGTGGGGGAGAATGAGAGCAAGCATTAGTGAATGGTGAATAGTGAATGGATACGGAAGTTGCATCGTTACACTTTTCCCGGGTAGGGGTGATCGGATCGGAAGTAGGTTAATAGAACGGGGTTCTTATAATATTGCGAGGGCGAAATGAAGAAGTTCAAAGATTATTGGTTGCTGGTTAAGCCTTCGCTGAGTATCATGGTGGTGTTCAGCAGTGTGATGAGTTTTGCACTGACGAAAGGCTCGGAGAGCTATGTGGATTTCTGGAAAATGATACTCTTGCTCTTTGCAGGCGGGATGCTGGTAACAGGCAGTGCCAATGCCATTAACCAGGTAGTGGAAAAAGACACCGATGCGCAGATGAAAAGGACTTCACAACGACCGGTTGCCGCAGGGCGGCTGAGCGTAACGGAAGGCTGGATCTTTGCGATCATCACCGGGGCGGCAGGTGTTTTTATCCTGGGCTTTTTCTTCAACTGGTTGTCGGCGGGTCTGGCGGCATTTAGTTTGTTCCTGTATGCCTTCATCTACACGCCATTGAAGAAAGTGAATTCGATCGCCGTACTGGCCGGCGCCGTTCCCGGGGCCCTGCCCTGTTTGATCGGGTGGACGGCCGGGAACAATGAACTTTCACTGGGCGGCTGGATCCTGTTTGCCTTCCAGTTCTTCTGGCAGTTCCCCCATTTCTGGGCGATCGCCTGGGTGGCACACCGGGATTACTCGTCTGTGGGTTTCAAACTCCTGCCGGCGGTGGAAGGACCAACGAAGTTCACGGCATTGCAGACGGTGTTGTATTCGCTGCTGCTGGTGCCCGTAACGCTGGCTCCTTATTATACGGGGATGTGCAGTTATACGGATACGAAAGGCATCATCAGCCTGGCGCTGGTGGTTTTGGCGAATATGTTCATGATCGCAAGATGTTTGACACTGTATAAAAAAATGGATGTGGGTTCGGCCCGGAAAGTGATGTTCGGGAGTTATATGTACCTGCCGGTGGTAATGCTGGCCTGGTTGTTAAGTAAGATATAGAGCCCGTTCCCTAAAGAGAACAGGGGTTGGTGAAAATTGATGGATGTAATATTTGTGATAAATGCTGAGTGATTTAAAATTGAAAGACTATCAAAATTCCCCTTTAGGGGATACGGGTAAAAAGAAAATGCACCCCCACAAGTTTACCCTGTGGGTGGCGATCGGCAGTATTGTTATGATGTTTGCCGGTTTGACCAGCGCCTATATCGTTAAGAGCAACCAGACGGGCTGGGTACCGGTGGTGGTGCCAAAATTGTTCTGGGTGTCCACGGCCGCGATCCTGGTCAGCAGTTTGACCATGCAAATGGCCTTACGTTCTTTTAAGCAAAGGGAAATGCAGCAATACCGCCTGCTGATAGGGGCAACCTTTCTGCTGGGTGCGGCTTTTGTGGTCCTGCAAATACTGGGGTTCATGCAGCTCTGGGATCAGCAGGTCACTTTCAGGGGCAGTGGTGCGGGCCAGTTTCTCTATGTGGTCTTTGGTTTACATGCCCTGCACGTAGCGGGAGGAGTGATCGCGCTGATGGTCATGTTTGTGAAGGCATTTGCCGGGAAGACCAAACTCTATAGCGCGGTACCGGTGGAAGTGGCGGCCATGTACTGGCACTTTGTGGACCTCTTATGGATCTATTTGCTGGTGTTTTTCCTTTTCATCGGCAAATAAACGCGGCAAGGGATTTTTGAATGGGTATTTGATTATTCGAATTTTTATAATAAACTATGTCAACAACAACAGTACATCAGACCAAATGGTGGAGCGGCGGTAAAAGCCCTTTCAACCTGGAATACGGC
>JBGATE010000250.1:0-3751 GCA_044229375.1 Chitinophagaceae bacterium
CAAGCATCTTGTATTGCTGCGGTCTTCCGTTCATTTTCAGCGAGAGTATCTTCTGGTAACCGATCTCGTCAGGCTTCAGGTTCAATATCCTGTCCCTTACCCGCTGGTCCCAGTCGGGCCGCCCACCCGGACCGTTCACCGAACCCTGTCTCCTGCTGCGTACATCCATCATACTGCCGGGCTGGAAGGCGTTGAAGTAAAGATGGTAGAATACCTTCGTCAGCGTATCCGGAGAATTATTCCAGTATTCGAGTTTTTGTTTGCCGGTGAACCGGTTGGTCTGGACGTTCATGTCGATGTTCATGGTGTACTTCACCCGTTGCTGCCAGCGGTCGGGCTGTGCAAAACTGAATACGGATTGCAGAAACAGGGCAGACAGTATCCAAAATTTCTTCATATATGAATATTTGAAGTGGTAAATTTCGGGAAACATGTGTTATGGGAAAAACAAAGTTGATCGACGGATACCCGTTTATTTCTTTCGACAGGGAATCCTATTCACCCGAAGATATGATCAATCGTAGCCTTGCCTTCTATTCGTGGATGGATAAAAGAAGGACCGTACGTGATTTTTCGGATAAACCGGTACCGCGGGAAGTTATCGAACAGATTATACGGACTGCTTCCACGGCTCCCAGCGGAGCGCATAAACAGCCCTTGACATTTTGCGTTGTAACGGACAATGGTATTAAGAAACAGATACGCGCAGCAGCAGAAAAAGAAGAACAGGAGAGTTATAACGGCAGGATGCCGGAAGAATGGCTGAACGATCTGCGTCCGTTACAGACCGACTGGCACAAGCCTTTTCTCGAAATTGCACCCTACCTGATAATCGTATTTAAAAAAAGCTTTGAATGGCGGGAGGACGGCAGCAAAGGAAATGTGTATTACGCCGGCGAGAGCTGCGGACTGGCCTGTGGTTTCCTGCTAGCGGCCATACATCATGCCGGACTGGCGGCGCTAACCCACACTCCGTCTCCGATGAATTTCCTGGGAAAGGTGCTGGGCAGACCAGAAAATGAAAAGCCATTTTTACTGATACCTGTTGGTTACCCGGTAAAAGAATGCTGGGTACCTGACCTGAAAAGAAAAGATTTGAAGGAAATATGCGCCTGGTATTAATCTTTTCCCGCCACCACGATCACAATCTCGCCTTTAACAGTCTTCCCGCGAAAATGATCGCTGACCTCTTTTAACGTGCCTCTTTTATTCTCTTCAAACATTTTGGTCAGCTCCCGGCTTACGCTGCACAACCGCTCCCCGCCGAAATAGTTACAGAATTCTTCGAGCGTTTTCACCAACCGCATGGGTGATTCATAAAATATCATGGTCCGCTCTTCCGTTGCGAGTTGTTTCAGCAATGATTGTCTCCCTTTTTTCAGTGGCAGAAACCCTTCAAAACAGAAACGGTTGGAAGGGATGCCGCTGTTGACCAGCGCGGGCACGAAAGCCGTAGGACCAGGCAGTGATTCTACTCTTACACCCGCCCGTATGCATTCCCGTACGAGTAAAAATGCAGGGTCAGAGATACCCGGTGTACCTGCATCGGTGACAAGCGCCATCGTTTTCCCTTCCTTCAACTGGTCAACGATATGTTGGAGTACTTTATGCTCATTATGCTGATGATAGGGCGTAAGCGGTTTTTCTACCTGGTAATGATTGAGCAGGTGCGATGTGGTACGGGTATCTTCCGCGAGGATAAGGTCCACCGCCTTCAGCACTTCCAGCGCACGGAGTGTGATGTCCCTGAGGTTGCCGATCGGGGTAGGAACGAGGAAAAGTACACCCCCTGTCTCTCTAAAGGGGAGACTTAGATCCATGTTTCCCTCTTTTTTCGGGAGATTTTTCAAAGTAAAAGAAATTGAAAAAAAGGAAATCCTCCTTACTCCCCTTTAGGGGATGGAGGTATTACAACCTCAAAGTATTCCATCACCGGGTTGCTCAGCAACTTCCTGCTTGCCTCTTCCGCAATCGCCTTTGCCTGGTCGGCAGAATCGGCGTTCACCTGCAGGGTGATATTCTTACCGATCCTTACATCTTCCACGCCGGTAAGACCGAGGTTCCCGAGTCCGCCCATCACAGCCTTGCCCTGGGGATCCAGCAATTCTTTGAGCGGCATCACTTTTATCTGTACAGTATAGGTCATACTTTTTTGTTTTGGAAAAGCAAAGATAAGAGAACGTAGGCCAGCACTATGACCGGCACGGCCAGCCATTTCAGGATCAGTAAGGCGGCAATCGCCACCAGAACCAGTACATATTTCGGCCAGTTATTCTTTAGCCCGAAATTTTTGAACTTCAGTGCCATTAACGGCAGGGTGGATACCATCAGCCAGGAAAGGGCGGCGATGATGCCATAAAGAAACCATTTGTTCAGCAGTAGTTCCTGTACCCATGTTTCATTCACATTCCAGTAGATCACCGGGAAGGCTGCGACAAATATCCCGGCCGCCGGTACCGGCATACCTTTGAAATGAAGGGTCTGGCTGGTATCGAGGTTGAACCTGGCCAAACGCCAGGCAGCGGCACAGGGAACCAGGAATGCGGGCAGCAGCCAGATCACAGAGGTATCCAGCGAGTTGGTTTCCTTTGCATAACTCAAGCGGAGGAACTGGAAAAGGATCATACCGGGGGCCACTCCAAAACTCACCACATCCGCCAGCGAATCCAGTTGCTTTCCCATTTCGGATGAGGCTTTGAAAAGTCTTGCCACAAAACCATCCAGGAAATCCACCACGGCAGCCAGCCCAATGAAAAGAGAAGCCAGCCATATCTTTTCCGGGATATCGATCCAGGTGGCGCCATCCCCTTCACCGGCAATAGCAATTCCGTTCTGCAGGGTAAAGACGATGGCAAAGCAGCCAAATACGAGATTGATAAGGGTGAAGAGGTTGGGGATTTGTTTCATTTTATTGGTCTCGGAGTTCTTGTTCAGAGTTTATAGTTCAGAGTTTATAGTTCAGAGTTGGTTTCAGACAGATCCAGGATTTTCATTCGTTTCAGAGTTCCCGTTTAGAGTTCAAAGTTCAGAGTTCAGAGTTCAGAGTCGGTTTCCGACTGATTCAGGTTTTTTTATTCGTTTCAGGGTTCCCGTTCATAGTTCAAAGTGTTTCCCGATAATTATGATTGATACGATTCATAACGCCCGATTTCCTGAAAAACGGGTTTCAATGTCCTTGATTTAAAAATCCGGCCTCCATATCATGATCCCGGGTCTGTAGGAAACCGACTCTGAACTCTGAACTCGTAACTCTGAACTTTTAAAAATCTATCTCTTCATCAACGACTCGATCTCCTCCGCCGTGATCGGGATATTCTTCATCAGGTCCCTATGCCCGTTCTTCGTGATCCAGAGATTATTCTCGATCCGCACTCCCATTTGTTCTTCTTCAATATAGATCCCGGGTTCCACCGTAAACACCATGCCCGGTTTAATAGGTTCGGTGCGGGTGCCAAGATCGTGTACATCCAGGCCAAGGTGATGGGAGATGCCGTGATAAAGGTATTTTCGGTAGGCCCTGTTCTCCGGATCCTCATTCTTTACGTCGGTTTTTTTCAGCAAACCGATCTTCAGGAACTGCTGTGTTGCTTCCTCCCCTACTTTATCGGTATAATCCACGATCGTGATGCCGGGTTTGAGCAGGCTTTTCGCGTAATCGTGTAGATGCAAACAGGCATTGTAAACCGTTTTCTGCCGGCGCGTGAATTTACCGTTCACCGGTACGGTGCGGGTCAGATCGGCGGCATAATAA
>JBGATE010000251.1:0-3746 GCA_044229375.1 Chitinophagaceae bacterium
TACAGGAAACAGGAATGAGAATTGACCGTTTCTGTAATTTTTGGCCGGACCACCGCATTTTGAATTATTTTTCCTCCCGAATGATCCGGCGATCACTATTATACCTGTTTCTGTTATCAAGTACCCTTACCCGGGCACAGGACATCAATGGCATCTGGAAAGGAAAACTCGTGATGGCGCCCGGAGGTTGTTTCCCCGTTTATAATATCGAACTGCAGTTGCAGGTGGCCGGTAGCCGGGTAACCGGGTCGGCCTATCATTTCTCCGATTCACTGAACTATGTCAGGGAAAATTTCGAGGGTATCTTTAAAAAAGACAGCAACCTGATCGTCATACAGGAAACAGGAGTGGTCACTTTCCGGATCAGGGAGGATTGCGTACCCTGCGTGAAGAAGTATGTACTCAGCTATCATAAAGGCGGCGGGAACGTGGTTACCGAGGAACAACTCCGCGGATCCTGGACCGGCAAGGCCACGGACGGGAAAACGGCCTGTGACCCCGGAACCCTGGTGCTAACCCGGTTTGATAAGTCCACCTTCAAGCCTGAATTTAAACTCCCTCCTTCCCTCACCAAACGAAAAATTGAACTGGTGAAAGAGATCAAAGTGGATACGGGAACTATCCAGATCGATTTTTATGATAACGGGCAAATTGACGGGGACACGATCTCAGTTTATGGAAACGGGATGCCCATTGTGACCGGCAGGCGGCTTACCACCAAACCTGTTTCCATTACGATCCGGATCGATATGAAGCGCCAGGAACAGGAACTGATCATGGTGGGTGAGAACCTGGGTTCCATTCCTCCCAATACGGCACTGATGATCGTTAATGCGGGAGATAAACGCTACCAGCTCTATCTTACCTCGGATGACCAGAAGAACGCGATGGTCCGTTTTATCTATGAAAAACCATCCGGACCTCCCAAAACGCCATAGATTTTTGCTGATTATTCCGGAAGTTTATACCTTAATCCTGTTTTGATCTCCTCCCCCTCTGGAACCTGCTAGTATTTTCCCTGTCATTAATAAACCAAACAATACCAACATGAAAAAGATGCTATTTACCCTCCTTGCGGGGATCAGCCTTTTGTTCGTTTCCTGTACCGCAAAGAATGAAGGCGGTATGTCGGCTAAGGCCAAAAAGAACCTGGAAGCCAACCAGGCCATTACGAAATGTTTTGAAACAGGTGATTTCTCCAAACTGGGTGATTATATAGCGGAGGACGCTGTAGATCATGCGGGTTCAACGGGGGATGTAAAGGGACTTGCCAACATCAAAACCGAAATGGAAAAAATGATGTCATCTATGAGCGAAACAAAGATGGAGATCTTAAAGGAACTGGCGGATGAGGAATATGTCATGTCCTGGATGAAGGCTACCGGCGTTATGAAAACGGATATGATGGGCATGAAAGCAGGAGATAAGTTTGAAGGGACATCAGTCGAGCTTTCCCGGTTCAAGGATGGTAAAGTGGCTGAACACTGGACCTTTATGGAGCCATCAGAAGTCATGAAAATGATGGGCGCCGGAGCGCCCCAGGCGCCGGCAGACGGCAGCATGGCCACTGATACCACAAAAACGAAGTAATATGCTTTCGTATAAAGAAATGCCTGCCGGGTCACCGGCAGGCATTTGTATTCCTATCAATGAGGATCACTTACAATAAAACGGATCGGCGGGATTGCCATTATGCACCGGGTAGCAGAAATGCAACTGGCTGCTGTTGATACCCGTGATGTATACATTGGCGGTATGCCCTTTTTTATTTCCGGCCGCCTGCACCGTTTGTGTATTATTCGCGCCGATATTATAAAGTGACAGGGTTTCGGTGGCCACCAGCTTTTCTTTTTTCAGGTAATCCACCCGCAAGGTCACTTTATCAAGCGGAACTGCATATCCGTTATGGACCGGTATCGAGAATGGTTTTACCTTATCATCCCCTTCGATCCTATAGGAGCCAACAGTCACATACCGCGCCCAACTGTTGCGTAACGAGGTTTCGCGGACGGCAGCCTCTTTCTTTTTAGCCTCAGCCAGCAGCAGTTTCTTTTTTTCGTCTTCTTTCTTTTTGGCCTGGGCTGCCAGTAATTTTTTCTTTTCCTCCTCCGCTTTTTTCAGGGCTGCCGGATCCTTTGTTGCAGTCGTGGGAGTGAGTGATGAAGTTGGCGCAACATTGGTCGCGGGTTCTGTGGTTACAACGGCAACCGTATCCGTTACAGGTAATTCAGTTGTAATAGCGGCTGTGGTGTCGGGATTGTTGTTGACGGTTACCTCCTGTGTTGCCACGGTGTCGGTTTCCTGGATGGTTGTGACCGCTGCAGCCGGATTTTTATTCTTCTCCATATCCTGGTAAACATAATAACCGGTTCCGCCAATGGCGGCAATGGAGAATATCCAGCCGATGACCGCGCTCCCGGTTTTACGGCCGGCGGTTGCAACCGGTGCGGATACGGGAGGCGTTGCAGGCGGCGGTGTTGCCGCTGTTGCGGCTACAGTTGCCGCCACTGTTGGGGTAACAGCCGTAGCTGTCTTCATCTCGTTCTCCGCCGGAATGGGTGTTGCCGGTATGGCTGCCGAAACGGCGGCTTCCGGGGCGGCAAGCAATGCCTTGAGTTCTTCCAACTCTCCTGCCGTTGTCCAGTTCTCCGTTCCGTTCAGTAAGATGGCCGTGCCGGCGGTAATACCTTTTGCCTTTAATTCTTCCAGGGTGAATGGTCCTTGCTGTCCTGCTTCATTCTTAATGAAATAAGTACTCATTGGTTTTGGTTTAGTGGTTAAAATGAAAATCGGGCACGTGCTGGTTGTCGGGGGACCGGATGAAGGGTATAAAACTAATGGCTTTGACGAAAGCAGCCAAATCCCCGCAGCCGGTTTGTGTCAATCAAAACTTAAAATTCCAGGTCACCGCCGGAATGACCGGGAAGAGGGATACCTGTTTGGCTTCCACCTTGAGGTCGCCGTTGGCAGCACTCCCCTCCTGGTCGAAATAGATAAAATAGGGATTGAGACGGCTGTAGGCATTGTAGATGCTGAAGACCCAGTAACCCAAAACCTTCCGCTTCTTTTTGGGTACGGGGGTATAGGTGGCGGAAAGATCAAGGCGGTGATAAGCTTTCATCCGGTACTGGTTCAGTTTGCTGTATTCCTGCGTCAGCACGCCGTTGATGAAATAAAACCGTTCGGGTAAGGTGATGGCATTGCCGGTTCCGTAAATGAAAACAGCGCCGAACTTCCATTTTTTTCCCGTTTCATAATTGGTCACTACCGAAAGGTCGTGCCTCCGGTCATAACGGGTAGGGAATTTTTCCCCGTCATTCAGCTGGGAGAACTTTCTCCAGGTCCAGGAAAGCGTGTAACCCACCCAGCCGGTAAATTGACCTTTTTGTTTATTCACGAGAAATTCAGCCCCGTAACTCCAGCCATTTCCGAATACGAATTCTTCTTCGGGATCTTTTAGCGAAGGCGTATAGCCTTCCCTGTAATCCACCTGGTTTTTCATATCCTTATAATAAACCTCCACGGATGTTTCATATTTATTATCCGCGAAATTTTTACAGAAACCGGCCGCATACTGCCAGCTGATCTGCGGTTTTACAAGGTAGGTGCTGGGTACCCAGAGGTCCGTGGGGAGCGAATTACCGGAATTACTGACCAGGTGGATATACTGATAATTCCGGGACACGGCGGCTTTCAGCGAGGTCTCATCGTCGAGGGCATAACGAACGGTGACCCTCGGTTCCAAC
>JBGATE010000252.1:0-3740 GCA_044229375.1 Chitinophagaceae bacterium
GAAGAATATATGTATTCAAATTTAAACACCGGTCAAAGCTGAAGGAGGAACACCTGCGCAGCATTCTTTAAATAAGTGAAAATTGTAGAAATTGTACTGCCATTTTTTCTTCCGGGGTAAAATATATGAGCAAGGAAATAATAAATACAAGTAAAGCCTCCACCCCATTGGGTGCATATCCCCATGCCAGGAGAGTAGGTAACCTGTTGTTCTTATCCGGTATCGGCCCGCGAAATCCACAGGACAATTCCATTCCGGGTCTGGAACTGGACGCTGAGGGGAATATTGTAAAATATGATATCGAAGCGGAATGCCATGCTGTTTTTGCTAATGTGAAAGCCGTGCTCGAAGCCAGCGGAAGCAGCTGGGATAAGATCGTTGATGTAACGGTCTTCCTGACCAGCATGAAAAAGGATTTCCCGGTGTATAATAAAATTTACGCCGAATATTTTACCCCGGTGCAGGCCTGCCGCACCACCGTAGAGGTGAAAAGCCTGCCGACTCCGATCGCGATCGAATTGAAAGTGATCGCGATAGTGTGAACCGGTATTTTTTGGATTTAATGATTAAGGGGAATTATGGAATATCAAAATAGCCTGGAGTTTGCCCGGTCTCTGGACACCGCAGATCCACTGAAAGATTTTCGAAACAGTTTCTTTATCCCGCAGCATCAGGGCTGCGATACTGTTTATTTCACCGGCAACTCCCTGGGACTTCAGCCAAAATCAGCAGCCAAATATGTACAGCAGGAACTGGACGACTGGGCCAGCCTGGGAGTGGAGGGACATTTTCATGCCCGCCATCCCTGGATGCCCTACCACGAGATCTTCCCGAAACAACTTTCAAAGATCATAGGCTGCCGGGAGAATGAAGTGGTGGTGATGAACCAGCTCACGGTGAATTTGCACCTGCTGATGGTAAGCTTTTACCGTCCCACGAAACAACGGTATAAGATTCTATGCGAAGCAAAGGCGTTTCCTTCCGACCAGTACGCGTTCGAATCACAGGCGAAACACCATGGTCTTGATCCCGCAGAGACGGTCATCGAAGTCTCGCCAAGAGAGGGAGAACATCATTTGCGTACAGAGGATATCATTGCTGTCATACAGCAACATCGTGACTCGCTGGCCGTTGTGGTCTTTGGCGGGGTCAACTATTACACGGGACAGTTGTTTGATATGAAGGCCATCACGGAAGCGGGTCATGCTGCCGGTGCCTTTGTGGGGTTCGACCTGGCCCACGCCGCAGGTAATGTGGAACTCCGGCTGCATGACTGGGAGGTGGACTTTGCCTGCTGGTGTTCCTATAAATACCTGAACAGCGGTCCGGGCGGAGTGGCAGGCGTATATATAAATGAAAAATATGCTTCCAATAAAGAGCTTCCCCGTTTTGCCGGCTGGTGGGGTCATAAAAAAGAATCCCGTTTCAAAATGGAAAAAGGCTTCGATGCGATACCTACGGCGGAGGGATGGCAGTTGAGCAATGCTCCTGTTCTGAGTATGGCTGCCCATAAAGCGTCGCTGGATATTTTTGAAGAAGCGGGGATGGAAAGGTTACATGCAAAAAGGAAGCTGTTATCCGGTTATTTATTATTTATTATTGATAATTGTAATGCACTCACGAAAGGAAAGCTGATTGAAGTGATCACGCCGCGTAACGGGCAGGAAAGAGGCTGCCAGGTTTCGCTGCTTATGCCGGATAAGGGCAGGGAGGTATTTGATGCATTGACAAAACAAGCTGTGATCGCCGATTGGCGGGAACCGGATGTGATCCGGGTGGCACCGGTACCGTTGTATAATTCGTTTGAGGATGTTTTTAGATTCGGGGACATTATCCGTTCAATAATTAATTAAATAAAAGTCCTGCAACCTCTCCTTTGGAGGGTTTGGGGTAGTTAAAATGAAAAATGACATCACCATAATCGGTGCGGGCCTGGTAGGTTCCTTACTCGCGATCTATTTATCCAAAAGAGGATATAAGGTAAAAGTATTTGAACGCCGGGGCGATATGCGCCGGGAAAAAATAAGCGCCGGCCGTTCCATCAACCTTGCACTGAGCGACCGGGGTTTGCTGGCCCTGGAGAAAGTAGGACTGGAAGAAGAGATAAAAAAGATATCGATTCCCATGCACGGCCGTTTCATCCATAACATGGATGGCAGTACCGCTTTTCAGCCGTATGGCAGGGAAGGACAGTATATCAATTCGGTATCAAGAGGCACACTGAACAGGAAGCTGATGGACCTGGCGGAACAGCAGGGTGTAGAAATTTATTTCAATCATAAGTGTTCAGCCGTTGACTGGCAGTTAAACACTATAACCTTTGAACGACCCGACTCTGAACTCCGAACTCTGAACTCAGAACTCATATTCGGTGCCGACGGCGCCTTCTCCGCCGCCCGCCTCCAACACCAGTTGCAGCACGATAAATTCAACTACAGCCAATATTATATTGACTGCGGGTACAAGGAATTGACGATTCCGCCAACCGCATCCGGTGAATTCGCCATGGAGGTTAACGCCCTGCATATCTGGCCCAGGAAGGATTATATGCTGATCGCACTACCCAACCTGGACAGGACCTTTACCTGTACCTTGTTTTTTCCTTTTGAAGGGGAAGCTTCATTTGAAAAACTGACATCCAGGGAACGTGTAAAGGATTTCTTTGAAAAAACATTTCCCGATGCCATTCCGCTGATGCCGGATTATATCCATGAATTTTTCACCAACCCCACATCTTCGCTGGTGACGGTAAAATGTTTTCCCTGGATACGGGAAGATAAATTCGCTCTCATCGGGGATGCGGCCCATGCCATTGTTCCTTTCTTCGGGCAGGGCATGAACTGCGGGTTTGAAGATTGCCGGGTGCTGGATGAACTGATCGGGCAATACGGTGATGACTGGCATACGATCCTGGAGCACTATCAAACGCTCCGCAAACCGGACGGGGACGCCATCGCCGACCTGGCGATTAATAATTTTACCGAGATGCGGGAAAAAACAGCCGACCCGAAATTCCTTTTGCAAAAAAAGATCGAAGCCAGGCTGTATGAAAAATATCCTGAACAATGGATACCGGCCTATTCACAGGTCACTTTCAGTCCGCATATCCGCTATTCGGAAGCCCTGCAGCGAGGCTTACGGCAGGAGGCCATCATGCAGGAAGTGATGAGGATGGAAGGGATCGCGGACAAGTGGGATAGCGTTGAGGTGGAGCGTTTGATTCTCATGAGGCTAATGGGGTAACTGGTTAATTAGTTAATTGGTTAATTAGGCTTCAGCGTACGGGAATTCATACTGGGCTCTAAATTGCTGACCTTGTTTTATCCTGACCTGCATGGAGGGGTTAGTAGAACTGTTCGTAAGCCCCGCAATTAGGACCCAATTAACCAATTAACTAATTAACCAATTAACTTCACACCCTATGACACGCAGCCAGCTCATCGAGCAGATACGAAAAAAGAAATCCTACCTCTGCGTCGGACTGGATACGGACATTGACAGGATCCCAAAGCATTTATTATCCGGTCCGGATCCCGTATTGGCTTTCAACAAGGCCATCATTGATGCTACCAGGGACCTCTGCGTGAGTTATAAGATCAACACCGCTTTTTATGAGGCGCTCGGTGCAAAAGGCTGGGAGGCGATGGAGAAAACGGTTCAGTATATCGGCCCGGAACATTTTAAAATAGCGGATGCGAAAAGAGGGGATATCGGCAATACTTCCGGCCAGTATGCCAAAG
>JBGATE010000253.1:0-3716 GCA_044229375.1 Chitinophagaceae bacterium
CATAACCGTGTTTTCCATCTTTTCCAACCAGTGAAAGCCCGCATACACACTCATCCACATGTTCATATTGTTTGGTCCAGGCCTGGGTATACGCCGCATTGGCGATCCAGAGCGAGAATAAGGTGATGATCAGCTTTTTCATATAAAGAACTTTTTTGACCGTGAGCAATCGGATTTACCAATGTTAAGGTACGGCCGGCTCCGGCCCCAAAAGGCTGACTTCCGGCAATCCGGCGGCTGATTTTAAGCAAAAACCCCGGCCTCAGGCCAGGGTTTCAAATGCTATAAAGGCAGTAGGTTCAGTCTTCTTTGCCGCTTTTTTCGCCCACAAACCATTGTTCCTTATTCCGGAACAATACATTAAAAGTGGTCAGACTCCCATAACAGCGGGTGATATATTGCTGCAGGTTTACCTTGTCCTCGTCGGTGAGTTTCTTGTTGCTGTTGATATTTTGTTCCAGCACCCGGAGGCGGTCGCGGAGCATCACGATCTTGTGAAAAAAATCCTCCACCGGGATCTCTTTTGGCTTCAGGGTTTTATCGGCCGGTTGCAGGAGCATCATCCCTTTGATCCATTTATCGCCCAGGGGCACGGTTTCGGTAAGCCCGCCCCACATTCTCAGGATCTTTACCAACGATCTTTCCGCCTCACTTTGCGTTTCCACTTCCACCGACACATTCTCCGGTATGATCTCTTCCAGCTGGGTATCGGTTTTGTCGATTTCTTTAATCCCGGTATTGATGAAGGAAATAAGATAGGTGGCAAAACGAATTCCCACGATCACCCCCGGGCCGTGCTGGGTGTGCTGGAGGCGGGTGCCTACGCCGAGTGTCATTTGATCCATATAAACATTAGTTTCTGATGTATTTGGATAGAAAAGCACAGAGAAACCCTACCAAAACAAAGATCACAAACCGGAACAGCCGGTTCTTCCAGGAACTACTATCTGCGAACATGTTAAAGGGTGATTTTGAAGAACAAGTTACAAAAATGAACCGATGGGGAAACGGACTTCTTTTTTACACGGTTATGGTCCCACTAAACTTATGCGTACTTCCGGTTGCGATGTATGCAGGATTTCCCGGATAGCACCTGGAAACACCAGGGATTCGAATATTATCTTTTGATGAGTTAAGAGCTGTTTGCAGTTTTCATGTTTTTTTGATGAGTGTGGAATGCAGGTGTTTTACCTTCCACTGCTTTTTCTCTTTAACCAAAACAACTGTTTCCAGCCATTGCAAAGTTCCCTGGTTGCCATTCCTGGTTATGGCTGACTGAAGACGATAAGTAACCCACGCGGTGTTTTTATCCGCAGTGGTATGGATGAAATCAAAAGTATTGATCCGTTTAAAATCCGTCGCCTGGTTTTGGGTAATGGCTTTCAGGATAAGCGTATCCATATTCCATACCTGGCCGTATTCATATAATGCAATATCAGCCGTACAATAGTACTTTAAGCTTATGGAATCACGGTTGGATAAAGCATCAAACATGTTGATAACAGTTTGTTGTACCGCCTTCCGGTTTGCCAGTACGGACTCCTGCGCATGCAGCGTTGCTGAAATTGAAAAGACAATAAAATACAGCGATATTCTTTTCATTTGATCCGGTTATATTTTTTTAAAACATCGATCACCAGCTTATGCGGGAGACCGTACGCCTTATTCCCATTGATCCCTTCCATGGTTTCCGCGGCCACCATGGCATTGATGATGGCTTCTTCCGTAGCCTGTACAGTTGCTTCAAACAGGGGGTTGATGAAATCGTTCGGGAGTTCATCCAGCTTCGTGAATTTGTCGCGCTGAAAGGCGGATGGGTTGGCGGTGGAGAAAGCGATGAAGATATCCCCGGATCCGTTTTCCCCCCGGCCGCCCACTTTTCCAATGCCCAGGGGCACCCGGGCGGCGATCCTTTTCAACTGGTGGGGCAACAAGGGAGCATCGGTAGCAACTACCACAATGATGGACCCATCGCCTTCCTGCCGGTAGGAAGGCGGCGCCTTGAACTCATAATTCATCGTGTCTTTCAATTCACGTCCAACCGGGACGCCCGCCACGGTAAAATTTCTTTTGCCTCCGAAGTTGGATTGCACCAGTACGCCGAGCGTATACACCGAGTCCATGATCTTCACCACCCTCGAAGAAGTGCCGGTTCCGCCTTTGAATCCCAGGCACATCATTCCCGTACCGCCACCTACATTTCCTTCCTGCAACAAACCGGGGCGGGCGCTGTTCAATGCTTCGAAGGCATGTGATTCTTTTACATGAAATCCATAAATGTCATTCAGGAAGCCATCGTAGGTTTCCGCCACTACGGGATATGTGTACCAGAAATCCTCGTTGTACCATCCGGCCTGTACATACCATTTGAGAACGGCATCCCGAACCACGCCTACACTGTTGGTATTAGTGATCATGATGGGTCCCTCCAGGAAACCCGATTCGGTGATCCAGGTGGTACCGGTCATCTCGCCATTGCCGTTCAACGTGTACCAGTTGGCAAAAACAGGATTGTTTTTCCTGCCCCTTGGCAGAATGGCGGTGACCCCGGTTCGCACGGGGCCCTTGCCCCGGATATTTTTTCCGTTGCCGGTAATGATGGTGCTGTAGCCCACTTCTACGCCGGCCACGTCCGTGATCGCGTTGAATTTTCCCGTCGTGCCGTCAAACGGGATACCGATATCCCGGGCCCTGGATTTCTGGGAATAAACGGTTGATGCGGTGAGTGCGGAGAAAAGCAATAACGCGGCGGTAATTTTTTTCATTTGTCTGTTTTAGTGTTAGATATAACTCAGCCACCATTTTTCCTTGTGTTGGGTTTTATAACGGTCGTACCATTTACAAAGCGGGTATAAGGCCACCACCACCACGATCCAGATAAGGTACACTACCGGCAAACGGAATCCTTCGCCGGGAATTACAAAGAGAAAGGGCAGTTGCCGCATGGAATCGACGGCATCCTTCATCGTATGGGTGCCCCTGGCAAAAAAGACAATGGCTGTCAGCAGGTGGATCAGGTAAAGGTGCAGGATGTAATAGAAGAAGGCGGTCCTTCCATAGATCCGCATCCAGCCGGTAACCCGGTTCCTGGTATTTTCCAGTAAACCGAGCAGGAGCAGCGCGGGCCCGATCGTGGCGCAGAGGTAGAGCAGGGAGGGAGGATACTTTTGTACTTTCATAAAGGAGAAGAAAGTATACAACCCGTTCTTCTGGGTTGTCCAGTCGCCCGGATCACCATAACTGTTTGAGTAGCGCAACAGCACAAAGAATACGATCAGCCCCAGCCCGGTCCGAATCAGCCATTTCTGTCTTTTTGCTGAATTAAATGAAGGGGTGAACCAAACTCCCGCGCAATAACCCAGCATCATCAGTCCCGTCCAGGCCGGGAAAGGATAGACCATCATTACAAAATGCCGCGGGGCGAATTCATAGGGCACAAAGAATCCATGATGGAAAAGGTCCCACCAGAAATTGGCCTTGAATCCCGGTTCGGCTTCAGGAAAATCAAGCAGGTTATGGCCGGCCACCAGGATTATGCCCAGGACAAGGATCAGCCTGTATGAAAAATTCAGCAGCAGCATCAGCCCCAGCAGGAACATGCTGATACCAATGGCCCAGATCACCTGGAAGGGGATGACGTTGAAAAAAGGATTAAAGGTCCAGGCAAAGGCAACGATGGTCCACTCCGCGATGATCAGCCACAAGCCTCTTTTAAG
>JBGATE010000254.1:0-3715 GCA_044229375.1 Chitinophagaceae bacterium
TTTTGCGCGGTGGCAACGGGACGTCCGGAGCCTGTTGACTGGGATGAACCCCAAAGAGTAGCCGAAGCGATCCTCCTCATGAAAGTCAAGCACGCGGTGATCACTTCCGTTGACAGGGATGAAATTCCGGATGGCGGTTCCATAATCTGGCACAATACCATCAAAGCAGTGAAAACGCTGAACCCCGATACCACGCTGGAAACACTGATACCCGATTTCAAAGGAGATAAAGCCAGTATACAGCGTATCATCGATGCGGCGCCGGAAGTAGTGAGCCATAATATTGAAACCGTGGAACGGCTGACCCGGCAGGTGCGTATACAGGCCAAGTACTGGCGGAGTATGGAAGTGATCAGGACCCTGAAGGAAGGGGGCATGCGGACCAAGAGCGGTATCATGCTCGGGCTGGGAGAAACAAAGGAGGAAGTGGTGCAAACCATGACCGACCTGCGTGACAACGGATGCGATGTGGTAACGATCGGTCAGTATTTGCAACCTACAAAAAAACATTTACCCGTACATCGCTTTGCTCATCCGGATGAGTTCGCGGAATATCGCGAGATCGGTTACAAACTTGGACTGGATTATGTGGAAAGCGGACCGCTGGTAAGATCCTCCTATCACAGTGAGCGGCATGTGTTGGCGGGACAAGGCAGCAAAGAGCGGGAGAGGGGGAGGTTATAATGGTCAAATGGGTCAATAAAGCCAAATTAGTCATGCAGGTCAAATGCGGTTAGCCGGGAATGAGAAGACAGCACTTCATACTATATTTCCATTTTGCATTCATTATTTTCCATTCAACACTTTTAGTTGCACAACTCCAATGGCAGAATGTAGATTCATTATTTCAGCCCTTACCACCCTCCGTGCATATTTACCGGACAAACAGCCCGCTCGACGGTAAACCCAATATTGCCTATTATGTGGAAGCCGACCTGAAAGACAGGCAACTGGAATTCACCGTAGATACCACTTTTAAGAGAAGACTGACCCCGGCAAAGTTTTATGAGAAGAATGACAAACCGTTGGTGGTGGTGAACACAACTTTTTTCTCTTTTGCTACCAACCAGAACCTGAATGTGGTGATAAAGGACAGGCAATTGCTGGCTTATAATATTCATACGGTCAACGGGAGGGGCAGGGATACGTTTACGTACCGTCATCCTTTCGGGAGCGCTATCGGGATTTCCAGGAATAGGGAGGCCGATGTGGCATGGCTGTATACCGATTCCCTTCACAGGTTCAGTTATGCCATGCAATCACCCAGGATGCCCCTGAAAGATTCATTGGTCAACCTTCCCTATTCAACCGGGCAAGCTGATCCCGCATTTCAAAAATGGAAAATGAAAACCGCAGTTGGCGGCGGCCCCGTGCTTTTACAGAATGGCGAAATACGGATCACCAATAACGAGGAATTGAAATTCACGGGTAAGGCCATTGATGACAAGCACCCGCGCACGGCCATGGGGTATACAAAGGATAATACACTCATCATCCTGGTCATTGAAGGTCGCAATACCGGGAAAGCCGAGGGTGCAACCCTGACCCAGGAGGCTCGCATCCTGAAAGAAATTGGCTGTTGGGAAGCATTGAATCTAGACGGGGGCGGTAGTAGCTGCATGCTCGTCAATGGACGGGAAACCATAAGGGTTTCCGATGCTTCCGGACAACGGCCGGTCCCGGCTGTATTTATCATTAAAGGCCGGTAACCTTCCAATTTGTGGAAAACTCATCTGTCTTCTGTACTGATCCTTACTGTTTTGGCATGATTTTATGAACATAGTTCACTAAAATGAAGACTATGAGAAAGATATTTTTGCCGCTGATGCTGATCGCCGGTTTATCAGCTATTGTGTTGATTGCCTGTCAGAAAGATGCTGTTAATGATAATAGCGGAGGCAGTACCCAGTTAAAGGTCAGGTTAACTGATGCCCCAATTAATGCGGATTCGGTAAATGTGGATATCCGCCAGGTGCGGGTGAATTTCCGCCAGGATTCCACAGGATGGGTTGATCTGAATACAAATGCCGGGATTTATGATTTGCTGGGTTTGCAAAATGGGGTTGACACACTGCTGGCCGTTGGTACCATTCCATCCAATTCTGTACAGGAAATACGCTTTGTGCTGGGTACGGATAATACCATTGTTGTTAACGGAGTGTCCTACCCGCTTACGATCCCCAGCGGATCACAATCGGGTCTGAAACTGAAAATAAACAAGCAACTGAACGGTCCCATCGATTCGATCCTGATCGATTTCGACGCAGCCCTTTCCGTACACCAGGCCGGCCCGGGCAACTACATGCTTAAACCTGTACTTAAGATAAAGTAATATTCAATTTCTGTGAGGAATGAGCAGCTCTCTTCGGAGGCTGCTTTTTTTTTGGTGAATGGTGAATGGTGAATGGTGAATAGTGAATAGGCAATAGATACTAATAATTTTGGTTTCCTGACTGCCGACTGCCGACTGCCAACATCCGACTTCCGACATCCGACTTCCGTCTACCAAACAAGCGCACTGGCGCCGAGTATTGCTGCATCCGCCTCTTTCAGGTCGCTGAACAGCAGCTTTACCTTCCCTTTGAAGATCTGGATCAGGTTGGCTTCCATTGCCTGGCGGGTGGGGTTCATGATCAGGTCGCCGGCTTTGGTAAGGCCTCCGAACAATACGATGGCTTCGGGTGAGGAGAACATGATGAAATTGGCCAGGGCTTCTCCCAGGATCTGTCCTGTATATTCAAATACATCGTTGGCTATCTTGTCGCCTTTGGTAGCGCATTCGTAAACGGTCTGGCTGGTAATAAGATCGTTGATGGAATAATCCCTGAGTATACTTTCTATATTCGGATTTTCGGTCAGCATTTCAATGGCGGTTTCACGAACGCCGGTGGCCGACGCATAGGATTCCAAGGTGCCCCGGATGCCGGTTCCCTTGTGCATCCTGCCGCCATGCCGGATGATGGTATGCCCGAGCTCGCCGGCAAAACCATCATGTCCCAGAACGATCTTCCCGTCGATCACGATCCCGCTGCCCACCCCGGTGCCAAGTGTAATCACGATAAAATGTTTCATGCCTTTTGCACAGCCATACATCATTTCGCCCACGGCGGCAGCATTGGCATCATTGGTGAGTGTGGCTTTGAGGCCGAATTTTTCCGTGAACATTTTCGCCAGCGGGATAATGCCTTTCCATTTCAGGTTGGGTGCGTATTCGATAGTCCCTGAATAATAATTGCCGTTGGGCGCGCCGATCCCGATGCCCACAAAATTTGCCAGGCCGCCCCTGCTTTCTATCATCGGGCTGATCTTTACGTGCAGTTGCTCTATAAAATCCTGCACTCCTTCAGGTTCGTTGGTGAGGATACGATCCTGTTCGAGGATATGACCCTGCTGGTCAACCACACCGAACTTAGTGTTCGTGCCACCGATATCTATGCCGATCGCGTAATTTGCCATCGTGTTCTTTTACATTGTTACTTTTAATGTCCGCCGCTCACCTGCGCATCGTAATCGATTCCCTGCTTTTTAAGGATGCCCTTCACCGCCCAGGCAAAGAAGGCCAGGTAAACAAAGCAGATAACGGCCACCACGAAGGACTGGTGTATGCCGATGATATCCGACAGTTTACCCTGGATGGGAGGGATGACGGCGCCGCCCAGGATCATCATGATCAGGAAGGCCGATCCCTGCGTGGTGTATTTACCCAGCCCGGCAA
>JBGATE010000255.1:0-3702 GCA_044229375.1 Chitinophagaceae bacterium
CTGCACCGCAAAGGATAAATAGGGCTTGCCGTCTTTCAATGCCATGGAAGGTGTCAATGTCACCCTTGGCCTTTTACCCGGCCCGATCACATTGAATGGGTTGATTGATGCATCCAGCACAAAACTCTGCAACCGCTGGCTCATGCCCACCCCTGTGTTTCCGGCAATACAGGCCGGCAGCCATCCTCCGCTGGGGGTGATAGAGACCACCCAGCCTTCTTTGTCGGCCGCCTCAACAGATGTGGTGCCCTTCCATAACCGGTCCATATACGCTTCATCATTCAAGGCTGTCGATCCGGAATCATGTACCGGCAAGAAATTCCGGTTACCCTCTCCCGCTTTGTTCCAGTTTTTTAAAAGCTCAGTAAAGGGATTGGTCTTTCCTTCAAAAGGATAGGGATCGCCGGGTGCAATGGCAGGATCATTCCTGTCAGGCTTTATCAATGCCGCCCGCTGTTTAGCGTATTCCTTGCTCAATAACCCTTTGATGGGCTCCTGCGGGGGGAAATAAGGATCGCCATAATAAAAATCACGGTCGGCAAACGCGAGGTTCATCGCCTGGTAAACCGTATGGATATACTGTGTACTGTTATATCCCATTTTCTTCAGGTCAAAGTTCTCGAGGATGTTCAGCGATTGCAGCAAAGCGGGGCCCTGGGTCCATTGTTGCAGTTTATAGACATCTATGCCTTTGTATTTCACCGAAAGCGGTTCTTCCTCGATGGGTTTCCATTTAGCAAGATCCTCCACCGTGATCAGTCCTCCCTGCTCCTGGCAGCCTCTTACAAATTCTTTGGCGATATCGCCTTTGTAAAACCGGTCAAAGGCCGCCATAATGGCTTCTTTGCGGCTTTTTTTCTTTTTCAATGCTTCCCTTTCCGTTTCCACCATTTTTTTCAACGTCTCCAGCAGATCTTTTTGTATAAAGATCTCACCGGCCTCAGGCGCTTCTCTTTTCTCACCCAAATGCGGGAGGAAAACTTTTTTGCTGTAAGGCCATTCTTTGATCCGGTCCTTCCCTCTTTCCATGGCATTGGCGGTCTGTGCCTCGATCGGGTACCCCGCTGCCAGTTCCATCGCAGGTTTCAATACCTGCTCAAGGCTCATGGTTCCGTAATGGGCCAGCATATAACATAAACCACCAACCGTACCGGGTGTAACGGCTGCCAGGGGTCCGTACTCAGGTGGAAATGCATAGCCCTTGCTTTTGAAGAATTCAACGGTCGCGCCCGCAGGCGCCACACCCAGCGCATTGATGGCGATCACCTTCTTTGTTTTGGGATTGTAAATAAGCGCCTGTGTTTCCCCTCCCCAACTTAGCACATCCCACATGGTGCAGGTGGCGGCCAGCATGCCACAGGCCGCATCCACCGCGTTCCCTCCCTGCTGGAAGATCATGGAACCGGCTGTTGCAGCGAGCGGTTTACCCGTGATGGCCATCCAGTTCTTACCGTGTAGCGGCGGCTTTTGGGTGGGTTGCGCATCGGTCATGGTCATAAAAAATAAAGTTGAGAAAATGAATACGGTGCTTTTCATGCGGGGAAGTTTGCTATTAAAGGTAGGAATGAAATAGAATTTTGAACGCTGAATTATACCCCGGGATACCGGATCCGGAAGTGAAAGAATGCACTTTCGGGAAAGAATTATCTATGCTTTTCAGGCCAGCGGCAATTCAACGTAGAATGTAGTCCCCTTTCCCTGCTCCGTCTCAAACCCGATCGTACCATGGGCCTGCTCCACGATACCCTTGCACATGGCAAGTCCCAGACCGGTACCTGAAGATTTGGTGGTAAAGTTGGGGACAAAGATCTTGTCCTGCATGCTCTTCGGGATCCCCTCACCATTATCCCGGACACGGATTACGATCTTATCCCCTTTGCGCTGCTCGTCAATGATGATCAAGCAACGGTTCCCGTTCCTTTCTGCCTCCACCGCATTGGCCAGCAGGTTGGTGAACAGGCGGTTCATCTGTGTTTTATCCGCATTGATCATCAGCATCTCATTAACCGGGTACCAGGTGAGTTCCACACCGGGGTCGGACTGGTAGAGATCTTTCAGAGAACTGATCACATCATGCAGGTCGAACCGTTCCACATGTGTATTGCCGATATTGGCGAATTGGGAGAAGTCGGCAGCGATCTTCGCCAAATGATCGATCTGTTCCACGAGCGTATTGGCCACACTGACGGAAAGTTCCTTTACATTGTCATGGTTATTGTTGATCGCTTTCTGCAGGTACTGGATACTCAGTTTCATCGGTGTCAGCGGGTTCTTGATCTCGTGCGCCACCTGTCTTGCCATCTCCCGCCACGCTCCTTCCCTTTCACTCTTGGCAAGGGCGCTGGCACTCTCACCGAGTTTGGTCACCATCTTATTATACTCCGTAACCAGTTCACCGATCTCATCATCCCGGTTCCAGACGATCATTTCGTTAAGCCGGCCAAGGTTCACTTCTTTCATCTTGTCGCTGATAACGGCAAAGGACCGGGTGATGCGGTTGGTAATGATCAGGGCGATCAGTCCCGCCACCAGGAAGATAAAGGCGTTCAGGTTGATGATCGTAACCAGGAAATTGGAGATCTCCTGTTCCAGTTCGGGTTTGGTGGTGAAATAGGGAATATTGATATAGGCATAAACCCTCCTGCTCTCATCTCTCACCGGCGAATAGATACTGAGGTAGGAAAAATTCCCGATCCTTTCCTCCTGTGCGTGCTGCACCTGCCGCAACCGGTTGAGGTGATAGAACGCGTTGGGATCGATCTTTTTGCTCAACACTCCCTTGGTATACACATTGGCTTCCGAAGAAACCTGCAGGTTCCCTTCGAGGTCATACACATTCACATCCACTCCGTGTATATCCGCCACTTCATCCACCAGTACCTGCAACTGGTAATTGGAAACAGAATCATAGATCTTTACCACATCATCGAACGTGCTGTGATCGGCCAGCCTTTTCTCCATCTCATTGACCATGATCTTCATGGTGCGGCTCAGCTTATCGCTGTTGTTACGGTTGTAACGACTGATGAAAAAAGAGATCGTGGCAATGCCAATGATCAGGAAGGAAAACACGCTGATAAAGATGATCGTGCCATGCACCTGTGAACGGATATTCAGTTGCAGCAGTTTCCGCAAACTGGTTTTACTGCCCAGTGCGCGAAGCAACAGTGAAATGAGCTGCACGAAGGCCACCATGAAAAGAAAAGAACAGAAAATATAGGAGAACAGTGTGATCGCTTCGATCATGGCCTCCTGTTTGCGGGCGACCACCACCGCTTTATTATTGGTGGCTTTGTACCAGAGTTCCTCGTAATCCCCTTTTAACCGGCGTTCAAACTCCGCCACCGGTTTTTCATCCGCTGCCAGCCAGGTGGCGAAGGGGTAGTTCCCTGGCGGGGAGACGAGGCTGTCGTTCACATACACGGCATACGAAAAAATGGGAGAGGTCTCCGGGTCCGTATTCTTTTTGAACTGGCGGAACAGTTCCGGGAAAAGAGCGTCGCGGCTGTAGTTCTTGGGATTGGAAACGATGAAAAAAGAACCGATCCTTTTCAGTGAGGTATCGATCACATCCCGCCGGGTGATATAGTTGAACTTATCATAAGACGCCTCATAATAGTAAAGCCCCTCCGTGCTGGTCGGTTTGGCCTGCACCGTAAGTATCGCGTTCAGGGATTCAAAACTGATGGGATCGTCGTTATA
>JBGATE010000256.1:0-288 GCA_044229375.1 Chitinophagaceae bacterium
GGATATCTTCAATGCCGAACCTCCCGGCGGAAAACCATAGCCACTCATCCGAACCGGTCCAGGCCGAGGAAATCTGCACGCAGACCGGACTTACCATTCATGGCAAGTTCTGCCAGTAACTCTCCCATGACGGATACAAACTTAAACCCGTGCCCGCTGAAACCGCCGGCAATCACAACATCCCCGTCATAGCCCGGCAACCGGTCAATAATAAAATGCTCATCGGGTGAGTTGGTGTATAAACAGGTCCGTGCAGTGATCAGCCGGTTGCCCGCAAAGCTGAAAAAT
>JBGATE010000256.1:298-3690 GCA_044229375.1 Chitinophagaceae bacterium
ATAATTTTGCCTTTTCAACAAGATGGCTGATCTCTTCCTTTGTGATCTCCCGGTTCACGGTTTCCGGATCCGTTTCTTCCCCTGCATGGTGCAACGCGAATTTTAATCCGGCAGGACCGGGAAAATCATCACCCGAGAGGTAGGGAAAGCCATACCACACCCCATCGAAATTTTCTCCCGCCAGCATCCAGCAGGGAAAATTTTTTGGAAGAAAGCGGGAAATATCATCCGGTTCCACCCAAAGTACCAGTTGCCGTGTTACTTTCAGCGGTACATTTAATTCCCGGATCGTTTCAGCCGCCCAGGCGCCCGCCGTGATGATCAGTTTTTTTGCAGTGTAGGTTCCACTGGAAGTTCGTACCTGGATAATACCGTTCTTTTTCTCCCATTGAACCAATTTTTCTCCTGTCCGGATAACCGCACCGTTCGCTAATGCCTCGCGGATATACAATGCAATGGCTTTTTCCGGGAGGAGGAAACCTGCATCCGGTTCGAAGAGCATTTCATCATTTTCATCCAATTTAAAATAGGGGTGATCCTGTTTTTCGCTAACCGGTCTGATATCAACCGCATACTTCGTTGCCGCTTCCTTCACACCCTTTATCACATCATGGTCCTGCGGTCCGCAATAAAGCAGGCCCGTTTGATGATAAACCTTCTCACCGGTCCGTTCTTCCAGTTCCCGCCAGTTAGCATAGGCCCTTTCCAGTAAAGGCACATAACCTGAATGTTCAAAATAGGCTTTGCGGATGATCCGGCTTTGTCCCGCATGTGAACCATACACATGCGGTATGGTGTCGAACTGTTCAAGACCCAGTACCGAATATCCCCGGCTTGCCAGGTAATAACAGGTGGCGGATCCCATGGATCCGGCGCCAGCGACAATGACATCGTAATGGGAAGAGGTCATGTTAAATAAATCTTTCTTCGAAATAAATCCTTCCGGACAGCAATTTATCCTTATCTTTGCACCGTTAATTTGAGTTCGACAGCATTTTGTAAGTGAACGATTTTTTACTGCTACGCATTTTCTGCTAATAGTTAGTCTTCTTTACGTTGCGTGTTTCTCAAGTATTTTTTAAAGTTAATTTTTTTACATGAACATTTATGTTTCAAACCTGAGCTTCGCCGTTGTGGACGAAGACCTGAGAAGTTATTTCGCTGAGTACGGAGAAGTTACTTCCGCAAAAGTTATTATGGACAAGTACACCAACCGCAGCAAAGGTTTCGGTTTCGTGGAAATGAGTGATGACGCCGCTGCCCAGAAAGCGATCGCTGAACTGGATGGCGCTACCGTTGACGGTCGCTCTATCAAGGTAAGTGTAGCCAAGCCGAGGGAAGACAGGCCTGCAAGAACGCAGCGCCCTGCTTATTCCAACTCGAACAGCCGCTGGTAATACCTGCCTGACTGTTTTAAAACCTCCCTGCATAGGAGGTTTTATTTTTTAGACAAAGACCCCGTATTTCCATACGGGGTCTTTGTCTGTATAAGCAGATCAAGTATTAAGCTCTTTGCCTGGATTTGGCTGCGGGTTTTTTGGCTGAAGATTTAGACTTCGCCTTTTTAAGGGCCGCATCAATGGCCGCGCTGATATTCGCGTAGGTGGGCTTCAGGGTAAGCATTACATCATTGATAAAGAATGCAGGGATTTCCTTCACTCCGCGGTTATGTCCTTCCTTGATATCATCCTGCACCTGCCAGCCAAAGGTTCCGTTCACCAGGTCCTCCAGGAATTTTTTATTCCTCACCCCGGCTTCTTTACTGTACAGCTTCAGGCTGGTAGTGCCGAGGTTGCGGCGGTTCTGGAACAGCACATTGTGCATTTCCCAGAATTTGCCTTCCTGTCCGGCGGCGACAGCCGATTCACTGGCCTTCAGGCTTCGCTGGTGGATCAGGGTTAACGGAAAATGACGGAACTGGAAACGGAGTTTGCCTTCATAATCTTCCAGCAATTGCTTGACGATCTCATTCGCTTTCGCACACTCCTCACTCTCATACTCGCCGAATTCCACAAGGGTGACAGGCGCGTCTTTAGGACCGACAAATATTTCCCGGGGTTCAATAATGATTATCTCTTCTTTCTTAAGTGCCATTGTTTTTACTCCTTTTTTATCGAATCAGATCCCTTGCAGGCTCCTGATATGCATATAACAAATCTTTCGCCACATAGTTGACCATAAATCAGTTATGCCAATTAGTCATATCCCGAAGCGGATGAAGATAATATTTTTTTGTCCGCGGCCAAATCCGCTAACAATTAATTTCCTAACACGTAAACCACCATTACAAATCAAGCCCTTACATCAGCAATTTGGTTGAATTCAATCCTGCAGCAACAGGCAGATTCGCGATATCACATAAAAGAGACCTGGAAGAGGGGTCTATAAACCTTGCGGTAACCAAAAGACCAGACCGGCCATTTGGCCATCCTTGCTTATCAACATATAATAAACTGGTTATCAATAGGTTAATTTTTTTACTGTTGGGTTGGAGATACCCGAAGCAAGGTTATTATGGTTTGACAGCTTATCGCCGGACACCTAGTTTTACATTATCCAATTCATTACAATTGCTTTTGCGGGTATTTCTCCCGCCGGTTTTACTGCTTGTCATCCTGTTGTTTGCTATTAGTCATTAACCGATTCCGCTTGCCCGGTTGCGATCCGTTAATTCTTTTCACTTCTATTATTTTTTAACCTAAACCCTTTCATCATGAAAAAGATCATCCGTAACAGCCGTTTTATCGCATTGGCATTCCTAACCTTTTTATCTGCTGCAACTGCATACGCAGGCGACAGCAGCCGGGTTCGGGCCGTACTTCCGGCCGAACTGAAATTTGAAGGCATGATCAGGAACAATCCCCTTTTCCAACTCAGCATCGCGGGCAGCCAGGGACTGGATGAGTACGTCATCCATGTTTCCGATTCATGGGGCAATGTTTTGTACAGGGAGAATGTCAAAGCGGAAAATCTCACGAAGAAATTCCTGTTCAACTACGAAGAGCTCGGTGAAGAAACCATTTACCTCAGTGTCAGCAGCCGTAAACTGCGCCAGGAAATGGTATATGAGATCAACCGGTCATCCCGGTCGGTGCAAGAGTACACGATCAACCCTTTAAAATAACCGAAACGCCTTGATCCATTCCCTCAGGCACATCCTACGGGTGTGCTTTTTTTATTCCTGCAACAGTTGCACCACGCCTTTTTCAAGGTCGTACAACGCGCCAAAAACCTGCAGTTCTTTTGACCTGATCTTTTCCGCGATAAGGGATGACTGCGACTGAAGCTGGTGGATCCCATGGATAACATTGGCCCTGATACAATCATCCAGCAGGTCCTTATCCAGGGGGGAAATGGCCCGGATCTCCTTTTCCATTTTTATACTGTCGACG
>JBGATE010000257.1:0-3682 GCA_044229375.1 Chitinophagaceae bacterium
TTCCTCATTTAACCTCCTTGCCAATCTCTTTTCCTCTTTTTCCTCATTTAACCTCCTTGCCAATCTCTTTTCCTCTTAGCTTATCTTTGCGTTCTTATGGATCAATTGCTGAAACAAATAGAGGAGTATAAAACAGAGGTCGCCGCTTTTCGCGCAACCGATGCAAAAGCGGTGGAAGAGTTCCGTATCAGATACCTGGGCACCCGGGGTCTCGTAAAGACCATTATGGGTGAAATGAAGAATGTGGCCCCGGAAAAGAAGAAAGAAGCAGGTCAACTTTTAAATGAGTTTAAACTCTTTGTTGAAAACAAATATGAGGAAATAAAGCAGCTGGCAGGCAGCAGTTCGCATGCAGCAGCCCCGGAAATTGATCTTACCCTCCCGGGGGACGACCTGCCCCTTGGTTCCAGGCACCCCGTGACACTGATGCGCAACAGGATCGTTTCCATTTTCCAGCGACTGGGGTTTGCCGTGGCAGAAGGCCCGGAGATCGAAGACGACTGGCATAATTTCGGCGCCCTGAATTTACCCGAGCACCATCCTGCCAGGGACATGCAGGATACTTTTTATATCCAGCAAAATCCCGCTTTCCTGCTCCGCACGCATACCAGCAATGTGCAGATCAGGGAAATGGAAAAAGGAAATCTCCCGATCCGGGGTATCTATCCCGGCCGGGTATACCGAAATGAAACAGTAAGTGCCCGCAGCCATTGTTTTTTCCACCAGATCGAAGGATTGTACATTGACGAGAATGTTTCCTTCGCCGACCTGAAGCAGACGCTCTACTTTTTTGTGAAAGAGATGTACGGCAAGGATGTGAAGGTCCGTTTCCGTCCTTCCTATTTCCCCTTTACGGAACCCAGCGCCGAAATGGACGTGAGTTGTTTTATCTGCGACGGCGAAGGATGCAGTGTGTGCAAGAAGACCGGCTGGGTGGAGATCCTGGGCTGCGGCATGGTACATCCCAATGTATTATCCAACTGCGGAATCGACCCCAATAAATACACCGGCTTTGCATTTGGCATGGGCATCGAGCGACCGGCCATGATGAAGTACGGGATCAACGATATCCGGTTGTTCAGTGAGAATGACATAAGGTTCCTGAAACAATTCACCGGTGCTATTTAGCGATTCCGGGTGGCTTGCAATCCAGGTAGAATTTCGCTCCCAGTTCCACACTGCTGTATTTAAAATCATGTATGCCCTGTTGCAGTCTTAACAAGAGACCCGTTTTATTGATTTTTTTCTCTGCCTGTGCGCGGAGTACGACAGGTTTGTCGCCGCTGTTGAAAAGGTAACCAAGATAGCCCGCCACATATGCCTGTATTTTCCAGCCATTCTTATTCCATTCCAGCCCGTTGCCAAAGAGAAAGGCATCGTTTTGCCGGTGACTGTCGCCATTGAGCTGCCATACATAAAACCCGGCCATGCCGATCCATTTCAATGAGGGAGAAAGTGTTTTGCCATAGGATACATCAAAAAAATAGCCCATCCCATCGGTATATCTTGCCGCTCCCAATCCGGATGATGCCGGGTAACGGGTACCGATCCGCAATGCCAGTTGGATGGTCTTCTCCCATTTCTTCAGCAAGCGGATATTGACATTCAGGTGGACATCCCCCCTGGCATGCTTGTCATAATAATTCTGGTAATAGACATGCCGTTGTTTTTTAAGGGTATCGCTGGTCCTGAACCATTCACGGGGTTCATAAGAAATATCAATAGAGATCAGGTCCTTTACCAGGCAATAATTTCCATAGACGGACCAGTCCTTTGCCTTATCGCCCTTCATGGAATGAAAACTTAACGAGGTGCCGGCATAGCTGTTGCTGTCCGTCGTTCCATTGCTGATAAAGGGAACCGGCAGTGCATTGGGGCCCATGTATTTCGCTTGTGTAATGATGTATTTCGACCAGTGGCTTATGCCGTCCCAGTTAACGGTACGTGCCCACTCCTCCTGTGTTTGCGCGATTGTCATTTGTCCTGAAAGCAGAATTACAAGCAGGAAAACATACCGGGTTGCGGTGTTCATAGACGTTAAAAATAATTTATCCTGCTGAAAGTAAAAATTAAGGCCGCCCCGGGGCGGCCTTTTCCATAAATTATGACAGGTAAAATTATTTTTTCGGCCAGTAAAAAGCCAGTACAAGCGATGCGACAAGTGCGATCCATGTTCCCACACCCAGTCCCTTGATCAGTCCCCCGATATCAAACCTTCCTCCCATCACTGTCAATGGCCTGATGAAAAGGTAAAGCAGGGCCAGCAGGGGAAGAAAAGCCCAGATACCTCTTCCCAGGAAATAGTTGCCGTTGTTCAGCGCACCGATCAGCAGGAGAACACCGGAAAGGGGTATCGCCAACCATAGGTATTTCATGAGAAGTGCTTCGAGCTCTGATCCATAAGAAGGACCTTTAACAATATCAAAAGGGCTTGTACTCGCCGCGGATCCCAGCGGCAGAAAAAAACTGGCAATGAGTAAAACCGCGAGAGCGATGGTCAAATTTTTCCGGTTCATACAGTTTGGTTTTATGGTGATGAATAATGCTGACCGGTATGATCAGCTTTTCAACGATGTCATTCGTTTATAACAGAAGAAAGCAGCGGCCAGGAAAGCCACCACCGCCACATAGAACCAGGGAGTGAAATCAACGGAGATATTCATTTTCTCCGTGAGATCTTTTCCAAAATTCTCCAGTCCCTTGGTCAGATCTCCCTCCGATTTATCACCGCCGGTGGATGGAATATCGAGTTTCACTTTCTTTTTAATATCGAGCATCATCCCGATCATGGCGCCGGCTGAAGCGATACCCGTGACCATGGCGCCCCCGATGGCTGCCTTAGCATTGGTAAAGGAAAGCAGGAGACCCAGTATTCCAAGGCCAAGGGCTACCATCGCGTAAAGATTGGGCTCCTTTTTTTCGGTTTTAGTTGTTGTTTTCGTAATAGTCTCGTCCGTTTTATCAGTCTTCAGGTCATCCAGGAATGAATTATCCGAACTGCTGTTCTTCATTTTGAACCCGGTGGCCAGTTGTATCCCGGTCACGGTCTGCAGCGACATATTATTACACTTAATGTCGATGAATGGCATAAAGAAAAGCAGTACCGCGACTATAAAAGCTACAGAAGAAGGTATTTTGGTGCCAAACATTCCCGTCGAAGCTGCCACCGGCAAAGCGGGAGCGGGTGAGGGGGGAACAGGAGATACAGGTTGGTTGGTATCCATAAATATATTTTTGGCTTAAGGTAAGCGAAACTTGCCATAAATCACAACCTTTCATTCCACAAGGAATACCGCTTCGCACACCTGACGAAAGTCATGTGAGTGATCCTTTATATGAATGGGTGAATGAAAAGTCTTCTGGCTTGCCGGGAGGCAGTATCTTTACAGTTCTAATGTGTTCAGAATGAATATCAACAGAATCTGTGTTTGCGGAGCCGGGACCATGGGCAGCGGTATCGCACAGGCGGCAGCACAGGCCGGTTTTTTTACGCTTTTGTACGAACTGAACTCCGCTGTACTCGAAAAAGCAAAAGCATCTATTGAAAAGAACCTGCAAGGGCTTGTGGAAAAAGCAAAGATATCTGCAGAAGAAAGAACAAATGTGCTGAACCGCCTTCAATTCACGGATGATATCCAAACCTGCCTGGCCGATGTTTTCATCGAGGCGATCGTAGAAAAGC
>JBGATE010000258.1:0-3643 GCA_044229375.1 Chitinophagaceae bacterium
CTGTTTATTGCGCACCCTGAACAACGGCGTTTCCAGTACATATACTTTTTCGTGTTTCACGAGGTCGGGGAAGAACTGCAGGAAAAAGGTCATCAGCAGCAACCGGATATGCATCCCGTCGACATCGGCATCAGTGGCGATCACGACATTATTATACCGCAGGCCTTCCAGTCCTTCTTCGATGTTCAGGGCATGCTGCAATAAATTGAATTCCTCGTTCTCATACACTACCTTCTTGGTCAGACCATAACAATTCAGCGGTTTACCCCGCAGGCTGAAAACGGCCTGCGTTTCCACGCTTCTTGCCTTGGTGATAGAACCACTGGCACTGTCGCCCTCGGTGATGAATATGGTACTCTCATTTTGTTTGGCCACGAACTCCTCCCTGCCCTTTGAAGGCGGCTCGTCATCCAGGTGATAGCGACAGTCGCGCAGTTTGCGGTTATGGAGGTTGGCTTTTTTGGCTCTTTCATTGGCCAGTTTACGCACCCCGGCCATTTCTTTTCTTTCCCGTTCACTCTGCTCGATCCGCTTTTTCAGTCCTTCTGCCGTGGCCGGGTTCTTGTGCAGGAAATTATCCAGTTCCTTTGCCAGGAAATCACCCACGAACTGCCGCATGCTCGGCCCGTTCACATCCACATTCGCGGAACCCAGCTTGGTCTTGGTCTGCGATTCAAAAACCGGTTCCACCACCCTCACCGATATGGCCGCCACAATACCGGTACGGATATCGGATGCATCATAATCCTTCTTGAAAAAATCGCGAATGGTCTTGACGTAGGCCTCACGGAATGCCTGCTGGTGGGTGCCGCCCTGTGTAGTATGCTGCCCGTTCACAAAACTATAGATATCTTCCCCGTATTCGTTGGTGTGGGAAAGTGCCACTTCAATATCGTCACCGGTTAAATGAATGATCGGGTACCGGATCTCGTCCTCGTTGGTCTTGCGTTGCAGGAGGTCGAGCAGGCCGTTCTTGCTGACAAAACTTTTCCCGTTGAAGACTATTTTAAGCCCGGCATTCAGAAAACAGTAATTCCATATCTGGCTTTCCAGGAACTCCGGGTGGAATTTAAAATTCTTAAAAACGGATTCATCGGGGATAAAGGTCACGATCGTTCCGTTGGATTCACCGGTCTTTGCTTCCTTGTATTCCTTTATCAGCAGCCCTCTTTCAAATTCGGCAGTTTTTTCCTTTCCTTCCCTGACCGCCGTTACTTTAAAATAGTTACTGAGCGCATTCACAGCCTTGGTGCCCACGCCGTTCAGACCGACTGATTTCTGGAAAGCCTTACTGTCATATTTGGCACCGGTATTGATCTTGCTTACCACATCCACCACTTTTCCCAGCGGGATGCCACGGCCATAATCCCGTATGGTAACCTGTTTCCCTTCGATGGTGATCTCCACCGTCTTGCCATAACCCATGGTGTATTCATCAATACAATTATCAAGCACTTCCTTTACCAGGACATAGATCCCGTCATCGGGAGAGGAACCATCCCCGAGTTTGCCGATATACATACCGGGCCGGAGCCGGATATGCTCTTTCCAGTCAAGGGATTTTATGCTGTCCTCATCGTAATCGAACAGGCCGGTCTTAGAGGACTCTTTGGAAGATGTTTCTTTTTCTTTTGCCATTTCACTTGGGGGCGGAACTGTGTCTTGCCCTGGATTTTTTCAGGTTATCAGAATTATACCAGGCTTTGGCCGGGTTTCAGCTGCTTGTAAGCCCCCCACAAAAAACCTCCCAATAGGGAGGCATTGGGCGGGTACCGGCAAATATACCGAAACAGCCACTGCTGTAAGAATCGGGAATTATTCACCTTGTGTGAATAAAAAACAGCTTGCCAGGTGATCTTTATATCCGCTTATCCACGGAAGCCATTCATTCCATAAGCCAGGTAAACCACTGAACGAAATCAATCCGGAAAGAACGCCCTCTTCCGTAGTTTCATACAGGAACCCGGCACCTGACGGAGTAACGCCGCTATCCCCTGACCGGAATGAATCAAAAAAATGATAACTGTCCTGCTCAGGGCTGATCCGCCTCAGGGGGGCAGCTAACGCATTCAATTACTTTTATAACCCAACTAAAAGCCATGAAAAAACTATTTATACTCCCGCTGCTGGCACTGGTCATTTCCTGTCAGCCCAGCAAGATCACCCGGTCCTGGACCGTAAATAATGTGACGCCGAAAAAATATAACAGGATCCTGGTGCTGGGGGTGCTTACCGACAACGATTATGAACTGCAGGCTAAAATGGAGAATCACCTGGCAGATGATCTGAAAGAACTCGGTTATAACACGATCGCGGCCAACAAGATCTTTCCGCCGGGAACAATTGTAAAAGGCGATTCCGCCAGGGCTAAAGCTGCAATAGAAGGAAAAGGATTCGATGGCATTCTTACCGTCGTATTACTAAACAAGGATAAAGAGCAGGTATATGTACCGGGCAGGATCAACGACAATGATTATTACAACCGGTACGGGCGTTTCGACAGGTATATGTCCGAGGTAAACGACAGGATCTACACACCCGGTTATTATGCAGAACAGACAAAATACATCTGGGAGAATAACTTTTACGATCTTGGTACGCGGCAATTGATCTACTCTGCCCAAAGCAGGACCTTTGATATCGCTTCCAAAACCACCCTGGCCCATACTTACGGGCAACTGATGGTGCAAAGCCTGATCAATAAAAAGATCATTCTGAAGAGCGATAAGGAAGAAGAATAATGGTTCTTTTCTGTAATCGTGCCAGCGCCCGCCTGTGACCCACCGGATACGCGCCTGAATAACAGATCTGGCTGGAGGTTCTCCCCCGTGTATCATCAATGATCCTCTGAATTTCAACCAGGACTCCGGGCATCAATAATTTTCGCTTATTAAAAATTTATTGAAACAAGGACCTGCTATTCAGCCTGCTGGAATCGGGTACAATAAAAAAAGGCTCCCGTCGTAGTTTTGCTATTGCAGCCCGGCAAACTGCAACGTATTTTTGACAGGTATTTAATCCAATCCTTATGATGAAAATTACCTGCCGGGCCTGAATTATTCCCAAGAAATTTCCATCATCTGTTTACGGTTAAATACGATTAACCCTTATCTAAAGGGGACTGAACTGCTTTTGCTAAGATCCATTCAATCCGGGAAAAACCAGCTTTAATTTCTGTTACCCTAAACCCGGAATGATGAAACCAAACTTTACCCTGTCAAAAATTCACCCTGCCTGTCTCCTTTTTGTTTTTTTTGTGTGGCTGATCCCGAATTCGACACGGGCACAGATCTGTGCAGACCCCGCTTCCGTCATTTATGGTCTGACGGGCAACGGTGCCATTTACCCGATCAATGTTTCCAACGGTTCCACCGGATCGGTCATCAAGACTACAAGCTACCCGGGAAACAGTGTGAACAAGGCGAACGGACTCGCCTACAACAGTAACAGCGGAAAATTCTACTATTTCAAACGCAATGTTGGTTCCACACCGCAGGAATTCGTATCCTACGATGCCGGCACCGCGACGGTCAATGTACTGCAAACCAGTACCTGTAACAGCGAAGTGCATACCGGCTGTATCTCGGCCGACGGTCTTTATTATTTTACGATAGATATTGACGCCAACCTCAACCGTTATGAT
>JBGATE010000259.1:0-3619 GCA_044229375.1 Chitinophagaceae bacterium
TTTCTCGGATTCGTCGATCCTGTTCGCATCCGTGATATAGGTGAATTTCCCGAAACGGAAACCCAATACCGGCATTTTCATATGCCAGACCTGTACCGGGATGACAGGAATATCCCCTACCATAAAGGGTTCCAGCGCGATCGTGATCATATTCAGTTCGGGTATGCCCGGGTACCTGGTATCGGTAAAGGCATAATAAAAATCCCGCCGTACCGCCTCCTCGGTCCAGGAGTCCGCGTAGATATCAATGGGTTTGCGGCTGAAGAAATTAAAGGCCCGGATATCGTCCAGCCCCGCAAGATGGTCTTTATGAGGATGTGTAAAGATCACGGCATCCATGTGCTTTACTTTCTGGCGAAGCATCTGGTACCGGAAATCCGGACCGGTATCCACTACTAAAGTAGTATTGGCTGAACGGACCAGTATGCTTGACCGCAACCGGTTATCCTTCGGATCGGGGGAAGTGCACACTTCACAATCGCATCCGATCATGGGCACCCCGCTGCTGGTGCCGGTTCCGAGAAAGGTTATGGTGAGAGGGGGGCAGGTCACTGCGTAAAGTTAATTAGTTAATTGGTTGATTGGGTCCTTAATGTATAGTGTACTACGAGTTGCACGGTTCCTTTTTTCTGGTAACCATACTGCAAATAAGGGACCCTTGTAGAGTGTAGGAAATTTTGTGTTGTAAGGCCTAATTAACCAGTTAACTAATTAACTAATCCTCATTCCCCTGGGTCTCCAGCTTGGAAACGATCTCCGCATAAAGTTTGGCGGAACCCGGAGTGAGTGTTTCCGGTTTGATCTCCAGCTGTGGTATCAGTTCTAAAAGGGTATTGATCCTGCCTTCTGTCTGCAGAAATTTATTCAGCACCACCACTTTCTTCAGCTCCAGTATGCAATAACCGCTCTGGAAAGTGCCCCGCTCGTAACGGAGTACATAGCCGGCCTCCTTAGGTATATCTTCTAAATGATCAAGTGTGGTTTGCGTGTACTTCATAGTGAATAGTGAATAGCGAATAATGTCCGCAAATGTAAAAATACCTGTCCTTACTATTGCGTAATGCATTTTTATGTTTTCCACAACCCGTTCACCTTCTATTTCCCGTTCAATAGGATTCCACGAGACTAGCCAAAGTATATATAGCCACGTGAACCCATTCACCATTCACCATTCACCCTTCACTACTTGCTTTGCATCTTGATCACCGGCACGATCATCTCCTCCAAACTGATCCCTCCGTGCTGGAATGTATTGCGGTAATAATTCACGTAGTGATTGTAATTATTGGGATAGCACAGAAACCCGTCTTCCTTGGCAAATATAAATGATGAGTTGACGGTTGGCACCGGCAGACCGGCTTCCCGCGGATCGCGGAAGGCCAGCACCTCTTTGGGTTCATAATTCAGGTTGCGGCCATGTTTGTACCGCAGGTTGGTGGTGGTTTGCTTGTCTCCCACTACTTTATACGGCGTTTTCACCCGAACGCTACCGTGATCGGTGGCCAGGACGATCTTGATGTTCTTGTCCGCGATCTTTTTAAGGGCCTGGTGAAGCGGTGAGTGTTCGAACCAGGAAGCGGTGATGCTGCGGTAGCTTGTTTCATCGCCGGCCAGTTCTTTCAGCACTTCCATTTCCGTACGGGCATGGCTCAGCATATCCACAAAATTATAGACGATCACATTCATGTCGTTGTTCAGCAGGTTATGGATATTGTTCACCAGGTCAAGTCCCGCCTGGTTATTGACCACCTTGGTATAAGATACTTTCAGGTCTCCTTTTCCAAGTCTTTTTAATTGTGCCCGGAAGAATTCTTCCTCATAGAGATTCTTTCCGCCCTGCTCATCATCGTTCTTCCACTGAACCGGGAATTGTTTTTCAATTTCCACCGGTAGCAACCCGGAAAAGATCGCGTTACGTGCGTATTGGGTGGCCGTTGGCAAAATGCTGTAGAAACTGTCTTCTTCCAGTATCCGGAAGCTTTCCGAAAAGATCGGCTGAATGGCTTTCCACTGGTCGAACCGGAGGTTATCGATCAGGATAAAAAACAAAGGAATGCCTTTTTCGGCATGCGGCAGCACCTTGAATTTGAAAAGAGTATGGCTCATCACCGGCCCGTCCACGCTTTTGGGAGAGACCCAGCTGGAATAATTCCGGGCCACGAATTTGAAGAACTCCGTATTCGCCTCCCCCTTCTGGCTCTGCAGCACTTCCTGCATCTCGGGGCTGTCGCTTTTTTGCATTTCCAGCTCCCAGTACACCAGTTTCTTATAGATATCCATCCCTTCGTTATAATCGGGGTTGCTGTTCAGCGCCATGAAGAGGTTGCGGAACTGTTGCTGGTAGGCCGTGGTCGTTTTTTCCGCCACCAGGGTTTTCCTGTCGATGATCTTTTTCAGGCTCAGCCAAACCTGGTTGGGGTTGACCGGCTTGATCAGGTAATCGCTGATCTGGGAACCAATAGCGTCATCCATCAGGTTCTCCGTTTCATTCTTGGTGATCAGCACCACCGGCAGCGACTGGTTCACTTCCTTTATCTTGGCCAGTGTTTCCAATCCCGTGATGCCCGGCATACTTTCATCGATCAGCACCACATCCACGGGATTGTCCCTGACATAGTCAATGGCGTCAAACCCGTTGGTAAAGGTTTGTACTTCATATCCCTTTTTTTCAAGGAAGAGTTTCTGCGACTGGAGGCTTTCGATCTCATCATCCACCCAGATTATTTTTGCAATTGCCATAAGCTTGTTACAGGTTTTACCGCCGCGATCCCGTTAGCAACGAAGGCGGGTTCTTTGGAGCTGTTTTCAAAAATAGCTTATTAAGGCCGCGGTTTGTACATTTGTCGTCCTGCCTTAACAAAACAGCAACAATGGCCTCCGTCCGCAAGATCATCAACGACCCCGTGTATGGTTTTATCACCATCGACGACCCGTTGATACTCGATATAATATCGCATCCGGTTTACCAGCGGCTCCGTAATATACACCAAATGGCATTTGCCCACCTGGTGTACCCGGGTGCCGTACATTCCAGGTTACATCATTCACTGGGCGCTTACCATTTAATGTGCATCGCGCTGGCGGAACTGAAAAGCAAAGGAATTGTTTTTACGGAAGAGGAAGAACGCGGCGTCAAAGTGGCGATCCTGCTCCATGATGCGGGACATGGTCCGTTCTCCCATGCTCTGGAATCGGAACTGATCCGGGAGGTGAGCCATGAAGCCATTTCATTATTGCTGATGCAACATCTTAACCGTGAATTCGGGGGAAAGCTGGAAACGGCCATCGCCATTTTCACCGGGCAACACCCTAAACATTTCCTGAGCCAGCTGGTTTCCGGGCAACTGGATGTGGACCGGATGGATTACCTGAACCGGGACAGTTTTTTTACCGGTGTGGCAGAGGGTGTGATCGGGTATGACCGGATCCTGAAAATGCTGGCCGTAAAGGACGGGAACCTGATGGTGGAAGAAAAGGCCATTTATTCCATTGAGAAATTCCTGGTGAGCCGCCGCCTGATGTACTGGCAGGTGTACCTGCACAAAACGGTGCTTTGCGCCGAGAAGATGCTGCAAAAAGTGCTGCAACGGGCCGTGGAGGTTAGGGCCAAGGCCCCCTC
>JBGATE010000025.1:0-350 GCA_044229375.1 Chitinophagaceae bacterium
TGATGGAACAGCAAAGTCCGCCGCTGAGGAATGCATACACCGCAATTTTCCCGGTCGTGAAGATCCCGATCAGCATCGCTGTAATACCCATCAGGCTGAACAATAACAGGGTTCTTGCAGGTTTATTCTTGCTGATATAAAAAACGGCGATCTGTATCAGCACACATACCACATACCAAAAGAGAGGTTTTATATCATATTGGGCGATCGTGTTAACCCCCAGTACAACCCCAAATGCTATCAACGGAACAAGGAAAGTCAGCAGCTGTTTTGTTTTACTGGATTAATTGAACGCGCTGATCGCTCCCGCCCATCGCCCGATCATCAGTCTTCCCCAGAACATGGATATA
>JBGATE010000025.1:360-22053 GCA_044229375.1 Chitinophagaceae bacterium
GGGCCACTTGTGAGGCCTGGTAACCGCCGAATTCTTTTTGTTTCAGCAGTTCCCCGAGATTACTCCCGATCGCCACTTCAACCCACACATAAACAAAGATGGCCAGCATACCCAGCACCAGTTGCGGGAATTTCATGGCACCCCAACCATCGGGTTTTTTGGCTGCCCTCGAATTAGAGAATAAGAGTCCCAGTACAATTACTCCCAGAGCGCCCATCAGCCAGTACATCCTTTTTTTCTCCAGCGGGTGCTTCAGCCCATCCCTTTCCGCGGTACTGTTGCTGATGGATGTTTCCGCGGAGGCGATAAGACCTGTTATTTCCGCTGTTACCGAGGCCGGGGGCAATTGACGGAGGGAATCCAGTTGATGTTTTGAAGAACCGATACCTGCATTCAGGGTTTCGATCGCTTTTGCTTCCTTACTGTTATAACTGCTGAATACCGGGGCAAACATCACGATCAGCAAACCCGTTATGATGAGCAGGGAGCTGAGCGCCTTGCTGGCTTTCTCCGTTTTCTCTTCGTTAATGCCCGCCGGCACTTTTTTGGAAAACCCAAAGAGCGCAGCGGCTGCGATGAAAAGGATGCCGACGCAGGCATAGAGAATGATCACTTTATTCAGGCTAAGCGCCTTGATCTTGTCATCCGTAATGGCGGCTGTTGTGCCGAAAAGTGCAAAAGCCACTACCAGGGGACCGATCGTAGTGCCAAAGGAATTGACACCCCCGCCGAGGTTCACACGGCTGTCGCCCGTAGCAGGGTCGCCCAGGGTGATGGCAAAAGGCTGGGCCGCGGTTTGTTGCAGGGAAAAACCAAGGGCAACGATAAAAAGACCCGCGAGCATGCCGGCAAACATATTGGCGTTCACGGCCAGGATCATGGCCGCGGCACCAAGGGCGGAGAACAGCAAACCATAGATGATGCTTTTCTTGTAGCCCCATTTGCCTACCAGGTCCTTACCTCCGAATGCCCCATACCAGAACAGTCCTAGTGCACCAATATAATATGCCAGGTAGAAGGCAAAATCGATCAACTGGCTCTGGAACTGGTCGAGGTGAAAATAATTCTTGCAGAAAGGGATGAAAACGCTGTTACCCGCCGCAATAAAACCCCAGAAGAAGAAAACAGATATAAGGGTGCTCAGCGCCCCGTAATTGGTAGGCTGCCTGGTTTGTTGACTCATAGCATTCGGTGTTGAGTTGTTTAAAGTGCTGAATGTATAACAAATTTTACGTACCGGGAAAAAGGGCAACCTTTGTGTTGGTAGCTTGTCTAAAAAAACAGACCTGTGCCTTAAGGGTATTTTAAAAAAGCATCGTACCCCTCTGCGACCCCTTTTTCACCGTTTTTTTATAAGACACAAACCACTTAATTTCAATAAAAACCCGGATCATACAATATGGAGATCATTCATGTAGCTGCGGAATGTTACCCGGTGGCAAAAGCGGGCGGACTGGGAGATGTAGTAGGGGCGCTGCCCAAATACCAGGCGGAGCTGGGCCATGTCACTAAAGTGATAATGCCCATGTACCGGACTAAATTTCTTTATGAAAACCAGTGGGACCTTGTGCATGAAGGCGGGCAGCATATCGGGCCGCATGTTTTTCATTACAGCATCATTAAGGAAAGAACGAATAAACTGGGTTTTGATCTTTACCTGGTTGATATCAACGGTCTGCTCGACCGGGAAAAGATCTACGGGTATGAAGACGATACGGAGCGCTTCCTGGCTTTCCAGGTGGCGGTTTGCGACTGGATCAATAAATGGACCCATCTCCCGGACATTATCCATTGCCATGATCACCATACCGGACTGATCCCGTTCATGATCAAGTATTGCTTTGAGTTCCGGCAAAGACTTTCCGGGGTGCCTACGGTATTCACGGTACATAACGCCCAGTACCAGGGATGGATCGGCTGGGATAAATATTATTATCTCCCGGCATTCGACTCCTGGAAATGGGGTATGCTGGACTGGGACAATAACATCAATCCCATGGCATCCGCGGTTAAATGCGCCTGGAAAGTGACCACGGTGAGCAACAGCTATCTCGGGGAACTAAAGGGGGCCGCCAACGGGCTTGAAAATCTGTTCCGGTATGAAGAGGGAAAGAGCCTCGGAATACTGAACGGTATCGACACACATGTGTGGGATCCGAAAACGGATTCGATGATCATTAAGAATTATGACCCCGAAATGGTGGCAAAGGGCAAACGAAAGAATAAGAAAGAACTGGCGGGCCAGTTCGGGCTCGATCCCGATAAACCGCTTGTCTCCTTTATCGGCAGGCTGGTAGGGGAGAAAGCGGCCGACCTCCTGCCAGAGGCGATCAGCCAATCGATATACCAGCACCATGGCAATGTGAATTTCCTGGTACTGGGTTCGGGTGACCCTGAACTGGAAGACAGGCTTGACCAGATGAAGCACCAGTTCCACGGTTACTATAACTCCTATATTGGCTACAGCGAACCTCTCAGTCACCAGATCTACGCGGGTTCGGATTTTCTGTTAATGCCCAGCCGCGTGGAACCCTGCGGGCTGAACCAGATGTATGCCCTGCGTTACGGAACCGTGCCCATGGTAAGAAATATCGGGGGTTTGCATGATACCGTCACGGATATGGGCGACTGGCAGGGCTTTGGCATTCGCTTCGACCAGGCAACGGCAGGGGATATCACGTATTCCGTTGGCCGGGCTATTGACCTTTATAATAATAAACCTGACCTTTATAGCTGGATGCGGGAACACATGATGACGATCGATCATTCATGGGATAGTTCGGCGCAGCAGTATATTGACCTCTATAAAAGTCTGAAATAATACAAAACGAATTCCGATGGCAAAGCAAGTGATCACCAATCCCAAAGAGATACTCTGCGTGATACTCGGCGGTGGTGCCGGATCAAGATTATACCCCCTGACCGCCAGCCGTTCCAAACCCGCGGTACCCATTGCCGGCAAGTACCGCCTGGTGGATATCCCGATCTCCAATTGCCTGAACAATGGTATTGGGAGGATGTTCGTACTTACGCAATTCAACTCCGCCTCACTTAACCGTCACATCAAGAACACCTATCATTTCAGCCCGTTCAGCAAGGCTTTTGTGGATATCCTCGCAGCCGAACAAACGCCCGACAACCCCACCTGGTACCAGGGAACAGCCGATGCCGTCCGGCAGGGATTGCGGCACGTGGAGCCTTTTGAAAGTGATTATGTGCTGATCCTTTCCGGCGACCAACTCTACCAGATGAATTTTGCCGACATGCTCGAGAACCATAAAAATCTCGGGGCCGATATTTCCATTGCCACCATACCGGTAGGGCAGCGGGAAGCTCCCGAATTCGGCATTCTGAAATCTTCGGAAGGACAGATCACTTCCTTCATTGAGAAACCCAAAAAGGAATTGCTGCCAGAATGGACAAGCGAAACGGGAGAAATGATGAAGGGTCTCGGCAGGAATTACCTTGCTTCCATGGGTATTTATATTTTCAACCGCAAGCTGTTATTTGACCTGCTGCAGACCGAATATGCCGGTGCCACGGATTTTGGGAAAGAGATCATACCGGGTTCCATTAATAATTACAGGGTTGCCAGTTACCAGTATGATGGTTACTGGACGGATATCGGGAATACATATTCTTTCTTTGAGGCCAACCTGAATCTCACGCAGGACCTGCCTGATTTCAATCTATTTGATAACGACAACGCCATCTATACCCGTCCCCGGATGCTGCCGCCCGCCAAGATCAGCGGCACCACGCTGGAAAAAACACTGGTGGCGGAAGGTTCCATTATCAATGCCTCGAGGATCGAACATTCCGTTATCGGTATACGATCCAGGATCGGGCACGGCACCACGCTGGTCAGTTCCTATATCATGGGTAGCGACTACTATGAAACCCTGCCCGAGATCGCCGCAGCCACTGCCGGGGGGTACCCCATACTGGGTGTGGGTGACCGGTGCTATATCAAGAATGCCATTCTGGACAAGAATGTCCGGATTGGAAATGATGTCCGGATCAACGGCGGAAATCATCTTGAAAATTCCGACCATGCCCTTTACACCGTGAAGGATGGTATCGTGGTGGTGAAGAAGGGGGCGATTATACCCAATGGATTTGTTATTTGAGTGCTGAGTTCAGAATTCAGAGTTCAGAGTTCAGAGTGTGGCCGTTCCTGTTCATAGTTTCCCTACTGTTTCAAAATCTTATATCTGCAGACTGAGGACCGCTGACCCAGGAGCAACATTCTTTTTTACAAAATGTGTACTTTTTACATATTATTATTACCTTCCATCCTGCCCTTATTATTTAATAATAACGATTGCTTATGCCTGCTGTTTCCGCCAGTTTAAAACCAAGGCTCAGTACTGCACAGATCATCAATATGAGTGTGGGATTCTTTGGAATCCAGTTCGCTTTCGGGCTTCAGAATGCAAATGTGAGCCGGATATTTCAGACACTTGGCGCGCAGATAGATGCCATTCCCATTTTATGGATCGCCGCGCCACTGACAGGCCTGATCGTTCAACCCATCATCGGGCACTGGAGTGATAAGACATGGCATAAGAAATGGGGGAGAAGAAGACCTTTTTTTATGATCGGCGCGCTGTTGGCCTCGCTGGCGCTATTTGTTTTTCCGAATGTGACAGAGGTCTGGATGGCAGCCATCATGCTCTGGCTGCTGGATGCTTCGATCAACGTATCCATGGAACCGTTCAGGGCATTTGTGGGCGATATGCTGCCGGACTCTCAGCGGACAAAAGGCTTTGCTATGCAGAGTTTCTTTATTGGGACCGGTGCCGTTATCTCTTCCCTGCTGCCGTACCTGCTTACCCAAATGGGTGTGGCCAATGAAGCGGCTGCGGGGGTGATTCCGGATTCGATCAAAATTTCCTTCATCATCGGTGCTGTTGTTTACATGGCTGCTATCTCGTATACCGTGTTCACCACAAGGGAATATTCACCCGAGGAATTAAAATCATTTGGAGAGACGGGAGAAACCGGGGAAACAGAAGGCCGTGTACAGATAAAAACAACGGCTGAAACATTCTCAAAAAAAGGTCTTATATGGCTGATCACCGGTCTTTTACTTTCTGCCGGCCTGTACCTGTATAATTCCGGTTCCGCGGAGAAACTGGAGAAGGAACTCTATGTGCTTACCGGTGGCATTGCCGTCTTTGGTTTCTGCCAGCTGATGGCCGGCGCATGGAAGAAAAAAGACAGCAGTAACGGTTTTGTAGAAGTGATGGATGACCTGAATTACCTGCCTTCCACCATGAAGAAACTGGCGGTGGTGCAGTTCTTTTCCTGGTTTGCCTTATTTGCCATGTGGATCTACTCCACACCGGCGCTGGCCCAGCACTTGGCCGGCAGCACCGATACCACTTCGAAAGCCTACAATGATATGGCGAACTGGGTGGGGGTGCTGTTTGCCTGGTATAATGGTTTTGCTGCCCTGTTTGCATTCCTGTTGCCCGTGCTGGCTAAAAAATTCTCCAGGCCTTCCGCCCACCTGATCGCACTGGTGGCAGGAGGACTCGGGCTGATCTCATTCTATATTTTCAAGGACAAGAATTTGCTGATCATCAGTATGGCCGGTGTCGGTCTTGCCTGGTGCAGCATCCTGGCAATGCCGTACTCCATGCTTACCCGGGCCCTGCCTTCCCATAAAATGGGCGTGTATATGGGAATATTCAATTTCTTTATCGTAATACCCCAGATTCTCGCCGCTACGCTGCTGGGGGTAATAACCCGGCACTTTTTTAACGGGAATGCCATCCTGACCATTGTCGTGGGTGGTTGTTCGATGATACTGGCCGCACTGCTCACCCTTCGTATAAAAGATAAATAAGTTTTACTATGAGAAGAATACTTCTTGTTTTGCTGCTGTTTGTTTCTGTGGATTCGATCGGCGCAGGTATGTATGGCGTTTATCCCACTCATTGGTGGACCGGTATGAAAAATCCCAAACTCCAGCTTATGCTGCATGGGGAGAATATCGGGATGTTCAACAGCGTGCGCATCAGCTACCCGGGCGTAACAGTGAACAGGATCCATAAGGCAGACAGTAAGAATTACCTGTTTGTGGACCTGACCATCAGTGCCGTTGCCCGCCCCGGTACCTTTAAAATAGTGCTGAGCGGCGGTGGTAGGCCTTCGGAGGATGTGAAATATGAATTGAAACAGCGCAGCAGCACAAATGGCAGTTCAAGGGTGATGGGCGTTACCGCAAATGATTTTATCTACCTGATGATGCCGGATCGTTTTGCCAACGGGGATCTTTCCAATGATATCATTGAAAATTACCGGGACAGGACCTGTGACCGGAAAGACAAATTCTCCCGTCATGGAGGGGATTTCAAAGGGATAGAGAATAATCTTGGTTACCTGAAGGAACTGGGAGTGACCACCCTCTGGCTCACACCGGTGATCGAGAACGATATGCCCCGCATGGGAGAATGGGGGAACAGTGTGGCGGGGTATCACGGTTACTGGTTCACCGATCATTACCAGGTGGACAAGCGGTTTGGCGGTAATGATGGGTATAAGAAATTTTGTGATGAGCTGCACCGTAACGGGATGAAAGTGATCCAGGATGCGGTATACAACCATGTCGGTAATCATCATTGGTTTGCGCTCGACAAACCGATGAAGGACTGGTTCAATACCTCGCAGGGCGATAAAGGGCCCAATCACCGCGAAGAAGTGTTCTACGATCCCTATGCCTCACAGCAGGAAAAAACCCAGATGCTGGATGGCTGGTTTGTGCCGCACCTGCCCGACTTGAACCAGCGGAACCCCTTTGTGGCCAAATTCCTGATCCAGCATGCCATCTGGACCACCGAGGAATTCGGGATCGACGGCTGGAGAGTGGATACCTATAAATCCTGTGAGGAGCAATTCATGAACGACTGCAACGCGGCCCTGGAAAAAGAATTCCCCAGGCTCACCGTGTTTGGCGAATCCTGGGTGAACAGCACCGTGGCGAATGCCTACTTCACGCAGAACAATATGACCACCCCGTTCAAACATAACGCAAAGGGGATGCTGGATTTTCAAACCTGCTTTGCCATGCTGGCCGGGATGAATGAATCCTTTGGCTGGCTCAACGGGGTCACCAGGATCTATACCACGCTGACCAATGATTTCCTGTATAAAAATCCCATGAACAACTGCATCTTTCTCGACAACCATGATATGGACCGGGTGTTCTCCGTGATCGGCGAGGACTGGAAGAAGATGAAAATGGGATTTAACTGGCTCTTCACCCTGCGCGGCATACCGCAACTTTATTACGGCACCGAAGTGCTGATGAAGAACATGAAAGTGAATACGGATGCCACGGTGCGGGAAGATTTCCCCGGTGGCTGGCCGGATGATAAACCGAAAGACAACCGCTTTACAAAGGAGGGAAGGAGTGATAAGCAGGAGGAAGCATTTGCCTATGTCAGCCGCCTGGCCAATTTCCGCAAAAACTCCACCGCCATCACTTCAGGCAGGACCATGCAGTACATTCCACGGGATGGGTTGTATGTTTATTTCCGTTACGACGGCAAACAAACCGTGATGGTGATCACGAATACCGGTGAGAAGGATGCCCGGCCCGACTGGTCCGTTTACAGCGAAAGGATGAAGGGATTTTCGCAGGTAAGAAATATTATTACAGGGAAAATAATCGCCTTGGCTGACCTGAAAATTGAACCAAAGGAGAGTTTTGTTTTTGAACTGGTCAGATAACAAAATTCACCAGCAATTTGCCACCGTAGCTCCCCCAATTCGACATCAGTGGCGCAAGTTTTGACATAAGTTCTATCCTGTTCACCTTTTTGCCTTTGGCCGGCGCGGTTACAGGTTTCATATTGTTATCAAACACTTCCACTTTGGTGGCAAACCAGGTAGCATGAAGTTTCGGTATACCCACACCCAGGATCATACCGGGCAGTCCATGAATTCCTTCGGGACCTCCGTTGATCAGTAATTCATCCGTATAAAATGCGAAAACAGCAATTGAGTCATTGATAATACCCACTGCTTTCCGGCATTCAAAACCTGCTATGGTTCGCAGGTCACCGGTTATCTTCCATTTTATCCTCAGGAGGCTGTCCTCCACGAGGAAGGTTTCCTCAAATACCGGTTTCTGGGAAATAGTCATCCCGGTCCTGTAATCATTGAACACCACATTTTTGTCAGCCACCGGTCGCCACCACAACCGGGGATCGACCGGCACTTCTTTTCCGGGTTTATAGATCGACCTGCTGGTATCGCCGGTAAATTCATGATAGCTGAGTAGAGATACCGGGAGCCGGTCCTTGGTTTGTTCATACCAGCTGTCACCTCCCGCCAGGTCCTTCATCAGTTGCCGTACGGCGGTGGTCTTTTCATACTCCACTTTGATGCTGGAGAAAAAACGGGCCTGCGCGTTCACGATCAATACCGCAAATACTGCGGCGACCAGGGTTGTGAGCTGCTTAATCATTTTATATCCCCTCCCGGTGATTTATTAAATGACCATTCGAATTTCAGCAGGAAATAGCGGCTGATGCGCTGGTAGCGGTCATCCGAAATAAAAGTGCTGTTGATGGTACGGGTGAAACCCTTGTTGTCATCCAGGATATCATTGACATACAGGCCGATCTTACCCGCATCTTTTTTGAATATTTTTTTGGAAAGCCCGGCGTTCCAGACCACCAGGTTGGTATTGCTGGCAAAGGCCTGGATCTTCTGCCGGAGGTCCGCATTCAGGTTTGTATTGAATTCCACTTTCCAGGGAAGATTGAGATCGACTTCGACCCTCCCGCCATAGGAAAAATAATTGTTGTTGATGCTGTTGGAAAATGAGGACCTGGATTTGTTATAACCGACCCGGGGCCGGATGCTGATGTCATATTTGTTTTCATTTTCATAACCCAAGTTCAGTTCAAAGTTCAGGGAAAATGAACGGGTAACGGCCTGTTGCCCGTTCACAAAATTGTTGAACCTGCTGCCGCTGCCATTGATGCCAAAGCCATACTCGGGTTTTTTGTTTCCGCCGCCTTTATTGTAATTTGACCAGAGGAACCAGCTCCGGTTACCGTTGATGTTGACGGGGAAATAGGTTCTTTTGCCTGTAACGGGGTCGATCGAGTTGTTTTGGGTGATCGCGTTCTGCTGGATATTGTACGAGAAGTTCAGCCCCATCCAGGATTGCGAAAGCACCTTGTACCGGTTTATGTAGACAGAAGTACTGTGGTTGAAACCAACTTTCAGATCGGGGTTACCCTTGTATTCGTTCAGCGGGTCGGTATTGTCCCTGAGGGGTTGTAACTGGCTGATCGTGGGCTGAATGGTGTTGCCGCGGTAATTGATCCCGATATTAAATTGTGTTTTCGGGGTAAAGTTCACGGAAGCCTGCGGGGTTACGTTAAAGAACCGGTAGGTATTGACGCTGTTACTGTCGAGGTCGGCCAGGTTCAGTTTGATCGCGGAGATGCCCGTACCGGCTGCCGCTCTTACTTTTTTACCGATATAACGTAGCGTAGCATTACCGCTGTTGGAAAAGGCATCCAGTTCAAAGTTGTTGCTGAACTCATTCACTTTTTCTTCATATTTCCCGTTGAAGTCTTTTTCGTAGGTATTACGGAGGGATCGCGAATGATTTTTATTCCAGGCATAATCCACCACGAGTGTCCATTTGTCGGTGATCGGTTCAGAGAAAGTTGTTTTTACGCCCAGGGTGGTGGAGCGGCCGTCAAAGACCTTTTGCTGATCCACCGTATCACTGCTGCTGTAAACACCGTTGGGATCAAAATAACGGATCCGGGTAAAATTCAGTCCGTTGTTTTCATCGTCCGTTACGCCATACCGGAAGACGGTCTGCCACTGGCGGTTCGTCTTTTTAAAGAGTTGTTTATACGTGAACTGGTTATCCACCTGGCTACGGCGGGTAGCATTGTCATAATTGTTGAAACTCTGGTTCACGGTATCGAGTCCGCTGTTGAGGAACTCGCCGTTATTACTGCCGGTTGTTTTCCCGGTCTTATAAGTGTAGTTCGTAACGATTTTAAAGGAGGCCAGTGAATCGAGTTTCCACTCGTACTTGCCGTTCAGTGCGTGCTGCTGGTTCAGCCCGGTTTTACTGCTGTATTTATTACTGTAGTTATACCCTGTGGGGAGGATATTCTGGGTAAGCGTGGTGCCGGTATTGGTGGTGCCAAGCCGGTTATAACGATAGGAAAAGTTCACGTTGTGTTTGCCGGCATCCCATTTATTGGAAAACAGTGCGCCCCCGGTCCAGGCATCCGGCAGCCCGCGAAGGCTCCAGTCGTTGAATTCATCGCCGCCCCCAAAACTGAAATAGAATCCGCTCAGTTCATCGTATTCCATATCATTTTCAAAACCCAGTTTCTGCCGGTCCTGCCAGTTCAGGCTGCCGGTATTCACATTGGTCCTTGTTCCGTATGCGGATATTTTCTTCTGGCCGGCAAATTTGTTATACAACGCTTTTGCTTCGTAGAACTTACTGAAATCGGTGCCGCCCTGCAATTTCCCGAACGCCCCTTTTTTGGCGTCTTCCTTCAGCTTGATATTAACGGTCTTGCCCTCGTTGCCCGTCGTGATCCCGGTGAGGTTCTGCTGTTCGGATTTTGTGTCAAACACCTGCACCCTGTCCACGGCCTTCGCCCCGATGTTCTGCGTGGCCATCGTGGGGTCATCCCCGAAGAACTCTTCGCCGTCGACCAGTACCTTATCCACTCTTTTCCCCTGCGCCACGATCTCACCCTTACTATTAACCGAAAATCCCGGTAACTTCTTCAGCAGATCCTCCACCGTGGCCCCTTCTTTCACCCGGAAGCTATCGGCTACGAATTCGGTGGTATCCCCTTTGATGCGTATGGCACCGACCGTTTTCACGATCACTTCGTTCAGGAGTTTACTGGCTGGGGTCATGAATACATTTCCCAGTTCCAGGTTACCTTTCAGTTCCAATCCTTCCATATAATCTGCAAAACGGGGATAAGTGACCAGCACTACATACTGACCGGTATCGGTAGCGGGTAAGGAGAATTTTCCCTCCCTGTCACTGCGGGTAAAGGACACCAGCGTTGAATCCGATTTACGGAGCAGGGTGATGGAGGCAAGATGGAGGGACCGCCGCTCGGTGGAGTCGGTGATCGTACCGCTGATCGTGCTTTTTTGTGCAAAGGCAGAAAATGCACAGCATAGCAGCAGCGTGGTTACGGCTGGTTTTAGCATTCTTGGTTAATGGTTTGTTCTGAAAAATATCAATTCGGCTACTAACCAGGAATGACATTTACCTGAACCATGCAAAATTGATGATTTACGGTAAGCAGAGTATATAAATGCGTACTCAACAGTGTTAATATTTTACCAAAAATGATGTAAGTTGAGTGAGATACGATCCTAAATCAATTTGATACAATGCCAGGGAAAAAAAAGAGTCCTTCTAAAAAAACCAAACCGGAGGAGCCGGTTGTCAACCGGAAAACCGCAACGGCAAAACTTCCTTCTGTAAAACAACAGCATGGGGCAGTTTCCCAAAAATACGAGGAGTCAAATTTTGTGGACACCACCAGGCCCGTGTGGAATTATTCACTCCTGACAGATGAGGATGTTACGAATTATCAGAACGGAACGAATTACCGGTTGTATAAAAAATTCGGTTCACATTCCATACAGGTCAACGATGTATGGGGGATGTACTTCTGCGTATGGGCGCCCAATGCAACATCCGTTTCTGTAAAGGGAAACTTCAACGACTGGAAGAATCAAGAATACGAATTGCAACCCCGCTGGGATAAAAGCGGTATCTGGGAAGGGTTCATTCCGGGTTTCAAATTAGGAGAGGCCTATAAGTATCACATTGTGGGTTATGCAAAGCGCGCGCTGGATAAAGGCGATCCCTTTGCCAATTTCTGGGAGAAAAGGCCGCAGACGGCCAGCATTACCTGGGACATGTTTTACGAATGGAAGGATGCCGTATGGATGAAGAACCGGAAAAAGAAAAATGCGCTGGATGCCCCCTGGAGCGTGTATGAAGTGCACCTCGCCAGCTGGCAACGGCCTGAAAAAAATGATGAGGAATCTTATAATACCTATGATCAGATCACCGAAAGACTCGTGCCCTATGTAAAGGAACTTGGGTTTACCCATATCGAACTCATGCCGGTCATGGAGCATCCCTTTGACGGAAGCTGGGGTTACCAGTGCACCGGTTTTTTTGCCGCCACCTCCCGCTTTGGCGATCCGCAGGGGCTGATGCGGCTGATCGATACCTGTCACCAGGAGGGTATTGGGGTGATTCTCGACTGGGTACCCTCTCATTTCCCTTATGACGCACACGGGCTTTTCATGTTCGACGGTACACATACCTATGAGTACGCGGATATGCGGAAAGGTTTCCACCCCGACTGGAACAGTTACATCTTCAATTATAAAAGGGGAGAGGTGAAATCTTTCCTGATCAGCAATGCCCGTTACTGGTTCGATCTTTTTCATATAGACGGCATCAGGGTAGATGCGGTTTCCTCTATGCTGAAGCTGAATTATTCCCGGGAACACGGTCAATGGGAGCCCAATGAATTCGGCGGAGACGGCAACCTGGAGGCCATCGCCTTTATCAAGGATCTCAATGAAACGATTTACCGTGATTTTCCCGGGGTACAGACCATCGCCGAAGAAGCCACGGACTGGCCGGGGGTTTCCAAACCCACCTCGCTGATGCGGCAATTTCACCAGGATAAGTTTTCTTTCAGCATGATGTATTTCTATGATGAGAACTTCATGCTTCCGTTGAGTCACGATGAAGTGGTGCACGGCAAAAGCCCCATGCTTTATAAAATGCCGGGAGATGAATGGCAGAAATTCGCCAACCTGCGCCTGCTCTATACTTATATGTGGACGCATCCCGGCGCCAAACTGCTTTTCATGGGAAATGAGTTCGGGCAGACAGGAGAGTGGAACTATAAAACCGAATTGCAGTGGGAACTGTTACAATTCGATTGTCACCGTTTACTGAAAGATTGTGTGTCGGGATTGAATGCCCTGCTCAAAGCGGAGCCGGCATTGTACCAGGAACAGTTCCATATCGGCGGGTTTGAATGGGTGGACCTGAACCGGAGGGCGGAATCCGTAGTGGCGTATAAAAGGAAAGGGAAAAAGCCGGCTGATGATTTACTCGTGATCCTGAACCTGACGCCGGTTGTAAGGACAGACTGGGAGCTGGAGGTAAGTGGAAAACCCTATACCATTGAAGTCTTTAACAGCGACAAAAAAATTTATTGGGGGACCGGGGATGTTTATAATCCTGAAGTACGTTGTGAACCAGTTGATAAGGATCAAAAAACGTATAAACTAACCGTAAATTTACCTCCCCTGGCGGGGATAGTCCTGAAATAAATACTATTTTGGAATGATATTGGCTGATTAGTAACCGGTTAAGCTTTGATTACTCAATGGCAAAAATTACCTTGCATGAGAAGCGTATATAAATCCAACCCAATAAAAGCCCTATGAGACGTATCATCCTTTCCATCCTGCTGGTGCCGGCCATACTGCCAGTATTTGCCCAGACATCTATCATCTCGATCAATCCCGGTGTTGACAGCGCTGATTATTTCCTGCAGAAAGGTTTGCTGGAAAAACAAAACGGCCGTCGCCTGGAATCCATGAAGAATTTTGAGAAAGCGGCGAAATACGATGCGAACAGCAAGGCCATTGTTACCGAACTGGCCTCGGCCTATTTCGATCTGCGGCGCTATAACCTGGCGAGGGAGATGTACAAAAAACTGGTTACGCTGGGAGATGAAACAGCTTCCAATTACAAACAGCTCATGACGCTGTCCTTCCAGTTAAAGCAGAACGAGGATGTCCTGCTTTACGCGGATAAGCTTAAAAAAGCCGATCCTTCGGAGAAAGTGGCTTACTACGTGGGACGTATTCACTACGACAACGACAATTACGGCGAGGCCATCAAGAACCTGAATATTGCTGAAAAAGAAGATCCCGCCAACCCGGAAGTGCCTTACCTGATCGCCCGGAGTTATGCCGATATGATGAATTACAAACTGGCCGTTCCTTATTTCAAAAAGGCCATCGACCTGAAGCCCGCCGAAAATTACTGGGTATATGAACTGGGTCTGATCTGTTATGCCATGCACAACGACAAGGATGCGCTTAAATACATCCTCGAAGCCGGGGAGAAGGGTTATAAGAAAGACAATGACTATCTCGAGAACCTGGCCATTGCCTACCTGAATGTAGGAGAACTGGACAAAGGAGTGGAAATGCTCGATGAGATCCTGAAACGAAAACCCAGTGACCTGAACATCCTGAGCATGGTGGCCGAAGCCTATTATGCCAAAGCCAAATTCGACAAGGCCATGGAATACTGGGATAAGATGCTCGAATACGACAAGGAAAATGCACCCGCACTGTATATGATCGGTATGTGTTACCAGAAGAAAGGCGGCAAGGAAAATATGGAAAAAGGCACCCGCCTTTGCGACAAAGCGATCGAAATGGATCCCTCCCTGGCAAGCTTGAAACAGAAGAAGATGATGGCAGGACTTTAGTGAGTTAGGAGTCCTTTTCTAAGATATTGAAGCGATCATACAATATGGTCGCTTTTTTTATGTTGTTTCCGACTGCCGACTGCCGACTGCCGACTGCCGACTGCCGACTGCCGACTGCCGACTACATTCTTTCCGGCACCCGGATCCCCAGCAAACCCATCCCCGAAGCGATCACGTTGGCGGTCATTTCGGAAAGCTGTAGCCGCAATGATTTTTTCTCTTCGGTTTCAGCATTCATTACAGAATGCTCTGTGTAGAAAGTATTGAATGCCTTGGCCAGGTTGAAAACATAAATAGCGATCGCCGACGGGTTATGTTCCGTCACGGCTTCACCAATAATAACCGGGTATTGCTCCAGCAGGATGATGAGATCTTTTTCAAGTTTTAGCAGACTGCATTCTGCCCGGCTGCCAGACTGCCCGGCTGCCTGGCTGCCGACTGCTGACTCACCTGCCTTCCTGAGTATGGACTTGATCCTGGCATGTGTATACTGCACAAATGGCCCCGTAAAACCATGAAAATCGATAGACTCTTCGGGATTGAAGATCATCCTTCTTTTAGGATCAACGCGGAGCAGGAAGAATTTCAGGGCTCCCAATGCGATGGTGTCATAGAGTTCTTTCAGTTCCGTTTCGGTAAAGTCTTTGACCTTCCCCAGTTCCTCGGTCTTGTTCCTTGCCACGTTCACCATTTCATCCACCATGTCATCCGCGTCCACCACGGTGCCCTCCCGGCTTTTCATTCTCCCGGAGGGAAGTTCCACCATGCCATAACTTAAATGGTCGATACCTTCCGCATATGGCTTTCCCAGTTTTTGCAGGATCAGTTTCAACACTTTCATGTGATAGTTCTGTTCGTCGGCGATCACATAGAGACTCTGGTCATAACCGAACTCCTCGTATTTCTGCTGGGCCAGTCCCAGGTCCTGGGTGATATAGACCGAAGTGCCGTCTTTCCGCAACACCAGTTTTTCATCCAGTCCTTCCGCGGTCAGGTCGATCCAGACGCTGCCGTCGTCTTTCTTAAAGAAAACACCCTGTTTCAGTCCTTCCTCCACAAACTGTTTTCCCAGAAGGTAGGTATTGCTTTCATAATACATTTTATGAAAGTCGGCCCCGATCCTTTTATAGGTCACATCAAAACCCTCATATACCCACCCGTTCATTTTGTTCCACAGTTCCATGACCTCCGGTTTGCCGGCTTCCCAGTCCAGCAGCATTTGCTGGGTGGCTTTCATGATGGGAGATGCTTTCTCCGCGTCTTCCTTTTTCATTCCGCCCGCTACGAGTTCCTCCACTTCTTTTTTATAGGCATCGTTGAACTTCACATAGTACTCGCCGACAAAATGATCTCCTTTTGTTCCCGTTGATTGAGGGGTGGCTCCACCGGAAAAACGCTCCCAGGCGATCATGCTTTTGCAGATATGGATGCCGCGGTCGTTTACGATACAACTTTTGACCGTTTCATAACCGCTTTCCTCCAGGATGCGGGCGATGCTCCATCCCAGGAAAATGTTCCTTAAGTGACCCAGGTGCAACGGCTTATTGGTATTGGGGGAGGAGTACTCGACCATCACTTTTTTGCCATTGGCAGGCTGTTGCCCGAAACGGGGGGACGCATGATTGTGCTTCAGGAAACGGATCCAGTATTCATCGGAAACAGTCAGGTTTAAAAACCCCTTGATCACGTTGAAAACTGTAAAAAAGGAAGGATTGTTTTTTATAAGATATTCCCCGATCTCTTTCCCCAGCGCTTCTGGAGATTTCTTCAACTGTTTGACAAAAGAGAAAAGCACCAGCGTATAGTCCCCTTCGAACTCCGGTTTGGTGGAATTGATCGTTAGTTCCGCTTCGGTCGTTTCATGGCCGTACAGTACTTTCAGCGCCTTTACTACAAGTGGTTTTATTTCGTTTACAATACTCATTCATCCGGTGTTTAGTTGGCAAATTTACAGAATGATCGGGCCAAAATATAATTGGAATTGAACATTTGTCAGCCGGGAAATGGCACACGGATTACACGGACCTGGCGGATGAAAACGGATCTATCCCGGCAGAGCCGGGATAGATCCGTGTAGATCGGATAGCGGGGATGTCGGGTGGTTGTAGGGTTGTGCAAATTATAATTTCTATAAAATCCGTGTCATCCGTGTACCATTTCTAAATCACCATTTTAAAACTCTAATATTACCATTGCCCACATCGATGCGACGTCATATCCATAGCGCCCGGGATTTTATCCTCCCTGTCATTGATTTTTTCTATCCGCCCTTTAAAAGGCTGATGAACAAACAGACCTTCCGCTATGCGGCATCCGGCGGGGGTAACACCTTGCTCGGATTACTGGTGTATTATATCGGGTTTAAATTCATTTTCTCCGAACAGGTATTCAGCTTCGGCATCTATGCCTTCAAGGGGCATATCGCCGCACTGATCCTTTCATTCTGCGTTACATTCCCTGTCGGGTTCTTTATGTCAAAATATGTGGTCTTCAGCGACTCGAATATGAAGGGCCGCATCCAGCTTTTCCGTTACGGGATGATCTGTCTTTTCAACCTCCTGCTGAATTATATCCTCCTTAAGATTTTCGTGGAAAGACTGAACATTTACCCGGTTGTAGCCCAGGTGCTGACGATCTGCATCGTTGTTTTGTTCAGTTATGTGGCCCAACGCAATTATTCTTTCAGGATCACTGCGGGAGAGGAAGAAGAGGTCAAAGACTGAAATCGATCGTTTCCACTTTTACCGCAAGGGTTCCTTCGCAATTGCTCCGTATAACCAGGTGCTGCTGCATCGGGTAGATGCCGGCCAGCCGGATCTCTTTAATGTTACCGGAACAGCGGACGCCCTTTGTGAGTTCGCGGTTCAGTTGTTCATTCATGGTAATTTTGGCGCTGTCGATATAAGCCCCGAGTTCGAAACGGGCATACTTACTGATCTCTTTCGTGATCTTTTTATCAAACAGCCAGTCGGCCGACCCCATCAGGATATTCTTTGATTTGATGTCAAAATCGATATCCTTTACTTCGATCATTCTTTTCTCCTTGTCGTAAACCGGTTTGCCTGTCAGGTAGATGATCCCGGTATTGGTGCCCGAAAAATTAATCCGGATCACCAGTTTGTCAAAACCGCCGCCATAAACTCTGCAGTTGTCCATGACGAAATGCTTTTTGACAAAGCCCTTTTTAAAATCAAATTCCTTACCGGCCAGGTTCTGGTTCATGATCTTTCCCAGTGAATCATAGTTCAGCAGCGCGTCCAGGAAAATATTGAAACCCTGCTGCCGGCTATAGGGGCCCAGGTTGGGAACCCAGGAACTTTTCTCAACGGGTTTTTCAAAGCCAACGATGGGTTTGGCGGAAAGACCGAGAAAAACATTCAGCGAATCATTTTTTACAAAGAGATTGTTGATCCGGAATTGCTGCGGATTGATCTGCAGCCATCCCAGCCCGTAAAGATTATAAACCTTATTCAGTTCATCCCATACCTGCTGGAACCGGTTTTTCAGTTCCACCGTGCCGTAACTTTTTTCCAGGTCCTTTTTGGAAATATCGAGTTCGCTGGTCAGCCCCTTCATTACCTGTTTGGTGATGTCCTGTCCCCAGAAACAGACCTCGCATTTGTCCAGCGGTTTGGGTTCATTCCGTTTGAAATAGATCCTTACCTTATAATCGGGCTGGATGTTCACCGCGCTGGTAAAGGAAACCTCAACCCTTCTTTCAGGTTCGCTGAAACCGCATTTGCAGGCCGGGGTCCAGGGTGAGACGACGGTTCCGTTTACGCAGATCCGCGTGGAGCCAACGATCTTATAGAATCCGGTAAAACCAAAGCTCAGGGTGTTACCTGTTCCTTTGATCCGGAGCGGGCTTCTCCGGAAAGAATATTTATAGCGGATATCACAGCCTTCCTGCACCCATTCATCCGGGTATTTGGGTGAAGTAAAGAGTGTATCAACGCTTTTTTCCGCCATGGTAAAAAGCGGTTTTAGATTGACCTGGATGGGAATATTGATCTCCGAATCGGGCAGGGAATCCAGCCGGAAGTTTTCGGGCGACAGATCGGGTTTGGCAGGGTTTATTTTCTGGGAGAAAGTGAGAACACTGACCAATAACCCTGTTAAAACAAGAATTCCTTTTCCTTTCATTCGGTTGATTGACGGTCAAAAATAGTTAAAGAAAGGCGGAGGAATTGTAAAGATTTAGCTAAGAGTTTGAAAGAGAAAAGGAGAGAAAGAGGGTTTATCAATGCACCAGGATTCCTTTTTGGCGTGAATCCCGGATCAGGTGAAAATATTGGCAATAACCGGAATGATCAAAAAGAGGAGTCTTTGAAAATAAACCACTCCTCTCTTTTATCACTTTAACTTATTTAAACGCTTAGCTCATCTCCTTCGGCTCCGTCATACTGAACCAGTTTCCGCAACCGTCATAAAAGACCGCTTCGGTACCATAGAATTGTTCCCTGGGTTCTCCCTTGAATTTTACACCCTTGTTTTTTAATTCTTCATAGGTCGCACGGCAATCATTCGTGTTAAACACGCCGGCGCCCATCACTCCTTTTTCCAGGAGTAAAACTATAGCGTTGATCGTCTCTTCATCAAGGCCTTCCGGCATGCTGGCTGACTTTTTCATGCTCTCGTGCAGGATGGGCATCAGTACAATTTCAAAATCCGGTGCACCGGGCCCGGTCACCGTAAGCCAGCGAAACCCATTTGGCATGGTAGCATCCGTATGTACTTTAAACCCAAGTTTGTTAACATAAAAATCATAGGCTTTGTCCTGGTCCAGGACGAACAACGTGGTGTGAGACAGGTGTGTTATCATGATTTCTTTTTTAGAAGATAAAAATATAAGGTGTATCCCCGGCCGATTTATTGATTATTGCTTTCTTTATCCAGGTGATACTGTTCAATAAAGCAATGCGGGATAAATTTTTTAGGCTGTGCCAGGGCTTCCTGTTTTTTCAGCCAGGCCATATTGCGGTAGTAAGTGGGAGGGAAGCCCGTTACTCTTTTGAATAATATGCTGAAGGAGCCGATGCTTTCAAAGCCGACTTCATTGCAGACATCCGTCACCGGTTTGTTTTCGGCAAGCAGATTCCTGGCCTTGTCCAGCCTTTTTTGCGTGATATACTGGTGCGGCGTCTTTTTGTACACCTGCCGGAACAGCCGGTGAAAATGAAAACGGGAAAGAAAAGCCTGCCGGGAGACTTTCACCAGGTCAATATCTTCGTGAAAATTATTATCGATATAGACCTTGGCCGTTACGATACGCTGGTATATGTCAGGGGTAAGATGCATGATCACCCTAAGCTAAAACTTTTTTCATACAGGTACTCGTTTCCTCCATCCCGGCATATTGGCCGTAGTTGGGAATGATGCAGTATCCCTGTTTTCTGTACAAACCGGCCGCTTCCGGCTGGCGGTTACCCATTTCCAGCACCATCGTGCCGTAGCCCAGTTCGGCGGCCCATTTTTCCAGTTCGTTCAGGATTGCTTTACCGGCTCCGTTACCCCGGTATTCATCGGCCACGAACATTCTTTTCACTTCGACAGAATATTCGTCAAACCGCCTGAAGCAGCCGCATCCGGCCGGGCTATTATCCAGGTATGCGATCACCACATTCGGGATATTGTCAATTTTATTGAACTGGCTGTAAAAATCCTGTAACGCCCCGTATTGCAGCAGGAGGTATTTATTCAGTCTTTCAACCAATGCGTGAAAGTCTATGTCGTCGCTGTTGGTCCTTTTGATAGTTATCATAACGGTTCTTGTTCCTTGTTCCTTGTCCCTTGTACCTTGTGCCTTGTGCCTTGTACCTTGTACCTTTTGCCTTGTCCCTTACAAATTCCTCGGATTCTTCCACTGTTTTCCCAGCCGTTCAATCGTTCCCCTGACCCTTTCGTCCCTGGTTTCTTCCCGTTTCGCGGTGACGATCCACTCGATATATTCCTTTTTATTGGTGAAGGAAAGCGTTGCAAAGAAAGCCGCCTCTTTTTTATTCTTTTTCAGAACGGCTGAAAGATCTTCCGGCAATTTCACTTCTTTGGTCGTTGGATTTACCCAGTTGAAGATCTCCCTTTCGGTTTTAGGTTTGGCTTCCTTCTTTTTATCGGCCTCGGTTTTGGCACGGAATCCAAAAACACTCCAGGTTTCATTAAAGGAAATGAGATTGATCCAGGTAAGTTTGTCCGACTCTGCCAACAGGCAATCCCAGCCTTTATCGCGGGTCAGGTCGGTTTGAATTTTGGAACTGACCTTGGGATAATAGACCCATACAGTGACTCCTGGTTTGAGCAGTTTCATCACCTGGCTCATTTCTTTTTCCATTTGTTTCCGGTTAAGAACAAACCAGTGCACCTGGTCACAGGTCTTGCCGGTATCCGAGATCTGCACGCCAGCGGGTAATCCCTTCAGACCCTTTTTGAAATCCGGGGGCGCATGAAGAGTGAGCAATGAAAACCGGGGCTTTATCCTGAGTTTGTCAGAAATGGATTGGGTCATAAAAATGAGGGTTAATGCAAATTTATGGTTCTGCCGGGTTTCTATTTCTCCGATATTGCTTTTCGGGAATTCCGGGGAATATCGGAACTTTAGTGACAAAACTTTTTCCCATGAAGATCATTGCGCCATTATTCTTTTTTGGACTGCTATGCAATTTTTCAGTCAATGCCCAGCGTGAATATACCCCGGAGGAGGAGGCTTTCTTTTCCAAAGCGATGTCACAGATCAATGCAAAACATGTGCGGTGGATTAAAAGCACTGCACAGGAAGCAAACCAAAAGAACCTGGCAGCCGAAGAAGTTCAGGCTAAAGCAAATTCATACGGAATCCTGGGTGGTATGCGTAACCTGGATATAGAAGCCATGGCCTTCCTGGTGCTGATGCAGGCCTCCAAATCCGCACAGGAGGACCTTAAAGCCATCATGGCCCAGGTAAAATCAATCAACAACCAAAAAAAGAAAATGAGAGAGGCGCTGACCACCCTTGAAGATCCGGGTATCTCCGTCTCAAGGGCGCAAATGGATTCATTTAACCGCCTGTTGATAAAACCGGCTACAAGCCTGCGCCAGCAAAATAACCAGTCAGTAACAAGGCTACGAACTTGTTGCCGATTTTCAG
>JBGATE010000260.1:0-3615 GCA_044229375.1 Chitinophagaceae bacterium
CAATAACCGGTTCGATAGCGGACATATCCGATTCCAGTAATAAATTGTTTGATTTGGCCAGTACTTCAGGGTCGGCACCCGGATCTGTTAGAAGCAGGGAAAACATTTTCCCGGAGGCCAGCGAAAAACTAAGTTTACCTTCGTTTACCAACCGGATCAATGCTGCCAGTTTGCCCGGGCTGAGGGGGAAGGCACTGATGTCGGCATTATGTTCATTCATCCAGGACCTGACAGGGCCAAGCATCCAGTTAGCCGCCGCTTTATAATTATCGTTGCCGGCAACCAGTTCCTGGAAATAATCCGCGAAACTCCTCTCTTCTGTGAGTACGGAAGCATCATATTCCGAAAGCTGGTATTCCCCGGTATATTGTTTCATTCGTTCTTCCTGTAGTGCCGGTAAATTCTTGCTTACCGCTTCAATAAAATCATTCTTTAGAAGAAATGGCGCCAGGTCGGGTTCGGCAAAATAGCGGTAATCATCCGCATCCTCCTTGTCACGGATAGGAAACGTACTCCCGGAATCGGGATCAAAACCCCGGGTCTGTTGCTGAATGCTCCCTCCCTCCAGTGAGATCGCGATCAGTCTTTTTGATTCCGCTTCGATCGCCCTTTTTACATTCCTGGCAGAGTTCAGGTTCTTGATCTCCACTTTGGTGCCCAGGACAGCATCGCCTTGTAAACGCACGGAGATATTGGCATCACAGCGAAGACTGCCCTCTTCCATATTGCCATCGCAGATCCCCAGGTATCGTACCAGTCTTCGTACTTCAGTCAGGTATGCATATGCCTCATCCCCGTTTCGGATATCCGGTTCCGTTACAATCTCAATCAGCGGGGTTCCCGCACGGTTAAGATCGATACAGGAGTATTGTTCGTCCGCATCATGAATACTCTTTCCCGCGTCTTCTTCAAGGTGTATCCGGTTCAGCCGGATCGTCCTGTCTTTTTCCGGTCTGCCCGAAACATCCGTTCTGATCTTTATATACCCGCCCGTGCAAATGGGTGTGGTATGCTGTGATACCTGGTAGCCCTTGGGCAGGTCGGGATAGAAATAATTCTTGCGGGCAAAATGGTTCTCTTTCACGATCTCCGAGTGGCAGGCCAGTCCCATTCGAACTGCAAATTCTATCGCCTTACGGTTCATCTTCGGCAAGGTGCCGGGATGAGCCAGGGTAACGGGGCTGACATGCGTATTGGGCCCGGCCCCAAATGCAGTACTGTCGCCGCAGAACAACTTGCTTGCCGTTTGCAACTGGGCGTGCACTTCGAGGCCTACCACCGTTTCGTATGCTTCCTGTTCAGTCATTTAATAAAAGACCCTCCTACGCTAACGCTTCGGCGGGCATGCAAAATTAGCTGATTTATGCAAGCAGGCAGGACAAGCATCCGTTAAAACAAATACCCCCGTATGAACGGGGGTATTGAGCTTGCCAGACCTTTTAATATCAGAGGTCCGTTGTTTTTATCTTTCTTGGCATTTTTACTTCGATATTCTGCGATTTGCCGTTACGCTTTAACTGGAAACGAACGGTGGGATTGTCTTTTTTCTCTTTCAGCATCCGGGAGATCTCATCCACTGAATTGACCGCTTTGTCATCGAGGTGGGTGATAACGTCATCTTCTTTTATCCCGGCTTTGGCGGCATTGCCTTCCTCATCCACATCGATCACTTTCACTCCTTTCCCGTCATCGGTATCCTGAACGGAAAGACCGAGTTTGGGAGATCCGCCTGACCAGTTGTACCTGAAATTCTCCATCGGAACCTTTACATCCGGGATCTTGGGGACGATCTTGTCAAATTTCAGATCACCCAGGTCGATATTGAAATTTTCACCGTTGCGGAAGGAAAAGGCGCCGATCCCTTTCCATTTGGTGAGTTCAGCGGTTGTTTTATTTTCTTTTTTGTCGCGGAGATAGGTGATCAACACTTTATCACCCGGCTTTTGTTTCTTGATGGCTTCAGAGAGGTCATCCGGACCCGTGATCTTTTTATCCCCAACCTTTGTGATGATATCATTTTCCTTTAATCCAGCTTTCTCCGCGGCACTACCTTCCGTGATGTCCGCAATTTTTGCTCCCTCATCCGCCTTATCCGTTGTAACACCCAGCATGGCCCTGTTCTCATCGCCACCAAAAAAAGAAATACCGTCATCCCCGTTGAAACTCCAGGCCCCACCCTTCGGTGTTCGTAAATAACCCAGGGATTCAAGATCCTTCAGCTTGTTAAGCCTGACAACAATGTCGCCATCCTTATCCTTAAAATCTGCAAGCGGTTTACCGTTCACGGTGATATTGTCCCCATCGATCACCACAACCACTTTTTCCTTTTTCTCACCCTTGCGGGTGATCGTTAACTGCTGTACGTCTTTGCCCCCCTTATCTCCTTTCTCCGTTTTAGTTGTTTTTTCATCATTCTGCGCCAGCAGGGTCACAGGTGCCATTAATGCTAATGCGGTTGTCAACGCAAGTGATCTGAACCAGGTCTTTCCCATACAATTACAATTTTATGATTTGAACTACGTTAAGTTTCGTAGTCAAATATAAAGACAAAATCTGAAATACGAAATGTTTCGGAAATGTTAAAGCCTATCACTTTTTCAGCGGCCCATTCCCGGGATGAGTGGGTTTAAAGCCTCGAAGGTCTTATGTAACATGGCTTCAATCACTTCCTCTCCAACATAGATCATTCCGCATTTTTCCAGCACCCGGATGGAAGCCAGGTTACCGGGCAGGGCCCTTCCCACAATCCGTTTAATACCAAGCTTTTCAAAGCCGTATCGAAGGGAAGCGGCGGCGGCTTCGGTTGCATATCCCTTACCCCAGCTGCTTTTAATAAACCGATATCCAAGATCGATTTCATTGATCTCCGGTCTCATTTTCAGCCCGCACCAGCCAATAAACCCGTTTGTAATCGGGCCTGCAGCCTGTTTAGTATGAACCGCCCATCGTCCATGCCCATAAAGGGTGTACTGGGGGATGATCGCCTTTTGCAATACTTCCAGTGCATGCATTTCATCCCGTACCGGGTCACCGGTATATCGTGTAACATCCGGGTCATTATTGAGGTAATATACCAGGTTAGCATCCTCTTCTGTAAACGTGCGGAGCAAAAGCCTTTCAGTTTCAATAATAATGTTCATTGTCAAGGATGAGTAATTTTACTTACCGTAAAGTGGTATTGGCCGGTTTCAGGAAATGCAGTTTATTGTATGTCTGTTCCTGCTAATAACCAGGCTCTATGGCTACGATCGTATTCGGCGTTTGTGCAGTCCTTTGTGTGGGTGTCGCCATTTTTGTTGTAAGAGTGGCGAATGAAACCCGTAAAATGGCACCTAAAAAAGAGGAAGAAGACGAGGACTGGTTATGACCCGCTTACTGTAATAGTTTCCTTACCGCATCGATCACCTGCCGGAGATTGCCCGCTTCCTGTCCGCCGGCTGTTGCCAGGGTTTTCTGACCACCCCCTCCTCCTTTGATCAGTGGAGCGATATGTTCTTTAATGATCTTCCCCGCATCGAGGTTCCTGGCACTAACCACCGTCTCCGATATGCCCACGGCCACAAAAGGTTTTCCGCCCAGGTTCACGCAAAGCACGGCCACATGGTCACGCAAATG
>JBGATE010000261.1:0-3593 GCA_044229375.1 Chitinophagaceae bacterium
GAAACCTCTTTTATTCAAAAAAGCCTGTGCTTTGGATGCAATGCCGAGACTGATACTTCCCCGGGGGGAGGCGCCGTAGGAAATGAGCGGTTTCAGTTTTTCCAGTTTGTACAACTCCGGGTTCCTGGTGGCGAAAACGATATCGAGGATATACTGTTCAATTTTTTCATCCATGTAGATCTGCGAGGTCAGCTCTTTGGCCTGGATCACTTCCTGCATCGACACAACCTGTTTTATCGTTGGAGTGGTGCCCTGTATGTTCTGGCGAAGGATCAGCTGTTCATCGCTCATTTTGGGATAACCAACGATCACTTTCATGAGGAACCGGTCCACCTGCGCCTCCGGCAACGGGTAAGTTCCTTCCTGCTCCAGCGGATTTTGTGTGGCAAGCACCAGGAAAGGTTCATCCAGCTTATAGGTCGATTCACTGATCGTTACCTGGCGTTCCTGCATAGCCTCCAGCAAAGCACTCTGCACCTTGGCAGGGGCCCGGTTAATTTCATCGGCGAGTATGAAATTGGCGAAGATGGGACCTTTGCGGACCACGAACTCATTCCGTTGCTGGTTGTAGATCATGGTGCCGATCACATCTGCCGGCAACAGGTCGGGTGTGAACTGGATCCGGCTGAACTTTGCATGTATCGCCTGTGCCAGCGATTTAATGGTCAGGGTCTTTGCCAGTCCGGGTACTCCTTCCAGCAACACGTGACCGTTGCTCAGCAGACCGATGAGCAACCGGTTGAGCATTTCGCCCTGGCCAATGATCACATGACCTGTTTCTTCCCTTAATTTATCGGTAAACTGCCCGGCCAGGCCGATCCGTTCATTCAATTGACGGATATCTTCTGCGGTTTTAAACATAAAGACGTTGAATTTTAGATAATTATTCTGGGGCAGACACAAAATACGAACTTGCTTTTAGCAAATTACCTGCCGCAATGATAAACGGTGTGAATTCTGGCACTATTTTAGGGCATTTACAGTGAAATTATTCGCAAGAATGCGATTTTTACATCCATAAACTTCAGGAAAATGAAAAAAACACTTTTTGGACTTATGGCCGCTGCTTCCCTGGCGTTGTTTGCAATGACCTCCTGCGATAAGAAAGATGCCCCTCCAAAGTCTAAAACAGTACTCCTCACCCAGGCGTCCTGGAAGTACAAAAGCGCTACGATCGGGGGTGCGGATGCATCTTCCTATATACAGGCCTGCCAGAAAGATAATATCCTGGTGTTTGCGGCGGCGGGCACGGGGAATGTAAATGAAGGAGCCAGCAAATGCAACGGCGGGGATCCTGACACGATCCCCTTTACCTGGATCTTTAATGCCGGGGAAACAACCCTTGAGTTATCCGTGGAAATTATTGCCAATGGTGGCACTACCGTAACCATCCGTTCGCTTACAGAAACCGAACTGGTGCTTTCTGTTTACTACACACCGCCGGTTGGTCCTTCACAGGAGATGATCGTGACGTTCCAGCATTGATCAGGAAAGATATTTACCGACTATCGGCACTCTTCTGCCCACCCCAAAGGCCTTGGGGGAGACCCGGATAATGGGACAAAACTGGTTGCGTTTGTATTCATTCATATTCACCATTCGCAGAACCCTGTCAACCAGCGCCCCGTCAAATCCCAGTTCCTTGATCTCTTTGGGCCCCTGCCTTCTTTCGATGTATTGGTATAACAACCCGTCGAGGATGGTATAGTCGGGCAATGAATCGGAATCTTTTTGTCCCGGCCGCAATTCGGCCGATGGTGGTTTGGTTATTATATTGGCAGGAATGATCTCTTTTTCCCTGTTTATATAGTTGGCCAGTGCATAGACCTGCAGCTTATAACAATCACCCAGTACGCCTAATCCGCCTGCCATGTCGCCGTAAAGAGTGCCATACCCCGTTGCGAGTTCGCTTTTATTGGATGTGTTGAGCAGGATGTACCCGAATTTATTGGCAATCGCCATCAGCAGGTTGCCCCTTGTTCTTGCCTGTATATTCTCCTCCGCGAGTCCGAAAGGAGAGTCCTTGTATATAGGTTTGAGTTCGCTGAGAAAGCGCTCATAAATAGTGTGAATCGGTACAATATCATAAGGGTTGCCAAGGTTGCGGCTCAGTTGCTCCGCATCACTCACCGAATGCCCGGTTGAATATTGCGATGGCATCAGAATAGCCCTGACGTTCTCCTTGCCGAGCGCTTCACAAGCCAGTACCAGCGTAACCGCGCTGTCGATACCGCCACTGCTACCCAGGATCGCTTTGGTAAATCCCATTTTTTGGAAATAATCCCGGATTGCCATGACAATCGCCTGGTATATCTCCGCAGTGCACAGAGCAGGGTTAAGTCCGGCGGGGTTGAATTCCGCATCCGGTAATTTAGCCGCGGGTACCGTCACCGCTTGCACGAAGGTCCCGTCATCTTTCAGATCAAATACCTCAATCGCTTCCCTGAACAACGGCAACTGCCGTATCAAATTGGAATCCTTGTCTGCCACCAGCGATCCCCCGTCGAAAACGATCTCGGTCTGGCTGCCCACACAATTACAATACAGCATCGGTAATTTATACTTCCCCGTATTCAGCTTAACGATCGCCTTGCGGTCCTCCACATGGGTATAATCAAAAGGAGAAGCGGAAATATTCAGCATGATATCCGGCCCCAGCTTCATCAGTTCATCCATCGGGCAGTTCCGGTAAAGCGGGTTATCACCCAGGTTCCAGATATCCTCGCAGATGGTCACGGCGAGTTTCTTTCCTTTGAATTCAATGATGTTCCAGTTATAAGCCGGTTCAAAATACCGGTATTCGTCAAACACATCATAGTTGGGGAGACAGGTCTTATGCGCTACTCCTTTAACTTCCTTCTCATATAAAAAATAAGCCGCATTGAACAGGTCCTTCCCTTCCCGTACCGGGTTCCTGTCCGGGGCACCCACCAGCACCCCGATCGTGTCCGCATGCTCTTTGATGGCATCGATCGCGTCGTTGCACTTCCGTATGAAATCATCAAACTCGAGGAAATCCCTCGGCGGGTAACCGCAAATGCAGAGCTCGGAAAAAATCACCAGGTCGGCCTTCTGTTCCCTGGCCTGCCGGATCCCTTCAATGATCTTCCGGGTATTTTCCCCGAAGTTGCCAATGTGGTAATTCTGTTGCGCAAGAGCGATCCTCATGCTGCAAAATTACGCTAAACTTTCTTGGCGTACTTTCGTAAAGAACAACAAAATCTGAACAGCATCGTTTCAATCACCATGAAAAAGACCAGCTTCTGCCTGCTTTTTGCAGCCTTCCTGTTCTCCTGTAACAATAAAAAAGGTATCCCGGATGTTTCCGGAATTAAGGTTGAAGTACCGGTAGAACGTTTCGACAGGGATTTTTTCCTTATCGATACCCTGCAGCTGAAGCCGGGGCTGCAGCGGCTCCGCCAGCAGCACCCGGGTTTCTATGAAGATTATATGCACGAAGTACTGGGGGTGAGCGGCTCCATCATCGATTCAAATACCCTGCAGCTGACCCGGGAATTCATCCGCGGTTATTCATCCATATACGATTCGCTGAAACAAAAATATAACAACCTTACCTGGCTGCGGAAGGAACT
>JBGATE010000262.1:0-3565 GCA_044229375.1 Chitinophagaceae bacterium
GAACGAGGGTTATATCCCTACAGGGAAACTGAAAGGTATCACTGGTTCGCCACTTGATTTTACCAGGTTAAAAAAGATTGGCGAACCCAATACGGTAATGACGGAATACGATTATTCCTGGGTGCTGAATAAAAGATCGGGTCAACTGGCGACGGCAGCCTCCCTGGTTCATAGGGACAGCGGAAGGTGCATGACCGTTCTTACCTCACAGCCCGCCGTGCACTTTTACAGCGGTAATTTTCTGGATGGAAAAATGACCGGAACAAAAAATGGGCATAGGTACGGAAAGTATGCGGGTCTCTGCCTGGAAACACAGCATTTTCCGGACAGTCCCAATCACCCGGAGTTTCCCAATACCATTGTTCAACCCGGTGAGATCTATTCGGAAAAAACGGTTTACCGTTTTTCAGGGATTAACGAAACAAACATAAACTGACATGAACATTTCGCCCCAAACACCGGTCCGGGCCGTACCGGGCGGAATATGGAAACATATCAGTGCAACAGGCGCTATTGCCGCTTTGTTGTTTGGGTTGCTCATCGCGGAACCGGTTTATTTCAGGGACTGATACAATTTTGAAAATGAAAAAAATTCTATATCCTTCAGCAATACTTCTATTCGCTTCCATGGCGGGGGCACAGGAGTACAGATCATTCCCGATGTGGGACACATCACTCACAATGGAACAAAGGGTCAATGACCTTGTCAGCCGTCTTAGCCTGGAAGAAAAAGTGGGTCAAATGCTGAATGAAGCGCCCGCCATTCCGGCGCTGGGTATTCCGGCCTATGACTGGTGGAATGAAGCCCTGCATGGAGTTGCCCGAACACCATTTAATGTAACTTCTTTCCCGCAAGCTATCGGTATGGCCGCTACCTGGGATACCGGTTCATTGTACCGGATGGCGGAATATTCCGCCCGCGAAGGCAGGGCGATCTTCAATCATTCCACTCAAATGAATACTACCGGGAAGCGGTACGAGGGGCTCACTTACTGGACACCCAATATCAACATCTTCCGCGATCCACGCTGGGGCAGGGGACAGGAGACCTATGGCGAGGATCCTTTTCTTACCGGTATGCTGGCTTCTGCATTTATCAGGGGATTGCAGGGGGATGATCCCAGCTATCTCATGGCCGCGGCCTGTGCCAAACACTTCGCGGTGCACAGCGGGCCGGAACCTTCCAGGCATTCCGATAACTTCAATCCTTCCGTTTATGATCTCTGGGATACTTATCTCCCGGCTTTCCGTGAATCGGTGGTGAATGCCGGTGTGGCGGGAGTCATGTGCGCCTACAACGCGGTTTTTACACAACCCTGCTGCGCCAATGATCTGCTCATGAATGACATTCTGAGAAAACAATGGAATTTCACGGGCTATGTTACTTCCGATTGCTGGGCCGTGGATGATTTCTTCCGTTATCACAAAACGCATAAGGACGCCATTTCTTCCGCAGCGGATGCGGTATTGCATGGCACCGACCTGGAATGCGGACGCACGGTATATCAAACGCTGGTGGAAGCAGTCAGGAAGGGATGGTTAAAAGAAGAACAACTGGATAGTTCACTGCGCCGATTGTTCATGATCCGCTACCGGCTGGGGATGTTCGATCCACCATCCGCCGTTAAATACGCACAAATACCTTTATCGGAGCTTGAAGCCCCGGAACATGGTACACATGCATTAAAAATGGCACGACAATCCATTGTTTTGCTTCGCAATGAGAACCATGCCCTCCCGCTTTCCAAAAAACTTAAAAAGATCGTCGTGCTGGGTCCGAATGCGGACAATACACTCTCTTTACTCGGAAATTATAATGGAATTCCTTCAAGAATTGTTACCGTGCTGGATGGTATAAAAGAGAAAATTGGCAACAACACGGAAGTAGTATATGAAAAGGCGATCAATTTTGCCACCGATACACTGATGGTATATGAGGATATCAGCAACCGTTTAGATATTGAGGGAAAACCGGGTGTAAAAGCAGAGTTTTTCACCAATGAGAAACTGGAGGGCAGCCCGGCCTATACAACGGTTGTTAAGGAGATCGACCATTACCGGGCGGAAGGACAAACCCCGGTACCCGGGATCGCCAGCACACATTATTCCGCGAGGTATACCACTTACCTCTCCGCGCAAAAGGACGAGCTGATGAATTTTGAAGTGGAAGGAGATGACGGCTACCGGGTTTTTGTCAATGATTCGCTGATGGTGGACGCCTGGCTGAGCAATAAGGGTGGTGCCAAACAATTCCGCGTGCAGGTTAAGAAGGACAGTAGCTATAAAATCAAAGTTGAATTTTACCAGGCTGAAGGGAATGCCTCCATCCGGCTAAAGGTAGGGAACTACAGTAAAACTGATTTTACTGCATTGGCCAACAGGGTAAAAGATGCTGATGCCATTGTATTTGTCGGCGGAATTTCGCCCCAGCTCGAAGGGGAGGAAATGCCCGTGACTGTTCCCGGGTTCAAGGGAGGTGACAGGACGAGTATCTTATTGCCTGCCGTGCAAACGGAACTCATGAAAGCGCTCAAAGTAATAGGTAAGCCGGTGGTGTTTGTCATGATGACTGGCAGCGCCCTCGCCACACCGTGGGAAAGTGAGAATATTCCTGCTATTGTGAATGCCTGGTATGGCGGGCAAAGCGCCGGCACCGCAGTGGCGGATGTGTTGTTCGGGGATTATAACCCTGCAGGCCGGCTTCCGGTTACATTTTATAAAAGCGATAGTGACCTTCCTTCTTTTATGGAGTATGATATGACCGGCAGGACCTATCGATATTTCCGCGGGGAAGCGCTTTATCCATTCGGATACGGGTTGTCTTATACAACGTTTAACTACAGCGGGATCAGGGCGCCCGCTGTACTGGCGAAGAACAGGAAAATTACCGTGAGTGTTATGGTGAAGAACACGGGTAAAATGGACGGGGAAGAAGTGCTGCAGTTATATGTCTCGCACCAGGATGTCATCGGCAAAGCGCCGGTGCGGGCCCTGAAAGGATTTCAGCGTATCGCTTTAAAGGCGGGACAGTCAAAGCCGGTATCATTCACGCTTACACCAGGGCAACTTTCATTGGTGAGCGAAGCAGACGGAAAACTATTCCAGCCGCGCGGAAAGATCACGATCAGTGTGGGCGGCGGACAGCCGGGGGTAACGAACAGGACCACCTCCAACGTGATCCAAAAAGTGGTCATGATACAGGAATGATGAAACCCTGAATAGGATAAAAAGAAAGGCTCCCATTTTTTTGATCATGCAATTCTTCTTTGCGTTATGAATGTCAGTGCGCAATTCTGCCTTCCCTGGGCTGATCAGGCTGTTGGTCCGTTTCCGCAACTTTCGCAGATAAAAAAGCAGGTAGTGGAAACTACCTGCGTACGCCAACCCGTTTAAAAAATTGACGTTAACATGATTATTTTATTGACCCCGGCCTGCAGGGTTCGTTTTGCATCGCTGTTTACTTAAGCGGGTGATCATTCTCTCATCTGTTTAGCTCATACCTGGCTCAAGCATATTGCAAACCAAAATTACTTTCAATAAACAGGGTCTCAAAAAATCCGGCTTG
>JBGATE010000263.1:0-3552 GCA_044229375.1 Chitinophagaceae bacterium
GATTCTCGTGTACAACGGTTCCACCTGCATCCGTAACCATCCTGGCATACTTCTTTTGCTCGGCCTTGAACTCGTCATCACTTAAAACCGGGGTGAAGATCACCATCAGTTCGTAATTGTTCATTTTAGGTTTTTAAAAAATTAATAAATTCGGTTTAACCGCCAAAGCCAATGCAATGGCGGGTTTATCCCATTGGACATCATCCCGTTACCGGGACAAAGAATCTGCGAATTCAGATTTGGGGCGGCAAAGATAGGGATATAATGCCAGAAACCGGCGTTTGCAGCTAAGAATTTCAACCCCTTTTTTTTGTAGAAACATAATATAAGGTGTTGAAAACAAATAAATTAATTAAAATGCTTTTTTCCCGGTACCAAGTTTTTTCAGCAACACGATATAGGTAGGGAAGTGATCGCTGTATCCGCCCCGGTAACGGTTCCCGTCCCAGGTACGCATCGGGTAACCTTTATATCGGCCGATATTTTCCACCAGGTATTCCCTGCGAAATATATGTTGCTGGTAAAAAAAGAATGCGTCCTGGTCTTTATTCAGCCAGGGGTAAGAGATCAGGATCTGATCAAAAAGTCCCCAGGCATCCTGGTAGGCCAGCGTTCCGATACCTTTTTTATAGAGTTCCGTCCAGGGGTTGAACATACCACCTTTCCTTACATCCGTGATTTTTCCTTTGGCGCCGATGATCCCGGCCACACTGTTATTGACGGGGTCATCATTAAGGTCCCCCATCACGATGATCTTTGCATCGGGTTCGGCTTTTCTGACCGAGTCCATATGATTCCTGCAAACCTGTGCGGCAGCTTCCCGGGCAGGCTCACTTCTTTTTTCACCCCCGCTGCGGCTGGGCCAGTGATTCACATATACATGAATGGTTTCACCGTCCAGTTTTCCTTTTACCCACAGTATATCACGCGTAAAATAAGCGTCTTTTGACCCCCCCGGCAGTTGCACAAACAGGTTGTGGCTGGCTTCCGGTGTAAAATATTTCGGGTTGTACAAAAGCCCGACATCCACACCCCTGATATCCCTCGAATCATAATGCACCACCTGGTAATTCCTTTTTTCTAGCAGCTTATGACGGACCAGGTCTTTCAGCACCGTATCATTCTCGATCTCGGCCACTCCCAATAATGCGGGACCATCCGGATTCTGATCAGCCCCCATCTGGGAAATAACGGTCGCCAGTTTTTTTACTTTATCCCAATAGATCGTACCGTCATAATTTTTCGGACCGGAAGGCAGAAACTCTTCGTCATTGACCTCGGGGTTGTCCAGGGTATCGTAAAAATTCTCCAGGTTATAAAAACCAATGATGGCTATTTTATACTGGTGGCCGTTGTTTTGCTGTCCCCAAATAAACTGGCTGAAAAGCAACAGCCCTGTGATAGTTACTATTTTTTTCATATCCATACTGCAGGATGCAAACATAGCAGTAAATTATCAGACGGCTGACAGCTCCTGAAGGATGCGGGGTTAAGTGACTATTATGTGCTGAATTTTTTTAGTCCCCAAATCATAATCTGACTAGATTTGCAGCCTCGTTAAATCAGAACTACATGTTAAAATTCAGACTGCTGCTTTTGTGTTTACTGGCCCTTACAGCGGCCCAGGCACAAACAGATTCCACTGCCAGAAAAGACACTACCATTATTGATGAGATTAAAGAAGGGGTGCTGGATAACATCCCCATTGTGTCGCTGGATGATAATGACCTGGGGGACGGTGGTAACCAGAATATCGGGTCATTGCTGACCGCAGCAAGGGATCCGTTCTATTCCGCCGCTTCCTTTAATTTCAGCTCCGTTCGGTTCCGTGTACGGGGTTATGACAATGACCTCTTCAGTACCTATATGAACGGGATCCCGATGGACAACCTGGATAACGGGTTTACACCCTTTGGCCTCTGGGGCGGACTGAACGATGTGATGCGCAACCGGGAACTGGCCTGGGGACTTCGCAACAATACATTTGCCTTTGGGGATATAGGGAGCAATACCAATATTGACAGCCGGGCCAGCAAGCAAAGGGCGCAAACCAGCATCAATTACGCCGCATCCAACCGAAATTATAATAACCGTTTCATGATCACCCATTCCACCGGCCTGAGCAAAAACGGCTGGGCATTTACACTCAGCGGCAGCCGCCGTTGGGCGGGAGAGGGTTATGTGCCGGGAACCTATTATGAAGGATGGGGTTATTTCGCGGCGATAGACAAAAAGCTGGGTCAAAAACAACTCTTGTCCTTAACGGTGTTTGGTGCCCCCACGGAAAACGGTCGGCAAGGGGCTTCCGTTCAGGAAATGATCGAGCTTGCCGGCACCAATTATTATAATCCCAACTGGGGTTATCAAAACGGGCAAAAACGAAATGCAAGCATCGGCAGGACCCACCAACCGGTGATCATCCTGACCCATGATTTCAGGATCAACAACAATACCAGCCTGGTTACAGCCATTGGATATTCATTCGGCAATCGTAGTGTAACAGCGCTGGATTGGTATAATGCCGCAGACCCAAGGCCGGATTATTACAGGTATTTGCCCAGTTATACGTCTACCTGGGCCAGCACCACCGACCCGGTTCAGGCGCAACTGGTCTATGACCTGATGAAGAACGATATCAACACCCGCCAGATCAACTGGCAACGACTGTATACGGTTAACAGGGACAGCTATGCAACGATTAATAATGCCAATGGACAGCCGGGTAACTCCGTCAGCGGGCTTCGTTCGCGCTATATCATTGAAGAGAGGATAATCAATACACAGCGGTTCAACGCCAACGCGGTGATCAATACAAAATTCTCTGACCAGATAGAATTTACAGGCGGGGCCTCCTACCAGGTGCAACGGAATCATTATTACAAGGAAGTGGAGGACCTGCTGGGGGGAGAATTTTACGTCAACCTGAACCAGTTTGCCGAAAGGGATTTCCCGGTTGATAACTCAGCCAACCAGTTTGATCTTGATGTGCCGAACCGTATTCTGTACAAGGGGGATAAATTCGGGTATGACTATAATATCAATATCAGCAAAGCAGCGGCCTGGGCGCAATCCGTTTTCAAATTTAATAAGGTTGATTTTTTTGTAGCGGGCCAGGTTTCATTTACAAAGTTTTACCGCGAAGGCAAAGTGAGAAACGGGCTTTTCCCCAATTCATCTTTTGGAAAGGGCACCGTCAATGATTTTACCAATTACGGTGTAAAAGGAGGGGTAACCTATAAAATCGACGGGCGTAACTATGTATATGTAAACGGCAGTTACCTGACACGGGCACCTTACTTCGAGAATGTTTACATTTCTCCCCGCACCCGGAATGGACAGCAGGATAATGTGACAAGCGAAACGATCTATTCTGCCGAAGGAGCCTATGTAATGAACGCACCCAAGTTCAAGATCCGGATCGGTGGCTACTATACACATTTTTCCGATGGAATGGATGTAATGTCTTTCTACCATGACTCCTACCAGAATTTCGTGAACTACGCAATCAACGGCATCGATAAAATTCATTTCGGCGGAGAATTTGGTGTGGAG
>JBGATE010000264.1:0-3513 GCA_044229375.1 Chitinophagaceae bacterium
CAGAGTAATGCCACTGATTTGCCTAATGAAAAGTATTGAATTGCATTTGTCTGTTCTATCGCCAGTACACGATTGTTGAGTTCATTGATATCCAGTTTAATCCGTTTCGGCGTTTCTGCTCCCTGTAATATGTAGGTCCATACAGGGTTCAGTGAATAATCCCATCTTCCGATAAAAAATTCTGGTGCCCCATCCTGGAAAAAGCCTGTAATAAAGATTCCTCCATCAGAAGTCACGGCCAGGTCCTGAAGGAATATTGCGCGGTTCTGGACCTGGATTCGTTGCTGTGCGATAAGATCACCGGCAGGATTCACTTCAATCAGCACACCTTCCTGGTGGCCATCTGTAAAACGATAATTCCCTGCAACAATAAATGTGTTTTTAGCTGTTGTCGCCAGGCGGACAATTTCTATTTTTTCACCTGAGGCTGCTTTGATTCGTAGCAGAAATGTATAATTGTCACAGGAAGACAATCCATCGCCTGCGTACAGCCCTGTATTCGTCGAAAACGGAACAGCTCTTGCTGGTTTGGAGGCAGATAAAAATTCTTGAAATGGGGTAACCGGAACTTTTAATTGACACAATAAAATCACAGGGAACTGGCAACAAATCGCCAGAAGCCAGTTCTTCAATTGCATTCGAAAAGCCATTAACTAAAAATAGGACTTCTTTTCAGAATAAGCAACTGCGATTGCGGCCATCCGAAACCGGGATATACCGGAATTAATTTTAACCTTATTATAGTTTTATTTACTAAAAGAAAATCGGGCCGACAAGGTATCAATATATACTTCAAAATCACCCGGCTCCGTTACCGTTTTCAGCTCATTGTTTACAAATGCCAGGTCTTTCGCGGTTAATGTAAAGCGGACGGTAGTGGATTCTCCGGGTTTCAGGCTGATCTTCTGGTAGGCCCGAAGACGGCGCATGGAAGGTGTAATGCTCGCATAAAGGTCGCGGGTATACAGTTCCACACTGTGCTTGCCTTCACGGGCTCCGCTGTTTGTTACGGTGACCTCCACGGTAAGGTCGCCCGCTGGCGTAAGGGTTGTGGAACTCAGTTTCAGGTTGCTGTAGGTGAATTCAGTATAGCTTAGTCCCCAACCAAACGGGTAGAGCGGATCGTATCCGGTCTTCACATTGTCGTTGAATACTTCCCGCACTTCTTCTGTTGGTTTGCGGTCGTACAGTACAATTTCCCCCATGCTTTTATGGTAGGTAAAGGGCAGGCGACCGTTGGGATTGTAATCACCGAAAAGTACATCAGCAATCGCTTCTGCCGATTTTTTACCACTCCAGTAACTCATCAGGATACCACTGGCCACCGGTTCTATGTTTGTGATAAAGCGCGGACGACCTTCCGTTAATACCAGGATCACGGGTTTGCCGGTCAAAGCGGCTGCAATCACCAGGTCTTCCTGCTCTTTGGGCAGTGCCAGGTCGCGGGTATTACCGGGACTTTCCGCATAGGCATTTTCGCCGATACAGAGAATGATCACATCTGCCTGTGTTGCCGCATTCTTCAGCAGGCCAGCATCGTAATTGAGGCGGTTATCGAAGCCCTTGCCGGTGGTTGTGATTACATTTTCCTTTCCCAGCTTATCTGTAATGGCCTGAAGGATCGTTTTGCTGTCGGCCGGATACCACTGGTCCTGGTTACCTTGCCAGGTATAACTCCAGCAACCGTTCAATGCTGCGAGGCTCTGGGCAGATGGGCCGGCAACGAGCACTTTTGTATTTTTTGATAAGGGCAGCAGGCCGTTCTTGTTTTTCAGCAGTGTAAGGGCTTCGTGGGCGGCATCCAGTGCATATTGCTGGTATTCGGGTTTGCCGAAATTGGCAATAGCAGCTTCTTCAGGATAAGGATTGTCAAATAAACCCATTTTGTATTTCATGATCAGGATACGGGTTACTGCATCATCGATCCGGCTCATGGATACTTCCCCTTTTTTCACGGCTTCCAGCAACAAATCGTAGAAGGAATAATCACTGGGCACCATACTCATGTCGATCCCCGCATTGATAGCCAATACAACTGCTTCTCTGGGCGTTGCAGCTACATTGTGGCGGTCGTGCAGGCGTTTGATATCTTCCCAATCGGTGACGATCACACCTTCAAAGCCTAATTCCCTGCGGAGTACATCGGTAAGCAGGTATTTACTGGCGTGCACCGGAACGCCATTGATCTCGCTGGAGTTCACCATTACGGAAGCGGCCCCGGTCCTGACGGCTTCGCGGAATTGCGGGAGATAGTATTCCCGCATTTCTATTTCAGGCAAATAGATCGGCGTACGGTCTTTCCCATTCCTTGAGGCAGAATAGCCGAGATAATGTTTCAGGCTGGTGCCTACAGCGGTGGTGTTTTTAAGCCCGTCTTCCTCGTAAGCTTTCACTGCGGTAGTTCCCATTTGCGTAACAATATGCACATCTTCGCCATAGGTTTCCGGGAAGCGGCTCCAGAGCGGCTGGCGGCCGATATCGAGTACCGGTGCGAAATTCCAGCGTATACCGGATGCGCGGAGTTCCATGGCGGTGACTTTGGCAGCTATGCGAACGAGTGCATCGTTGCGGGTTGCGGCCATGCCAATATTCTGCGGGAACAAAGTTGAATTCAGCGTATAAGTTTGCCCATGCATGCCATCCAGTCCATATACCACGGGAATTTTCAACCGGCTCAGTTGGACTTCATCCTGTATTTGTTTTATGAGTGCTCTCCATTTTTCTGCAGGCAGTGCATGAGCCGTGGTATTGAGAATAGAACCTACTTTGTAATCCTGAATGGCTTTTCTTAATGCAACAGGATCAATACTGCCGTCTTCATTCCCCCAACCACCCGTTGCTACAACAGCATGGGTCACCTGGGTCATCTGTCCCACTTTTTCTTCCAGGGTCATTTTTTTGAGCAGGGCGGCAGCGGCTTTTGCTTCGGGACTTTTATTGATCTGACCCATAACTGGAATCAAAAGGAGCGTGAGTCCAAGGAAAAGGAATACCTGTTTCATGGTGAAGTAGTTTGGATAGCCGAAGTTCTGCCATATCGGGAGTAAAGGCCTTGCAAGTGATCAAGCGGTTACATGATTTTGGTTAGAATGGCGGGTTTTATAGGGTGGTTGTAAACGGTTGCAAACTGTATACAGTTTGCAACCGTTTACAACCCCATAATCAGCTAAAAACCAACACTTTAATTTTTGAAAATTCAAAAAAAAGGGAAAAATTTGGAAAACTTAACACTGTTAAGTATTTTTGTTCCCGTAATTTCAACGCATGGGAATTCTCGAAAGAAAAGAAAAGCAAAAAACAGAGCTGCGGCACCTCATCCTGGAGGCGTCCATGGAACTGTTTGTGCAGGAAGGTTTCGAGAAGGTTTCCATCCGGAAGATCGCCGAGAAGATCGAATACAGCCCCACGACCATTTATCTCTATTTCAAAGACAAGAACGAGATCCTTTACCAACTCAACATGATCGGTTTCGGTATCATGGCTGAGTATAACAGGGATCTCACGACAATCAAG
>JBGATE010000265.1:0-3512 GCA_044229375.1 Chitinophagaceae bacterium
GTTGAAGACCAACCGATCCGTTGACATCCCGGTTGCGGAATCCATAACTCAGGTCCGCGTCCAGCGAAAGGTTCTTCCTCGATGTATAGGTTTTCCGGTAGGCGCCGGCCAGTTTCAGCCTTGCACCGCCAAAAGCCACCGGCTGTATCATGGAAGTGATGGGGGGAAGGATCCACATCCTTTCCTTCCGGTGATCGTTAAATATCTGTCCGAAGATCAGCATCTTCTTCCAGGTGATCTTGTTGAGCACCCGGTCCATGGAATCGAGATAGACATCGCTTTTCATGTACAGGGAGATACTGTCCTGGTACCGGGCATATAATTCCTGCTGTCTTGACAAAGGTTCCAGCCGCACCGAACTCCAGAAAACAGAATCCTTTTCATAGGCCTCCTGCGCGGTTGAACTCAGTTCAAGCCCGAAATGCCCTTTCCTGAAATTCTTCCGAAGTTCATACCCCGAATAAACAACGGAGGTTTCTCCGTAGATCTTTCCTTTTTTTGTTTTCGTATAGTAAATGAACTGCTGGCGGGTGATGACGCGTGCGCTGTCCCCTATCTTATCATACTGCTGTTTCACCTCCATATAATCATACTCGGGCATATGGGCGGGCGGCAGCCGGAACTCCACGCTCATCACGTTCCAGGTACTGTCCTGAATGCTGATCTCCCCTTCAATGGTGGCGTTGCTCAACTGGCGGGGACGAATGGAGATCGTGTAAACCTTGGGTTTGATGGTACGGTCGATCTTAACGGTCTTGAACCGGTATGCCATCAGTCCGCTGTAGCTGAGCGGCGAAAGAAAGGGGATCCGGGAAACCGGCGGCGCCTTGATCAGGTTATCATAAATAAAGAAATCCCCTTCGAGGGCAGAGAGGTAAAACAAACTCTCGGCGTTACCCCTTTTGTTCACGGCAATGCGTTCTTCTTTGATCTGCCCGGCGGTGTTCCTGTCCACATGCAGGGCCACTTCGGTCATCGCCATCCTGCTGTAATCAAGTTTACCTGTGCTGTCACCTTCTCCCCTTTTCTGCGTATAATTGGAGTCGAGCTGGAAGGCCTTGATATAGGCATTGCAGGAATAATCACCGATGGCATCCAGCACCGTTTCCTTGTTCCGGATCACATTCCGGATAAGCTCTTCCGCCCGGTCACGCAGCTTGGCCCTGATCACCACTTCCTGCATGCTGGTGGAAACATCCGGTTCCATTTCCACATTCTCGGAAATATCTTCGTTAGTAATATGAAAGGTCACCACTTTGGTCTTGTAACCGACCATGCTTACCACCAGGTCGTATTTACCCCTTTCAAGATAAAATTCGTAGTAACCATCGTCCCGGCTCACCGTTCCCTTCTTCAGTTCCTTGATCTCAACGCTGGCAAGCGGAAGACGTTCTCTTTTATTGTCGAGTATGATGCCGGAGATCCTGTACAACTGCCCTTCGGAAAGCAGCGTTAGCAGTAAGAAGAAGGATAAAAAGGCAACTCTTTGTTTACACATCAGGAGGATGATAAGGAACCTGCAAAAATTGCACTTATTTGCCGCTTAAAACAATACAACAGCTATCTTTTCAAATTCTTTAACAAGATAAAACAGTTTTCCGGCGGTTGAAGATGTATTGATGCAGTATATGCGGCGCGGGGAACGACCCGGTGATCAGTCTTTCTTTTTAACCCAAAACTCTTCCTCCTTCCAGTCCTCACTCTTCAGCGGATGTTTCTCCAGTTCTTTGAATACAAAATCCAGTTTTTCGGTTGAAAGCAGGTTCTCCAGGTACCCGAACAATTCCCTTTCTTCAAACCGTATATGCTGGTTCAGCAGGTCGCAGAGGATCTGCAGTGATCTTTTATCGGCCTGTTCATCCAGTCCCAGTACCAGTTCCCGGATATGATCATGTTCTTCCTTCAGCCTTATTGCCATCGGGTGGTCCGCAGGCATGTGAGGAATCAGGATCTTTTCCTCCTGGTAAAAATGTGGCTTGATATGGTGGCGCCAGTACCACATACTGTATTTCCGCAGCATTTCCAGCGGGGTATTGTTCTCCAGTCCCTGCTTTATTTTCCAGGCAAACAACAATCCGTCATGATGTTCCCGGCTGAGCGGCGCCAGCTGAACACTTCTTTTGATGGGTTTTGTCTCTTCTTTCATGTAACAAATATTGTTATTTTTCCCGACAAGCCCTGCTGATACCCGACAGGCAACCTGTTGATTTAGATCAGTCACCGGATTAGGGAAAAAAAATGTAACAAATTCTTTCTCCCCACAATTTGTATTAACACCTGTGAATAAGTAACTTTAGGACGGAACAATATTGCTGAGTAATATTGAAAAGAAAGGGCAGGCTCCTGTAAAGAGGCAGGAGACGCACCCAAATCCGGTACCGCCCTTCGCCGGCTTAGTGAAACATAAACCGTAGTGCATTGACAGACACGATCATCAACCTCGAAACCGTAAACCCTATTGAATTTTTCGGAGTAAATAACGGTAAGCTCGACATCCTCAAAAAGAAATTCCCCCTGCTCAAGATCCTTTCCCGGGGCACCCAGCTAAAGCTGAGCGGCGCTCCCGAGCAGATCGTAAATGCCCGGGAAAAGATCGAACTGATCGTTTCCTACCTGGAACGCAATGGTCACATGAGCCAGAATTATTTCGAACAGGTGCTGGGCGGTGATGATGCGGAAACGATCGACCATTTCCGGGAAAAGAACCCAAACGAAGTGCTGGTATTCGGTCCCAACGGCAAGTCCGTAAGGGCAAGGACCGCCAACCAGAAAAAAATGGTGCAGGAGGCCGAGAAGAACGATGTCGTATTCGCCATCGGACCTGCAGGTACCGGTAAGACCTATACGGCCGTGGCCATCGCCGTAAGGGCATTAAAGAATAAACAGGTCAAGAAGATCATTCTTACCCGCCCGGCCGTAGAAGCCGGTGAAAGCCTTGGTTTTCTCCCCGGTGATCTCAAAGAAAAGATCGATCCCTACCTGCGACCGCTTTATGATGCGCTGGATGATATGATACCCGCCGATAAACTGGGTTATTATATGACCACCCGCACCATTGAGATCGCGCCGCTGGCGTATATGCGGGGACGAACGCTCGACAACGCTTTCATCATCCTGGATGAGGCCCAGAACGCGACCGACCTGCAACTGAAAATGTTCCTCACCCGTATCGGCGCCAATGCCAAGGCTATCATCACCGGGGACATGACACAGGTGGACCTGCCACGCAACCAGCGCAGCGGCCTGGTAACGGCGGTACGGATATTACAGAACATCGACGGGATCGCACATATTGAACTCGACGAAGAAGATGTGGTACGTCACCGCCTGGTGAAGCATATTCTCCGCGCCTACAACAAGGAATACGAAAAAGAGAATCCGCAGGATGCCTATCAACGCATGGGGCAGGCCGAGGGAATCAGCGCAATGGAATTTGAAGAACAGGCGGCTGGCATCCAATACCTCCACCTGGCTGACAACCTGACCCTTTTGAACGAACAAAGTGAGGTACA
>JBGATE010000266.1:0-3503 GCA_044229375.1 Chitinophagaceae bacterium
TTTTATTGGCTCCTGCGGCGCCAAAAAAAATCCGGCCGGACAAACCCACGCGGTAAACCAAACGGCCAATTACCAGCGGATACAGGGGCTGAATGCCCTGCTGCATTCCGGCGATATGATCTTCCGAAACGGAAACGACGAGGTAAGCCGCGCAGCCCGCAGTTTCAACAGGAAAGACACTTCGTATTCACATTGCGGTCTTGTGCTGCTGGAGAACGATTCCGCTTTTGTCTACCATGCGCTGGGCGGCATCTATAACCCTTCGCAAAAACTGTTACGGGAACCGCTTGAGCGGTTTTGCAACCCCGCGGAGAATAATGCAGTGGCCGTTTACCGGTACCCGCTCAACCCTTCACAACTGGGTACACTGGAGGCAACGGTCAGAGGATACTATGCTGCCGGGCTGAAGTTTGATCTGTATTTTAATTTCCTGAGCGACGACAGGATGTATTGCGCCGAATTTGTTTTTAAATCACTGAATAAAGCGCTGGGCAATGCACTGGCTTCCTATGTACGGACGGATACGCTGCCCTTTGGCGTTACCACCGATGACCTGTTCCTGCACCCGGCTGCCCGGCTGATGAAAAAAGAAAAATTTATATACTAAATATTCACGCAACCATTATTTTTACGCCCTTAAACTTTTAACATGAAAAAACTGCTGACCACATCCCTTATTGCCCTGACAATTGCCTTTTTACTGCCTGCCTGTAAAGGAAAGGACAAAGCTGCTGGTGGAGATCCCAAAACCGTACTGACCGCCTTCTTTGACAAAATGGCCCAAAAAGATATCGACGGAGCCGCAAAACTCTGCACTAAAGAAAGCAAATCCACCCTCGACCTGATGAAAAAGGCCTTTGACGCCGCTGAAGGAATGGAGAAGGCCGGTGCAGAGAAAAAAGAAGACGACGGAACGGAAGATTTTATGGATATGGAGTTTGGGGAAACCAAAATCGACGGCGATAAGGCCACGGTGTCTGTAACGAATAAAAAGAAAAATGAAACAGTTGCCTTCCCGCTGAAACTGGAAGGCGGAGACTGGAAAGTGGATTTCACCATGAGCACATTAATGAAAATGGGAATGGACGCCAGCAAGAACAAGGGAGATGACCTGTTCAAAGATGAAAACGCTACGGATACAACGGGGCTGAAGAACTTCCAGGATCTGTTCAACAGCGACACCCTGAAAGAATCCCTCGACACCCTGAAAGGCTACCTCGAAAAAACCGGGGAAATGCTCGACAAGCTCAAAGAGAATAACTAAGCAGCACCTGTTTGGTAAAAGACCCCTCCCCCGAGGGGTTTTTTTATGCACTGCCTCAAAGTTTTGTATTTTGCAGGTATGAAAATGAGCGCTCCTGCTGTCCTGGGAATATCCCTGTTCCTGCTTTATGGTGCTGCCTGCTCAGGAAAGAAAGAACCGGTTGCCTCCGAAAATAATATTGACGCCGCCCGGAATTTTATCCGGGCCGCCCTCGACGGCAAATTCGATGAAGCAAGGAATTATATGCTGGCCGACTCCGTCAATACCAATTACATGGATGTGGCGGAACGCTCTTACCAGCGTGCCGACAAAGCGATAAAGGACGGTTACCGTTCCTCCTCCATCAATATCCACGAAGTGAAGGAACCGCTGAAGGATTCGGTGACCCTTGTGATCTATTCCAATTCTTACCGGAACGACCCGGATACCCTGAGGGTCATACGCATCAACGGCCAATGGCTGGTGGACCTGAAATACCTGTACGAACATGATGCGGATACGCTGCTGAAAAAACCCAACCTCAACGATTCACTGCCATGATAAAAAATATACTGCTGGTGGGGTTGGGTGGCGGCATCGGCAGTATTGCCCGGTATGGCTGCCAGAAATGGTTTGCTGAAAATATTTCAAGCCCTTTTCCCTGGGGTACGCTGGCTGTGAATCTCATCGGCTGCTTTTTGATCGGCCTCATCTTCGCTGCAGCGGAAAGGTCCGACCTGCTCACTCCCGCAACAAGATTGTTGCTGATTGCCGGAATCTGTGGCGGCTTCACCACCTTCTCTGCCTTTGCCTTTGAAAACATGCAGTTACTCAGGAGCGGTGATGTTTTGTATTTACTATTGTACAGTGCCGGCAGCCTGGTATTAGGAGTGGCCGCCGTTTTTGCAGGCATCGCTGTTATTAAATTGTTTTAATATGGAACTAAACGGACAATCGAAACTCCTTCGGGTTTTCCTGGGAGAAGCTGACCACATCCATCACCGGCCCCTATACGAGGCCATTCTGATAAAAGCAAAAGAGAAGGGGCTGGCCGGGGGAACCGTTCTCAAAGGGATCATGTCATTCGGGGCAAGCAGTCGTATTCATCGCTCCAGGCTTATCGAATTATCAGAAGACATGCCCATCGTGGTTGAAATGGTGGACAGCTCGGAAAAGATCGACGCCTTTCTTCCGGAACTGAACCTGCTTTTTGAGCAGTGCGGGAAAGGCGGATTAATTACGCTGGAAAAAGTAGATGTACTGTATTACAAACCGAAAAAATAATATATGCTTACCGTTCATCATCCCTGGCACGGCGCCGGTTACGGCGATAAGGCTCCTGAAACGGTAACTGCCCTGATAGAGATACCGCAGGGTTCCCGTTCCAAATATGAAGTTGACAAGGATACCGGTTTGCTGAAACTCGACAGGGTAATCTACTCATCCTTTCAATACCCCGTTAATTACGGTTTCATACCGCAGACCCTCGGGCAGGACGGCGACCCGCTCGACATACTGGTACTTTGTTCACAATCCATCCAGTCGCTTTGCCTCGTAGATGCCAGGGTGATCGGCAACATGCAGATGATCGACCAGGGACAGGTGGATGACAAGATCATTGCCGTAGCTGCCAACGACCCGTCGGTAAACCATTACAGCCGGATGGAAGAACTGCCCCAGCATTTCCTGCTGGAACTGAAGAACTTCTTTGAACAATACAAGGTGCTGGAAAATAAAAAAGTGGAGATCGATAATTTCCAGGACCAGTTCATTGCCTGCCGCATCATAACCGAAGCGATCAACCGGTATAAGGAATTTTACCGGAAATAATAATGGAAACCCTGCAAAAAAAGAATATGGCAACACAACTGATACTGACAGCCCTGCTGATCGGGCTGGGAGCCGGCATGCTCAGCGGTCTCGTGGGCATTGGCGGCGGCATCATCATGGTCCCGGCGCTGGTGTTTTTTATGCATTACACCCAGCACCAGGCCCAGGGCACATCACTGGCGGTGCTGACATTGCCCGTAGTCATCATAGCCTCCTTGTATTATTACCACCAGTGCCAGAAAATGGGTACGCCGATTGATCTGAAGATCGTGGGGCTCCTGGCTGCCGGGTTTGTGGTCGGCGCCTATTTCGGCAGTAAAATGGCCATTGCCATGGACCAGGCCCTGCTGAAAAAGATCTTCGCAGTCATTCTTTTTTATACGGCCATCAAAATGCTGGAATGGGATGCATTGCTTGTAAAATGGGTAAA
>JBGATE010000267.1:0-3493 GCA_044229375.1 Chitinophagaceae bacterium
GTTAAAGGATGAACATGAAAAAGAAACTGCTACTCTGAATGAACTGAGCGAAAAGGAAATCAATAAACCAATCCCTGAAAACTTTGAGAAGTTTGAAGAAAAATGGGAAATTAATTTTACACTGATCACCCCGTCTCATTCAATTCGTAAAAAAGAGATTAATGCTTTTAATAAATATCCCAGGCCATTTTCCTTTGCAGCAAGCAAGGATAAGCACACCCTCAAGGTTAAAGTAATTCTACCGTCGGTTGTTACCGTACATATTCTTTGGCATCAGTCCTGGTACATTTCGAAAACAATAGCAGCCGCCTTAAGTATTGCCACCCGTGGAATATTCTATTGGCATGTGCCCATCGACACAGACGTATTTTATGATTCTATTATTGATCTGGAATCGAAACAACGACTTAGGCTATCCGTGCCAGAACAACTGAAAGCGAATTGGCAAAGCAGGGGGATGGTTTTGCAAGAACAAGAAATGCACCTGGCTGGCATTGTGCATGACTATTTCCTGCATGTTCATTTAAAAGCAGATCAACAGGAAGTCGAGGAGTACATGACAGCACTTTCGATGCTCTGCAGAACAGACATTCACCTGCGACTCGATTTCGATGCGTTCAGGATTTTCTTCAATACCTTTCGGCAATTGCTTCTTAAACACGAAAAAATAGCAAATAAAGAGCAGGTTTTCGAAGTGGGATATGCGCAGATTCAGGGAATGATTAAAGGACGCACGGAGTATGACCGGGTTATTAAACTTGCGTTGGATGTTGAAACAAAAACAGTATTGCATCATTCAATAACAATGACCGAAGTATTAGCAATAAAGATTTATTGCGATATATACATATTGACGGTAGCCGTCAGAACTGTGCAGAATAACCCTGAAATAAGATTAGTGGGTTCGATGGAAGATGTACCCCCCTCTGAAAATTCTACGGAATAATAGCAGTAATATTTCATACCAGATCGAAATAAAAAGGTACCTTTAGCATAGCGTATTTGACACGTAAAACAAGCCTAAAAATACCAGTTTACGGATTCGTTTACGGTTTTTTTATATTAATTGATTCTCAATAAATTATTTAGCCCTGTCGAGGCTACAACGCCCGCCGAAGCGAAAGCGAAGGCGGGCTTTTTTTATTGAAAAGAATTTTAGCTATCTTCCTGATGTAATTAAACCCAACCAACATGGCAACTCAATCACGCAAACCCTCCACATTCCTCCTGTTCCCCTGGGGGTTGCTTTCCATCGTCCTCATCATTGTACTTAGCCTTACCCTTAATAACGAATGGTTCAGCAAGAACTGGAGCTGGATCGCGCTGGTGCTGATCATACCCGCAGCGATTTTGGAAAATTTTAAAGTGGGCTATTCCACCATGCGGATCATGTTCATGAAAGTGGTGTATTCCCTGTTATCTTTTTTGCTGGTGGGTATGGCATTCGGATCGGCGCTTACCTATTATTATAATATCAAGTTCGCGGAGGCTTCCCCCAATATTAAAGCGATCACGCTGCCCTGGTATGTATTGCTGGCGCTGGGCGTATTGTTATTGATACAGGTGGCACAGTTGTTCAGTATGCTGAAAGCGGTGAAACGGGAGTTTATGCAGATGGACCCGGATCAGTAGCGTCAACGCATGCGTTGACAACAGTCTACAGTCCACAGCAGGCAGTCCACAGCAGGCAGTCCACAGTCAGAACCCGAAAGTGTAGAGTGCCCTTCCCGCAGCCCGCGTTTTTTCATTCGCGCAGCCTGGCAGTCAGTTCACAATAAATCGGGGTTCTGTCTCTGAACTCTGAACTCCCGACTCATGACTGTTTCAATGCTGCTTTTAAGAACGGCCAGGTGGGAAGTGACGAAATGATCTTCAGCTCATCGCCCAACGAACTTTCATTATCCAAAAACCTCAGCACCTGCCGGGGTTTGTTTTTTTGGAAGAGCAGGCCGAAAATGCGGTCGCCGGGGACTTTATTGTGCTGAAGAATATGGAGCAGGGTGCTATCGTAGAAACGGAAACGGCGCTGGCCATGCGGCCGGGGGATGAACGGGTTTCCTTTTTTTAGCAGGCTCTCTACCAGTCGTGCAGAATGTTTCTGGATAAACCTGAACGTATATCCGCTGGAACCCTTGGTCTGCCCGCCGGCCGTACCCAGGTTGATGATCCGGCCGTTCACAGCGGGAAATGCGTGGTTGGTCATCGGGATGATACCGGTCTCCTCTTCGGCAATACGGTAAGATGTTATTCCGAGAAATTCACGGATATAAGTTTTCAAACCATTGTCGTATTCGGATGAGGCAAGCAGGTTGGCCGTAAACAACGTATATTCCACCAGCGCCTGGGTGGCGGAGAAGGGTTTTACATATACGAATGTGGTACCGTGAGACTGGTCAACCCGGAAGTCCATCAGGGTAGCTTCGCCGGGTTCAAATACCGGTTCCGGTGTTTCGATGATCCAGCCCTTGAAATGCTGAAGCAAATAATACTCCCCCTTTTTTAATTGCGGTTTTTCCAGCAAAAGACTGTTGAATACATATTCAGCCCTGTAGGTTGCGGTTGGCGTTTGAACCACGGCCAGGTTTGCTTCATTGATCAGTGAACGGATCTCTTCAAAGCGAATTTCAAAATTGGGATGACGGCGGATAGTGGAAAAGCAATATTCATAAAAATCAATGCCCCTGATCATTTTATACTCATAGGGATCCAATTCAAGGAGACGGGAGAAACCTTTGCTGTGAAACCAGGTCTTTTTCCACCTGCGGTGAACGATCTCTTCAAAGGGCCCCGGTTCCGTTTCCCAGAATGACCAGGTGCGGTCGTTTTTTTGCTTGGGGTCCTTATCGATCAGCAAAACTTTTTTATCTCCAAACTTCCCGGAACGGATCATGTGAACGGCCAGGCTCAAACCGGCACAACCGGCGCCGGCGATGATGTAATCGTATTTGGAGGAAGAGTTCAGAGTTAAGAGTTAAGAGTTCAGAGTCAGGGCTCCGCGATACGCAGATCTCCTTCGCTTATGGAAAGTATGTAATCCCATACTTATATCATTTAAATTGAGCACAAACTATGGTGACTGACTATGAAAAGTATAGGAAATTAATTAGTATCAGGGACCGGCTCTGAACTCTGAACTCTCGACTCCGAACTGTCCTCCGGGGCATACTCCACCCTCGCCTTCCCCGCCATCAGTTTTTTATCGCGGCGCACTTTCTGCCAGTATTTTTTATTGACGACCAGGAAACCAAAACTCTCCCCCTGCTCTTTGCCAAGGTGCTTATGATGCATCTTGTGCGCCCAGCGTATCGCCCGCACATAGGTATTGTTGCTCCGGCTGAACCATTTAAACCGCTGGTGAATGATCACATCATGCACAAAAAAATAAGCCAATCCATAAAATGCAATTCCAAAACCCACCCATGTATACCAGGCGTAACCATTCATCATACCGAACATGATCAATAACCAACTCGGAATTGCATAGAGCAAAAAG
>JBGATE010000268.1:0-3490 GCA_044229375.1 Chitinophagaceae bacterium
TTTGCAGGATGGAAGTGACCGATGCGCTGGTAGACAAACTCGCCCACCTCTCCCGCCTGGAATTCAGTGAAGGAGAAAGGGCGGAGATAAAGAATGATCTGCAGCGAATGATCATTTTTGCGGAAAAAATGAATGAACTGAACCTTGATGGGGTTGAGCCGTTATTGCACATGAGTGAGGAAGTGAATGTGCTGCGCGAAGATGAAGTACAAGGATCCGTAAGCCGTGAAGAGGCCCTGAAAAACGCGCCCCTGCACGACGAAAAATTTTTTAAAGTGCCCAAAATGATAAAAAAATGAAGGCTTAGGCCATACGCCGGAAATACAGACCCTAAACCACATCTGACCTCCGGCACCTGACATCCGACAACATGAACTCAATCATCCATCTCGAAAACATCTGCAAAAGCTACTTTATGGGCAGGCAGGAACTGCAGGTGCTGAATGGCATTTCACTCGATATTAATAAAAATGAATACGTCGCCCTCATGGGTCCTTCCGGTTCGGGTAAAAGCACCCTGATGAACATCATCGGTTGCCTGGATACACCAACATCCGGTACTTATATACTTAACACACATGATGTAAGCAAGATGAAGGATAATGACCTGGCCGAGATACGAAACCGGGAGATTGGCTTTGTATTTCAACAATTCAACCTGCTGCCCCGTTTAACGGCACTGGAGAATGTGGCCCTGCCCCTCGTGTATGCAGGTATGGGCAAAAAACTTCGCAATGAAAAAGCCATGCAGGTACTCGAAATGGTGAACCTGACGGACCGGAGCCATCACAAACCCAATGAACTCTCCGGCGGGCAATGCCAACGGGTAGCCATTGCGAGGGCGCTGGTAAATAATCCTTCGCTGATACTGGCAGACGAGCCAACCGGAAACCTGGACACCAAAACTTCCTACGAGATCATGGCGATCTTTGATAATATCTTCAAGAAAGGGAACACCCTGGTGGTGGTGACCCACGAAGAAGATATCGCCAACCATGCCCGCCGGGTAATTCGCCTCAGGGACGGCCTGGTGGAAAGCGATATGAAAAACGAAAAGGCGATTGTTTACCCGTAATAAAAAGACATGTCATCAAAGATCTATACCAAGACAGGCGACAAAGGGACCACTTCACTGATCGGCGGGACCAAGGTTTCCAAATCGCACCGGCGCATAGAGGCGTATGGGACAGTGGATGAACTGAACTCCTTTATCGGGCTTTGCCGCGATCACCTGAAAACAGAACCAATACCGCATGTGCTGCAGGAGGTACAGGACAGGTTGTTCACCATCGGTTCGGCACTTGCCTGCGATCCGGAGAAAGAGCCCAAACTGAAGATTCCCGATCTGAAAGAAGTTGATATCACATTACTGGAAAAAGAAATGGATACGATGAACGAGACCCTTCCCCCGATGAGGTCCTTCATACTCCCAGGCGGTCATATAGCCGCATCCACACTGCACGTGGCCCGTTGTGTTTGCCGCAGGGCGGAACGCTGTTGCGTACGATTGCAAAAGAAAAACGACGCGATCGAGCCGCTGATCATTACTTACCTGAACCGTCTCAGCGATTATCTTTTTGTATTGAGCCGCTTCGCTTCCTTTATCCTGAAAGTGGAAGAAATTCCCTGGAAACCGAGAGTTTAATCCTGCTGATCAGGAGACGGGTGTCACGATCTTCCCGTCGATCATTTGCAATACACGGTCACTCAGCCGGGCCAGTTCTTCGTTATGGGTAACGATCAAAAAGGTCTGGTTGAATTTATCCCGAAGGTCAAAAAATAATCGGTGGAGTTCCTTTGCGTTCGCGGTATCCAGGTTGCCGCTGGGTTCATCGGCGAATACGATATCGGGCTTATTGATCAGGGCCCGCGCCACCGCCACCCGTTGCTGCTCCCCGCCGGAAAGCTGGTTGGGTTTATTTTCTTTGCGGTTGTAAAGCCCGAGCATCAACAGCAGTTGCTCCGCCTCTTCCTTAACCTCCGCCTTTTTTCTACCTCCCAGCCAGCCGGGTATACACACATTCTCAAGGGCCGTGAATTCGGGCAATAAATGATGAAACTGGAAGACAAAGCCGATATGCCGGTTCCGGAAAGAAGCCAGCTTTTTACCGCTCAGGGCGCTGATCATCGTGTCGTTCATGCTCACTTCGCCCATATCCGCCTTATCCAGGGTTCCCAGGATATGCAAAAGCGTGCTTTTCCCGGATCCGGATGGGCCAACAATCGAGACCACTTCACCCCTGCCGATCCCGATATTAACCCCCTTGAGCACTTCCAGGTTGCCGTAACGTTTGTAAATATTTTTTCCGGTGATCATGCAGCCGTTGTAGTCATTAATTGATCAAATATCCGCAAAAGCATTCAGCGGTAAAAATGAAGCTGGTTAAAAGCAGCTGATTTTTAAGAAATTATTCAAAAAACCCGTTAACAACTAAGGATTTGGAAAATTCGTTAATACAACTACTTTTGCGGAAAATTAGGGGGTATTTCCACCCCTCGACAATAAACCTTGTTCTGAAATTTAAACACTGAGAGAATGTTCTGGACCTTAGAATTAGCTTCGTACCTGGAAGACGCCCCCTGGCCGGCCACCAAAGATGAACTGATCGATTATTCCATCCGCAGCGGCGCCCCCATCGAAGTGGTGGAGAACCTGCAGGAACTGGAAGATGAAGGCGATGTTTACGAAACCATTGAAGACATCTGGCCGGATTATCCTACACAGGATGATTTCTTGTTCAATGAGGATGAATATTAGAGCCCCCAACAACCCCCTGTTCCCCTAAAGGGGTTTTTCCATTTTATCAATCACCCCCGCTGTCACCCCCGTAAAACTAAACCCGCCATCATGGAACAGGTTCTGCATGGTCACATATTTCGTGAGGTCGCTGAAAAGGGTGACGCAATAATTGGCGCAATCCTCCCCGGTGGCATTTCCCAGCGGACTCATGGCCTCGGCATAGTTGATGAAACCGTCAAAACCTTTTACGCCGCTTCCGGCAGTGGTTCGGGTGGGTGATTGCGAAACCGTATTTACACGAACTTTCTTTTTTGCGCCGTAGTGGTAGCCAAAACTCCGGGTCACGCTTTCCAGCAGGGCCTTGGCATCCGCCATTTCATTGTAATCCGGGAACACCCTTTGCGCGGCGATATAGGTAAGTGCTACCACGCTTCCCCACTCATTCAGGGCGTCTAAATCCCAGGCCGTTCGGAGCACCCGGTGCAGGCTCATGGCTGAAATATCGAGTGTCTTCTGGTTCCAATCATAATTCAACTCCGTGTAATGCTTGCCTTTTCTTACGTTCAGGCTCATCCCGATGGAATGCAGGATGAAATCGATCTTACCGCCAAAATGTTCCATGGATTTTTCAAAGAGATTCTTCAGGTCCTCCATATTTGTCACATCGGCCCCGATAACGGGAGCATTGCCGCAGGCTTCGGCCAGTTTATTGATCTCTCCCATCCGCAGGGCCACCGGGGCATTGGACAA
>JBGATE010000269.1:0-3395 GCA_044229375.1 Chitinophagaceae bacterium
ATATACGGGTATCTGCATCCCGAGTTTTTTGGGAAGCAGCTTGCCGGCCTCGATCGTAGCGGTGGCATCCACCGTATAAACATCTTCGCGGCTTCTTTCATTCACCCTTTGCTCCAGCGTGCCGAATCCGCGGGTACGTGCGGTTCCGGCCAGTGTCATGGAACCGAGGTCGGCCAGGCGGAATTCCACACGGGCGTTGGCGGCCCATCCTCCTTTTTCATCCAGTTGAGAGAGCCGGAGTTCATTGAACCAAACCTCTGTACAAAGCGACTCCTGTGTAAGGTTCTCCACCCCCAGCATCATCCCCCGCACTTCCCCGAGGTTCGGGTTCCCCAGTATCGCATAGGATCTTCCATCGGCGGTTGTTTCCCTGAAATACTGTGAAGGAAGTACTCCCAACCGGTTCCGTTTCGATTTCAGCGCAGTCAGCAGGTCCAGGTTAAAATCCAGGTCATTTTCCTTGGGCCATATTCGCAGGCTGTCCGTTTCGCCGAACTGGGTGATCCGGAGCGGGATCTTAATCTCGTAATAGTTACCGGAAAAATCATTGCCGATCCGTATGACAGCATTCATATCACCAAAATCGATCGGCTGGTAATTCTGCACCGATTCCGCGTGGATGAACATCTGCAGTCTTTTGTACTGCCGTATATCCAGGTTCATTGTTTTGAAAATACCCCGGCTTTCGGTTTGTGAAAGACCGCAAACCTGCATACTGATCGCCTGCTCATTCAGGAACAGGGCCACGTTATTGTTACTAAGTTGCTGTTGCCTTTCAATCCCCGGCGGAATGCGGTAAGGGATCGGCTGACGCTGGTCGTTCTCTTCAATATTCACAGCCAGCGTATTCACCGAAGTGGGATCGGGCTGCGGCAGGTTGGTGTACAGGCCCGTTGTATCGATGTTGTAACGGAATTTTCTCCACTGGTTGCGGATGAGTTCCAGCTTACCAAAACGCATCACAACCGAATCTTCAAAACCGGTTACGAACATCCGGATGAATCGGATGGATTTGAAATCGGGGATATTTCCCACCTTTTGCTGGTACTGGTCAACCGGTATGCGGAAAAGGTACCATCTTTCGGTACGGGTACTGCCATCCGCAAGGGTGACCGTCGGCGTTCTTACATCGGTGATGAAATTGCTGCCCGGCATCATATTGGGCTGTATATCCACCCGGTACTGGAAATACTCTTCCACTTCGTTCATGGTATTGTCACGGTTCATTTCTTCCTGGTCGGGGTACTGGGTGAAGGCGTTGAAGAATTCCGTATTATTTTCGGCTACGGGGGAATTACCATGCGGGTTGTTGATATTCTTATACCGCTCAAGGATACCCGCAACCTGTCCCTGGTCAAAAGAGGGATCCCGGTACGCCCTGAAATTATCCGCCGAAGGATCACCAAATGCCTTCTGATAGGCTGGTGAACCCGCACCGAAATTGGTTTGAAGAGCGGCCAGGTAGGCGGCAAATTTTGTTTTCTCTTCCTCATCCTGCAACCCGTCATATCCCACATCCTGCAGGGGCCTGTCAGCCGGATCGTTACTGAACGCATTGGTTACCTGCATTGGGTTGGCAGGTACCTTGCCCCAAACGGATGTATTATCCACCGGGGCATTGTTGGTGGTGGTTGGTAGACCGTTCTCGTAAAGCCGCTTGCCATCCCTGAGTACATCTTCAGAAACATTACCGAGGTTAAAATAGAGTCTGCCGCCGTTTGGATTGGCCGTATTCGTTATAAATGGATCCTGCAGCCAGAATTCGATGAACTCAATATTGCTGGTTTCAAAATCGGTCTGGTCAATGTTCCGCATCAATCCGCCCCATGCCTGCTGCGGAAAACGTAACCGGCCATTTGCATCCACCCTTGTGGAAGAGGTCTCAAAATTATAAGGTCCTTTATCCTTTGGATAGAAGGCAAGGTCGAAGGTGGTGAGCAACCCTTCCCCAAACTGTGTATTCCGTTTCGGAAAGATCTCCCGTTGCAAAACCTGCCGCGTTTCCGGCCTGGAAAGTTCGGCCAGGTTGTTCCGCAGGGGATTGTTGGAACTGCGCTTCTCCTGAAGGGTGGGTTCAATATTATACCAGGCCAGTTTTGCCCTGTTGTAGCCGCTTCGCAGGTCATTATTGAAAGCTGATTCGGGAAATAATCCGTTCCCCTGCGGTATGGATGCCATATTCCAGCTTATCAGCGGGAAGCGGAGATCGATATTGGCCCTGGTGCCTTCAAAGTCATCAATGTAGGATTGTCCGCCTTTTTCCGGGTTGCCGTCCCTGTCGGTGCCATTGATCTGCTTCGCATGACCCGGATCAAGGAGGGCCGCTTCGGCTGTAGCCGTTACGGATGACATGGCCCGGGTACTGTAGAAGGGAAGCTTGTCCAGCCATTTGGTCAGGCGCGGCAGGTTATTACGGTAATCAATATCCACTCCATACATGGTATTCTTGATCGGGTCCTCGCCGTAAAGTTGCTTAATGAAAAATGGCCTTTCGCCCAGTTTTACGATCGTACCGCCAAGCGTCAGTTTTTTATTGGCCAGGTAATCGAGACGCAGACCCATAAAATTCTTTTGCTGGAAACCAAAAGCCTGGTTGTTCTCGTACTGAATGCTGACCGGTATTCCGGAATTCAACACTGCCTGGTTGGTTACCCGGAGTGAACCCAGGTCATAATTGATCTCGTAATCCACATTTTCCTGCAGGACCTGGCCATTGGCCGTAACGGTCACCGATCCGCGGGGAATATTAAAGCCCAACTGGTATTCACCGGAACCTGTCCCGGGTAAACCGCCAATACCGCCCTGGCCACCAGTCATTCCTCCCATTCCGCCTGCCATTCCGCCAAAACCTCCTCCCATCGCCGATCCTGATGATTTGGATTTACCGGTGATCTTGAACCGGTTCAGGTTGGCAAATGTTTGCGCGATGGCCTTGATCGTATCGTACAGGGGATAATAGAGGTATTTTTCGCGAAGCGCCTGCGTAGCGTAAATATAATCGAGGTCGTGTCCAAAGGGTTCCAGAACCGGGAATACAATCCTGCTCTGCGAGGAGATGACCGTGAATCCTTCAACGAAGTCGAATATGCCATCCGGCTGCGGGTCGTTCTGGTTATTCAGCCGGTCGAGGTTGGTAAGGGAAATGATCGGTTGTCCTTTATACGGATCGCTGACATCATTGGGCGGCAGGTATCTTTTTTCTCCCAGGCTCGGTTCCTCATAGGTCATGTTAAGCTGAAAATCCTGGCGTTCCAGTTGACCGTAGCCCACCGAATACACATTCTTCATCATCAGGTCCCAGATGGGAAGATTGGTACGCTGAGAAGTAGCTTTTAATAATTTTACAAACAAAACCCGTTGAATGGCTCCGGTAGTATCAGGCGGCACATCCTGAG
>JBGATE010000026.1:0-314 GCA_044229375.1 Chitinophagaceae bacterium
CCCGTGGAGGTTCGAACCCTTCCCCTACAGCATAAGCCTTCCTGATGTTCAGGGAGGCTTTTTTGTTGATAGTTGAAAATTGAGCATTGAACATTGAAAATTGAATTAAATGCTCAATGAGCAATGAACAATGTTCAATACTCAAGGCTCTCCATGCCTGGCAGCGACCCTCTTGTCCCGGGGGTGGGGAAAACCCGCCTACACTTCGGTTTCGGCGGGAGAATAGGACAAACGTTGTATAACGCCGATCCCGTGACGACGGGACCGACTGGGGTTGACCACCAGTAGGTTGAGAGTAGCGCTCTCTATTCATT
>JBGATE010000026.1:324-4432 GCA_044229375.1 Chitinophagaceae bacterium
ACTGCCCCGTGGAGGTTCGAACCCTTCCCCTACAGCACTACAGCCTCTCGTTGACCGTGAGGCTTTTTTATTGCTCATTGAATATTGAGCGTTGAAAATTTAAGAAACGCTCAACTATCAACATTCAATGTTCAATTTTCAAGGGGTTCCGTTCGGGTTCAGGAATCCTGGTTTATTGAAATGGCTCAGTCCCCTGGTCTCCCTTTTTTATAAACGGCCGGCCCGCGTTCCTGCTTTATGAAGCATGGATGCTTTCCACAGCCGGAGCCCAGGTCAATAGTCCAAAAGAAACCACTTCTAAAGCCACCCTGCTTTGCGAAAGGATACTTCCCGGGCTGGAATATGGCTTTAATTTTGCTAAAAGATTACCACATCTTCCAACCCAACAAAGCAATATGAGAAAGCTTTTCCTGCTCGCCGGGCTATTGATGACCCTATCAACAATCGCCCAGGATGAATCTGTAAAAAAACTGAAAGCAGATTCCGAAAAACAGATCAAAAAGGATCCTGCTGATACGTCATCAAAAACCTGGCGGAAAGGGGGGATCTATGGTCTGAATATCGCACAGGCTTCCCTGAATAACTGGGCCGCGGGAGGCGATAATTTTTCACTTTCCGTCAATTCCCTGCTCAGCCTGTATGCTTTTTATAAGAAAGAAAAACACAGCTGGGACAATACCTTCGACTTTAACCTGGGTTATGTCAATACCACCAGCCTGGGCGGCCGGAAGAACGACGATCGCTTTGACCTGTTATCCAAATATGGTTACGCGCTGACATCCAAACTGAACCTTGCCGGCATTTTCAACCTGCGCTCCCAGTTTTTCAAAGGATATACTTTCCAGGATAATATAAAGTCCCTGGCTTCCGATTTCATGGCTCCGGGTTATATCCTGCTTGGCGCGGGCATAGATTACCGCCCGACGAAAAATCTTTCCATTTTCATTTCACCAGCCACGGCGCGCTGGGTTATCGTGCGGGATACCGCTCTTTCCAATAAAGGTTTATACGGCGTAACTCCCGGTAAAAAATCTAATCTCGAATTCGGCGCCTTCGCTACGATCAACTACCTGAAAGAGATCAGCAAGAACATAACATACAAGGGAAGACTTGACCTTTTTTCCAATTACCGGCATAATCCACAGAATGTGGACCTCTTCATGTCCAATATCCTGAACGCAAAATTATCGAAAGTGCTTTCCGCCACCTGGGGATTCGATCTTATTTATGATGATGATGTAAGGTTATTCGGAGCAAACAGGAACGCGCCGGGGCTGCAGATCAAATCGCTGGTCGGGATCGGGCTCCTGGTTCAATTCTAAACAAACGATTGTGTTGATAATAACTGAACTAACGCCCATTCATATACGTTTATATTTAACAATTCGTACATAGTTATCTGCTTACTTCTTTCTTCGCTATTTTATATTTGCCGGAGGGTAACCTGCCTGTATGACTTCTGTGTAATTTGGCCTCATTTACAACAGGACCCGAACCTTTCAGCATGTTGAAAACAGCCGCTTTAGTAATTCTTGTATCCATTTCCCTTGCATCGTTTTCCCAGGACGCGATCGTAAAGAAACTTCGCATTGAAGCGGAGCGGGCCATTAAAAAAGAGGCGGATACTTCCAAAAAGACCTGGAGAAGGGGTGGCGTGTATGGTATCCATATTTCGCAGGGTTCCCTGAGCAACTGGGCCGCGGGCGGTGATAATTTTTCGCTCTCTGTCAATTCCCTGCTCAGCTTGTTCGCCTTCTATAAAAAGGAAAAAAGCAGCTGGGACAATACCTTCGACCTGAACCTGGGTTATGTGAACACGACCAGTTTGGGGAGCCGCAAGAATGACGATCGTTTTGACTTCCTCTCCAAGTTCGGGCATGCGCTGAATCCCAAACTCAACCTGGCAACCCTGTTCAACCTGCGTTCGCAGATATTCAGGGGTTATATCTATCCCTCCGATACGGTCAAGACTTATTCCTCCGGTTTCATGTCGCCGGGTTATGTACTGGTGAGTCTCGGTTTGGATTATAAACCCGCAAAGAATCTCTCTGTTTATTTTTCTCCGGCCACCGCCCGTTGGGTGATCGTAAAGGATACGGTATTGGCCAACAAGGGGCTTTATGGTGTGGAGCCCGGCAAAAAATCAGCGCTTGAGTTCGGCGGCTTCGCCACGATCAGTTACCTGAAGGAGTTCAATAAATTCATTACATATAAAGGCAGGCTTGACCTGTTCTCCAATTACCGGCATAACCCGGAGAACATTGATCTCTTTATGTCGAACGCGTTCAATGCGAAACTGGGAAAGGTATTTGCCATTAGCTGGAGTGTCGATATCATTTACGATGATGATGTACGGCTTTTCGGCCCTTATAAGAACGCTCCCGCCACCCAGCTAAAATCACTGGTGGGGATAGGGCTGCAGGTCAGGTTCGGGTAAACAAACCCCCTGTTAGTTTTGATGCAGTCGTTCGTTCAGCCAGGTTATCTTTGCAGCCCGATGGCACAAAAGAAACTACAGCGTTTTGCCGAGTTGAACACATTTCCCAATGTGCTGCAGTTCCCGTTGGCAATGCCCGGAAAATGGAATGAATTCTTTTCAAATAATAACCCCATTACACTGGAACTGGCCTGCGGAAAGGGTGAATATGCCCTCGGCCTGGGTGAATTGTTCCCGGATCGTAATTTCATCGGTATAGACCTGAAAGGGAACCGCATCTGGGTGGGGGCCAAAAAGGCATTACAGAACAATCTTACAAATGTTGCCTTCCTGCGCACCGAGATCGACCGGGTGAATGAATATTTTGCCCCCGGGGAAGTCAGTGAGATCTGGATCACCTTCCCGGATCCTCAACTCCGGCTTTCCAAGGCTAAAAAAAGACTTACCCACCCGAAATTTCTACGCTTGTATCAACAATTCCTGCTGCCCGGTGGTTTGATACACCTGAAGACCGACAGCCCGGATCTTTACCGGTTCACCAAAACCGTAATAGAAATGTACGGGTGCACGCTGATCAAGGATAATAACGATGTATTCGGGGAGGAAACAGTTGTGCCGGAACTGAAGATAAAAACACATTATGAATCGCTCGATATAGCGGGAAAGAACAAGGTCCATTATCTCTGCTTTACCCTCCCCGCCGGCCTGGGGGATAAGGAAAAGGATGCCCTGCTGAAAGAAAAACTGAAGGAACATGAACCAGCTGACTGAAGGGGTACATTATTATTTTAATGAGGAAGGCTACGTGGTGCTCACGGAAAAGTATCACCTGGAAAAAGGATACTGTTGCGGGAACGGCTGTAAACATTGTCCCTATCATTTTGAGAACGTACCCGAGCCCCGGCGTTCCGAATTGCTGAAGGAGAAAAATAAAAAAGAAACGTTTTAACTTCAGTTATGCCTCCGAAAAGAAAATCAGCAACCCGTTTACGCTCCGTAAAGCCCTCCGGAAGAAAGGAGGACGGCTTTTTTCAACTGGTATATGAAGTGGCCCGGCAAATCCCGAAAGGAAGGGTGACTTCCTACGGGGCTATCGCTTCCTGCCTCGGAACAAAACTTTCCGCACGCATGGTGGGCTGGGCCATGAACGGGGCGCACCTGGTTACACCCAAAGTGCCGGCACACCGCGTGGTGAACCGGTTGGGGATCTTATCCGGAAAACATCATTTCTCCCCTCCGGGACAAATGGAAAAACTGTTGAAGAAAGAAGGTATCAGGGTGAAGAACGACCAGGTTGTGGAGTTTGAGAAATTATTCTGGGACCCTTCAAAAGAATTAGGGTTCTGAGAGCGGATTATACAGTGGCGGCCGTATGGATCACTTTATTCGCGTTTTGAAATACTTTTTTCTCTTTTCTCCCATACCACCATTTCGGGGCGGTCTTTTTCATTACGGTATCAATGCCCCGCATGCCCAGTAAATTCCAGGCCCCCTTTAACTTTCCGCCAAGCGAAGGCTGCATGGCACGCAGACTCATGGCAAAACCGCTGTCGAGGTATTCCATGTGGTGCCAGTAGCCCGATGGCATAAACAGGGTGTCGCCGGGTTCCAGTATAAAATCAAGACCCTGTGCCAGTTTCAACGCGGGGAATTTTTCATAATCCACGTTTC
>JBGATE010000026.1:4442-21707 GCA_044229375.1 Chitinophagaceae bacterium
CAGGCTCAGCACTTCCCAGGGCTTACGATAAAGTTTGTACTGCTCATTGAAAGGGAACATCAGCACCCTCTTGCGGCCGCCAAACTGGGTGTGGAGGATATGGGAAAGATCAATATCAAAATGCATATGGGTAATGCTGCCGGCTCCCCCGGTGAACAACATCGGGTATTTTTTAATAAACCCCTTCATCAGGTGTTCCGGCCAGGTAAAATCATTGATCAGTTGCGGGGCATGGTCAAAGATGTTGAACAAAAAAACCCTCCAGGCGGCTGGGCCCTTGCTGATCATATCAATGTAATCGCCAAACAGCTTATAATCATCGGCGCTGTTGACCGGGGTATAGGCATCACTCTTTACATTATTGTAAATAGGTACCTTTTTATGGCCGACCTGTTGCTTGAAATAATCCCAGTTCCATTTTTGAAAGGCGGGCCATTCTTTTGCCAATCCCTTCAGTACCACAGGTATACCGGGTTCATAATAGTCCCTTTTAAACACCTCCGGATCGATCGTATCAAAGGTGGCAACCGGCTTTAACTGCATGGGGTTTCTTTAGTTTTTGCAAAGATAAGCGGGCGTGAAAATACGAATTGCCGGATAATTGGCAACTGATTGTGGCTGAGCGGAAAAAAGAATACCGCCCGGGGGGCGGTATCTTCTCATTTTCACGGGATCCTTCTTTTATATGATGGGGATGGATCAGATTAGCCGGTGACGGCCATTGTGACGGAAACGGATTGCGTCCCGACGGGTCTTTTGTCTCATATTACTGAGTTTCCTTCTTTCATAAGGGGTAACAAGTCCGTCCTTTTCCGCATGACGCCGTGCGATCCTGTAACTGAACAGGTCTTTTTGCAATTGCAATCTTTCAAATCTTGTTATTTCAGAGGGTCTTGCCCTGAGCCCGCGATTACCCTGCTGTGCAGGAGCGGCAAGGGTAAACAGGAGTACCAGGACGCAAAGTGTCATTATCTTTTTCATGCTATATTTTTAAAGGTGCAGGAGTAAGACCTAAAGATGGCCCCGGGGTTTAAGCCACTCCCCCGGAAAAATCAAAACAGGTCCTGTTGCAGGGATTGCAGGCGAAAACTTTTCCTGTGATACCGGGACAGGCCGTGTTCTGCAATGGCAAGGCGGTGAGCAAGGGTGCCGTATCCTTTGTTTTGGTTCCAGCCATATTGCGGAAATTCTTCATGCAATCTTTTCATGTATTCATCCCTGTAGGTCTTGGCGAGTATACTGGCGGCGGCAATGGACATAAAAGTGGCATCCCCTTTAATGATACAGCGGTGCGGGATCTTTTGATAGCGGATGAACCGGTTGCCATCCACCAGGATCAACCGGGGTGCCGGCCGTATTTGGTCCAGCGCCCTGTGCATGGCCTTAAAAGATGCTTTGAGGATATTGATCTCATCGATCTCACCGGCATCGACCTCCGCGACGCCAAAGGCAATCGCCTCCGCTTCTATGATGCGGCGGAGTTCATTCCTGTTCTTTTCGTTTACCTGCTTGGAATCGTTCAGCAGCGGATGAGAAAACCCCCCGGGCAAGATGACCGCCGCCGCAAATACGGATCCCGCCAGGCAGCCGCGACCGGCCTCATCACAGCCGGCCTCGGTCAGTTCTTCCTGGTAAAAGGGTTTAAGCATGGAACTGCAATTTCCAAATAAAATTCAATAAAGCCTTTCCGGCCTGAACCTGGAGGCTAACTTTGCACCCGCTATGGAACTGGAGTTGAATCAGCGTTCATCGAAACCCATTGCCATCTGGCTGCTCGCGGGTGTCGGGATGATCATCGTGCAGATCGTGCTGGGGGGCATTACCCGGTTAACCGGTTCGGGTCTGTCCATCACCGAATGGGATGTGATCACCGGTACCCTTCCGCCGCTCAGCGAACCCCAATGGATCAGCGCATTTGAAAAATACAAGGCAACACCGCAGTACAGCCTGCTCAATTTTGATTTTAACCTCAAGGATTTCAAATTCATTTTTTTCTGGGAATGGTTCCATCGTTTCTGGGCCCGCCTGATAGGGGTGGTGTTTTTGATCCCCTTTATTTACTTCCTGGTAAAGAAAATGTTCAGGCCATCCATGGTAAAACCGATGCTGATCCTTTTCCTGCTGGGAGCCCTCCAGGGAGCGGTGGGCTGGATCATGGTGGCGAGCGGGCTAAGCGGTGATGCGATCTACGTTAAACCCACGCGGCTGGCGCTGCATTTTGTTTTTGCCCTGGGACTTTTATGCTATACCTTCTGGTTTGCCCTGGAACTGCTGGTGCCGGTGGAAAAAAGGACCACAAACAAAGCGGCAGGAAAACTAGCGATACTCACGATCATCATCCTGGTGATACAATTGGTGTACGGGGCGCTCATGGCCGGACATAAAGCGGCCACCGCCGCCCCAACCTGGCCCGATATCAACGGGTTTCTGATCCCGCCGGGGATGATGGGAAAGGAGGAAGGCTTGCTGAGCCTGATCGATAATAAGATCACCGTACATTTTATTCACCGCGGACTGGCTTACCTGTTACTGATACTGTCGGGATTTCTCACGTACAGGCTTTACAGGATCAAAAGCTCTTCCCTGCTGAACAAAACCTTTTTCTGGCCCCTGCTCCTCGTAATCCTGCAGGTCGTACTTGGCATTCTGACCGTGATCAGCAGTCTTCAGATCATACCCAACCACTGGGGTGCGTTTGAATGGATGGCGCAACTGCACCAATTGGTGGCGATGTTCCTGTTACTTTCACTTTTCTGGGTATTGTTTCTTGTAATCAGGAAGAAGTAATATCAGGTAGTTCACTATCCTTTATTTTTTTTACACCACATAAAAACACAGGCATATAGGGGAACACAACGTATTCTCCTGGTGTTTTCTATTGCTTTCTATGTGTCTGTGTGGTTCAAAAAGGGAAATCGCTATTTCTAAACTCCCTTATTTGACATAGCAGTCAATAATCATTATTTTTAGGTAATTACCATTGCCTCATTCATGAAAACCTGGCTGAAAGGATTTTATCATTCATTTCCTGTACAACTATTGTTCCTGCATGTGCGGAAATACCAGGTGCTCCTGTTGTTCTGGGTGATTCTTTTCAGCACGGTGAACGGCACTTTCATGAATACGTTTGGCGCCGATTCCCTTTACCTGGCACCCGAATTCCTGGGCAACGTGAATTCACTGAGCGCCGCGATCGTGGGGGCTTCCATCGGTATGTTCATCATGAGCTGGAATATTGCCGGCTTTATCCTGTTCAGCCGTTATTTCCGTTTCCTTTCCGCCACGACCAATCCTTTTTTGAAATATTGCATCAATAATGCCATCATCCCGGGGATCTTTTTGCTGTTTTATATGTTCAAGGCCTTCCGGTTCGGTCATTACAAAGAACTGATACCGGTGACCGAGATGCTTTTCCTCGGCGGCGGTTTTCTCTGCGGGCTCATCTTCATTCTTGCGGCATCATTCATTTATTTTTTCCGGGCCGACCGGTCCATCCTGCGGCGCATGATGCCCGTGATCCGGGATCCCCGTTCCTACATCACGCATATGGGTCCCGTAAAGGAAGTGTACCACGGTTCCCCGCTGATTGATGTTGAATGGTATTTCGAAACACCGGTACGGCTCAGGAAAGTGCGGGATGTTTCGCATTACACGGATGAATTTGTTGAATCCATTTTCAAGCGCCACCATTTCGCGGCCATCCTTTCCGTATTCGCCGCCTTTTTATTCCTGTTGCTGATCGGTTTTTTGCTCGACAGCCCTTTTTTCCAGTTACCGGCCGCTGCCAGCATCACGATCTTCTTTTCCGTGCTGATCGGGGTGGCCGCCGCCATCACTTATTTTTTACAGAGCTGGAGTATCCCGTACCTCGTTGCCGTAGTGCTGCTGCTGAATTTGTTTTATAAGATGGACTGGATCGATCCCCGCAACAAGGCCTACGGGATCAACTATACCAATAAAAACGAACGGCCATCCTATTCGCCGGGTGGTTTGCTGGCCCTGAGCACACCGGAGAATATTGAGGCCGACCGGAAAAACATGTCCCTTGTATTGAATAACTGGAAACAAAAACAGGGCAGCGGGAAACCACTGCTGGTGATCATCAATACCAGCGGCGGCGGCCACCGGAGCGCCACTTTTACCATGAGTGTGCTCCGGGAGCTTGACAGTGTCACAAAGGGAAGCATTATGCGAAAGACCTTCCTGATCAATGGCGCTTCGGGCGGAATGATCGGTGCGGCCTATTTCAGGGAGCTGTACCTGCGCAGGCAGAAAGGGGAGAATATCAACCTGCAGAACCCGCAGTATGTTGATGATATAGCCGGGGATCTGCTGAATCCTCTTTTCACTTCATTCTTTGCCCGCGACCTGATATCCCCGGCACAGAAATTCAGTGTGGGTCCTTACCGGTATGTGAAGGACAGGGGCTATGCTTTTGAACAAAAGCTAAACAGCAATACCCGGGGGTACCTGGATAAGCAACTCAGGGATTATGCGGCCGATGAAAAAGCGGCCAATATCCCCCTCATGTTTTTTAATTCGGTGGTCAGCCGCGATGGCAGGAAGATGATCATTTCCACCCAGCCCGTTCGTTTTATGATGAAAGCGAGGGAAGATACCAGCCGGATACCGGCCACGGACCCGGATGCCATTGACTTCGCATCTTTTTTTGCAAAACAGGATCCGTATCGTTTACGGATGCTGACGGCTCTCCGGATGAATGCCACGTTCCCGGTTGTCCTGCCTAATGTGTGGCTGCCATCCGACCCGGTCGTTGATGTGATGGACGCAGGTTTACGGGACAATTTTGGGGAAGAGTCAACCCTCCGGTTCCTGGTGGCCATGGACAAATGGATCAAAGAAAATACCGCGGGCGTTCTCATCATACAGATACGTGACCGCAAATCGGGAGGCTGGGAACATCCCTATGTGTCGAATAATATCGGTGATCATGCCACCAAGCCTTTTTTCCTGCTGCAGCACAACTGGTTCAAGATGATGGAGTTTTCGCAAAACGAACTGCTTAATTCGTATTCCACTTTTAGCGGAAACAGTATTTATAAAGTGGCCTTTGAATATGCCTCTTCGAATGCGGAAAATAAAGCGGCCCTGAATTTTCATCTTACCAAAAGAGAAGAGAGGGATATCATCTCTTCTCTCCGTTCAGCCAGCAACCAGGAAAGCTTCGCGCGCGTACTGCATTTATTTGAGCAGATGCAATCCCGGGATTCTGTGGCGAGGAAAAAGATCACACCCTGGTGGTAGAGAAGCCGGGAGCACGGAAACTATTCAGGTTGCAGCAGGCGGAAACACTTTTTATTAATCCTGACCCTTATCTCTTCAGGCGTTTCAGCGGGATCGCCGTCAATGTGCAGGGGAGCCCCGGTAAGATTTTTTATGGTTAGCGCTTCGGTCTGGAAATAGATCACTTCCTTTTTTCCATCGACCAGGGATTCCGGAACAACTTTATTCTTTCCCCTCACCTGTTTCAGCGTTTGCAGGATCCAGCTCCATTTTCCCTGCCTGGAAACGATCACGATATCCAGCAACCCATCGCTTAAACTGGCTTTTGGGGCGATGGTAAAATTATTTCCAAACTGGTTGCTGTTCGCGATGCTGATGAAAAAAGCTTCGGCGGGAAATGTTTTTCCTTTTATTCCAATTTCAAATGACCAGGTCGTTGCACGAAAGAAATTCCTGACCACCTGTTTAACATAGGTGGCCAGTCCCCGGCGGGGCTGCCGGGCAAAATCATGCGCCACTTTGGCGTCGAACCCCAGCCCGCAAAGCATGCAGGCAAAATGTTCATTGATATAGAAACCATCGGTTGGGTAGGCTTTTCCTTTAAAAATGATGTCCAGCGCTTTTCCCGGCTGCCGGGGAATCTTTGCCGTATACGCCAGGCCATTACCGGAACCGCAGGGAATGATGCCAAAGTTCAGGTCAAACTCCAGCAGGCTGCCGATCACCTGGCTAATGGTGCCGTCGCCGCCCGCGATCAGCACATCGGTGATCTTTTTTTCTTTGATGATGGAGTGAAGAAAGGAATAGTCGCCACCGGCTACAGAAGGAAATATATGAAAGGGTATTCTTTCTTCCGATGTTCGCTTTTCTATATACTGCTGCAGATCTTTTTTGGCCCGGGTTCCGGCAACAGGATTGATGATGTAAAGGAAATTGCGCATGCCTCAGGGCAGTTTCAGCGTGACAAGATGAATCAGCCTGGAAGGAGCCATCATCATCGGGTTGGGAGGGGAGATCATCATAATTATTTTCACCTGCTTTTTACCGGCAAAGAGTTTCCGGAGCGTGACTGTGGAAATTTTGGCGGAGGTCACACTATCCCTGACCAGCATTTCATTTCCTTTTTCATCCATGAAACGCAGGGAGTGCAGCCACCCGGAGGGCGGGGCCTCTTTGAATTCTACTTCCAGGTAACCGGCTTTCTTCCAGTCGGATGATTTTATGGATTTTACATTTTTTTCTTCACTGACCACCGTGCTGGTCAGCAGGATCTTTTTGTGTAAAACGACCTTCCAGCTGTTTTGCGCATTTGCCAAACCCGCCGAAGCCATGAACATCAGTATGCCGGCCATTTTTTTCATTTTCCAAAAGTATAAATAATCATCCCATTATCGGACGATATTGATAAGATGAAGGTTGGGCCAAATTGCATACAACGAAACAGTTCAGCGCCAAGTCCTGCACGAACTTTAACTACCATCTCAGCAGGGCGCTGGCCCAGGTGAATCCGCTGCCAAAGGCTGCCAGGCAGACGAGGTCACCATCCTTTACTCTACCCTCTTCCCAGGCTTCACAAAGGGCGATCGGTACGGAAGCGGCGGTGGTATTACCGTATTTCTGGATATTGTTCTTTACCTGGTCATCCCGTAAGCCCAGTTTCCTTTGTACGAACTGGCTGATACGGAGATTGGCCTGCCACTTTAAAAACAGCGGGACCGTCCATATTGGGAAAATTCTGCGCGTTATCGATCATCTCATGACTCATGAACATCTCACCGATCTCCGCGTCTTTGAAGTCGGCGAATTTGTGGTCGCGGGCCCAGTGGTTGGCATGCGTGCCCGGGTTGTACATGGCCAGGATCTCCGCGTTGTTACCATCGCTGTGCAAATGGGTACTCAATATCCCCCGGTTGGGATCATCCGTAGGTTGAAGCACTACGGCACCTGCGCCATCGCCGAAGATCACGGATACATTTCTTCCACGGGTACTGAAGTCGAGCCCGAAGGAATGTTTCTCGGCTCCAACCACCAGGATGTTCTTATACATACCTGTTTTGATGAACTGGTCGGCCACGCTGAGCGCATACAAAAAACCACTGCACTGGTTACGCACATCCAGCGCCCCCACTTCTTTCATCTTCATGGCACGTTGCAGCAATACCCCGCAACCGGGAAAATAATAATCGGGAGAGAGGGTGGCAAATACAATGAAGTCAATTTCTTCCGGGGTGGTACCCGCTCTTTCAATGGCGATCTTCGCGGCCTCCACTCCCATCGTGGTAGTCGTCTCCTCGGTACGATGAGCATAATGCCGCTCCTGGATCCCGGTGCGTTCCTGGATCCACTCATCGGAGGTATCCATATATTTCAACAGGTCTTTATTGGTTACCACGCGGGACGGAACATACATGCCGATACCGGCGATCTTTGATTGGAACATAGCAGGCAATTATAAATTTCTGCCGGGTAATCCGGCGGGGAGGGAAGATAGGAAATAGGCGGGAAATGAAACGGTTTCGTGCAGCAACTGTTTTATGGGCAATAAACCTGCCAGATCAGCATTGTTGAGATAGCCTGCATGTTTCCTGATGAATACCGTAACCTTCATCGTTACACGTATCCTGTCTAATCCATCTACCCTGATACCTCATAACAGTTCTATGAGCAATTCTTCTGCTTGATAGGTAAAAGCAATGTGGGTTGGTTTTTTCTAATTTCATATTCATTAAGTTTTAGACATAAAAAAACCACTCGGTTAGGAGTGGTCTGTTAAAGTGTTTTATAAATATTACGGCGTTAATTAAGACCGGACAGTGTCATTTTCTATCGCAACGGTAATATACCTGCTTAACGATATAATTATCAAATTTTCAAAAATAAGTTGGAAAATCCTTTAACAAGAATGCCCCATCCACGAGAAATGGGTTTTGCTGTCTGATCGAACCTTCGTGTGTATATTGCAATACTTCCTTGCAATCCTCCAACGAAACTACTCCCCTTCAATAATCCACCACCTTTTGCAGCTGCCATTCCGCCTCGAACTGGATCCCTAAAAAACTTTATATATCCCACATCTCTTAAACTCATCTCAGGAAGATCGAATACAGGGCTTTCGTCGACAAACACATCCACATATCCTGACCTGTATATTAAGACCTGAGAGTTAACTCCATTAATTTTCTCATTTCGCAATTGTAAACCAGGTATGGTTTTAGTCAGGTAGTCCCTTAATGTATAATTAAGAGCAAATTCATCATCCTCAACATCAACACTGAATGAATTTTGATCCCTAAATAGGTTATTCCGAACATATTTATTCTCCAGCACCTCTTTCCTTATTGCAGTTTTAGTCGTAACAGTTACGTTTTCCAGTTCTTTTTCCTTACCCGGACCTGTGATTCTTCCGGAATATTTAATACTGAATGTATCCACATTTTTTACATTGTCACCAACCATAAGAACAGAATTCATTCTGCTTACAATAGCCAGGGTGTCTATAGTACCGGGAATAAAGGAAAGTAGCTTAATTTTCTGGCTGACTTCCTGCTTTTGCAGATAAAAATGACAAAAACCAAACCCGTTAAAAACACAGTCTTCAATTTTTAGAAACCCATCATTATCAACTATAGTAGTACCAACCTGTAATAGATTTCCAACTGAATCATTTATAGAATAACTTATCGAATTGCCATTCAAACCAAATGCCTGGAAATAAAGTGCAAATCCTGCGCTTTTATTAATATTATTTTTGTTATCCAAAAAAGAACTTGAAATAAGGCAGTTATTTACATCTTGTGGTGAAAATGATTCCAACGCAAAATGTGGGCCCCCAATAGACTGACACATAATTTCAGAATTGATCTTATAGTGATCAGCGCTATTGCTCAAATTGGGAATAATAAAAAGTCTCTCAGATACAATTTTGCCATTTTCGTCATATAATTTAAGTCGCATGAGTTTATTTTCCATTCCTTGTATTGGAATGGCGGTAGCGACTATCGATGTATCGTCTCTAAATACTCCTACTGCTTCGTGAAGCACCATATCACCCCAAAATACTTGCAGCTTCACTTTCCGCCTGACTTCGTTTTCTGCTTTTCTCATCTCAACCACAATTAGATCATTTTCGATTTCTGCACGTAGTGAGAATCCCAAGTCCGAAAAGGGAGTGTTCCCCTTGTTTATTAAAGAGTCTATAAGCTGACCGTTACTAGTTGAAATTGTGTATCGGTCATCCTTTACAATTGGCAAGTCTAGATAACCCCAGCCAGTTGAAGATGTAGTACAGATTCCAATAAGTAGGCCATCTTTATTTCGAACGAACAATTTTTCACGTAATGGACGGGAGTTATCTGTTTCAAGATGGACAGCAAATTTTGTTTTGAAATTAATTAGAGCTTTCCCGCTTTCCGGATATAGTGTACACTTTATATTCTGCATCATAGCAGATCTCTCCTTCATTGGGATATTGACGCCTATTAGTACATCGTTAATGGAACTTACCGAAGACTTGCGTTGCGCTTCAGTATAAACTCTTAGGACATAATAGCCGGTCTCGAGATCTGAAAGTGAAAAATATATTGTTTCAACAGGATCTTTTAACTCAAAAATGGACCGTTTTACGATTTTAACATTTTTATCAAATAGCTCAAGATAAACTGCATTTATAGAATTGTTGCAAGGCAAAATTGATTGATATATTGAAACTTGTGCCTTCTCGCCAGAGTTATAAAATTCTTTGTCCGTAGCAATAGATATATCATTGCCAAAGCAAGTTTTAGAAAACCCAACAAGTACAAAAAAGGTTAAGAGATAAATGCGTTTCATAATATCTTTTGAATGGTCCGGTTTTTCGGGAGAAGGTCACAACCGTTACCATTACATCTTTATCTCCACCACCCTGTTCTCCTTCCTGCTTTTTTCCGCGGCAAAGCCCATGATATGACTTTCGATGGAAGCATCGATCGTGGAAGTAAGCAGGGAGGGGTTCTGCTGGTCGATGGCCTGGATCCAGTCGGCCACCAGCCTCCAGTCGCCGCCGCCATGCCCGTCCGATTGTTGTTTCCAATCCGTTTTTTCTCCGGTCCGGAAATCGGTGATGACAAAGGAATTCATATCACCCACGATATCACCCAGGCTGCCCATCACCCTTGTCCTGCGGCCTTCATAGGAAGTAAAAGCCTCCATGGAGAAACTGGCGGTCACATTTTTTCCAAAAAGGATATTGCAGATATAATGATCGGGCTGATCATTATCCATCCGGTACACACAGCGTCCGTAATTCGTGGTCTTTAGCCTTTCCATGATATGGGCCGCGTGTTTTTCCTTGTCATCGGGCATGTCCATTACCTGCAGCCAGTGCCGGTTGCGGTAATAAATGCGCAGGGCGGAATAGGGGCATTCTCCTTCGATCTTGCATCCGTCAATGCATCGTTCCGTACTGCCGGCGGGGGCATTTTCCTTTTTGAACCATTTCAGGTCGCCAAAGGCCTGGATCTTTTCCGAAGGCTGGTTGATCATCCATTTAAGGATGTCGAGGTCGTGACAGGATTTGGCCAGGATGATGGGGGTGGTGGCCACACTGTTGTGCCAGTTGCCCCGCACATAGGAATGACTCATGTGCACATGACCGATCGGTTCAAGATGCTGTAGGCTGATCACTTCCCCGATTGCGCCGCTGTTCATCAGTTCTTTCAGTTTGATGAAATAAGGTGCATAGCGGAGCACATGGCACACCGCCACGATCCTCCCGGTCTTTTTGGCCAGTTCCAGGATATCGCGGCATTCTTTTTCACTGGGGGAGATCGGTTTTTCCAGCAACACATCATATCCCATTTTCAGCGCCTGCATACACGGGCCGTAGTGCAGGTTGTCCGGTGTTGAAATGATCACCGCGTCGGCGAATTTGGGACGCTTGAATACATCCTCCCAGGTATTGAACCGGTTGGATTCGGGTATGGCGTGTTTCTTCGTATAGCGTTCATTACGGATCGGGATGGGCTCGGCCACACCCACGATATCCAGTTGTTCCGGGTAATTCACAGCATAGTTACCATATACATTCCCTCTCGCCCCGGCGCCCAGTGTGATCGCGGTAACGGGCTTTTTCAGTTTTTTATGCAGCGGGTTATCGGGAAGGAGGATCTTCTCGCCTTTTTCATTGGTGGCCCAGGAAGAAAGCGGCAGGGCGGCGCCGGCAATACCCAGCGCCCTGATGATTTCACGCCGGGAGAGTTTGTTAGACATGATCCGTTGTTTTAATTATTACTGTTTCAGTTTGAGTACCTCCATCGCAAACTTATCACATTCGTCCAGCACGGTTTGAATATCTTTTGATTTCACATAGGAGCCAATGACATGATCGCCGGCGTTGGGAACGGCTACCTGTCTTTTCAGGTTTTCGGGTGTGCCCAACTGGCTGAACATTCTTTTCATGGCAGAAACTTTCACTACGTTGTCCTGGTTCTTTTCATCTTTATAATAATACAACAGCAATACCGGTTGCGTTACTTTCCGGAAAGTGGATTCCTTCATCGTGGTTTCCAGCAATTCTTCCAGTTGAACCAGGGAACTGGTCACATAACGGTTATTCCAGTATTGCGCATAGAGGGCAGTGGTGTCATCCACTTTGCGGTGCCTGCCGGTGACCAGATGAGCGATCTGCAAACCCCAGGGGTTGTTCAGCAGCCAGGCATTGGGATCGTTGATGGCGATATTGGGGGAAAGAAGTATCAGCCCCGCGATATCGGGATATTCGGCGGCCAGTTTCAATGCCAGCGTGCCGCCGGTTGAAGTAGAGAGGAGGATCACTTTTTTTCCCAGTTGTTTGCCGATGGCATACGCTTCCTTGGCGGAGTTCCATAAACCATCGGCGGTAAAGCCCGCCAGGGCCTCCGTTGTATCAATTCCATGCGCGTCCAGGCGGCTCAGGTACAGGTTGCACCCAAACTTTTGCGCGAACTCATAATGAACAGGATCGCCTTCTTCCTGTGACGCGCTGAAACCATGGAGGTAAACGACAGCATATTCAGTTTGTTGCCGGGCAGAATCATTGAACCAGAGGATCCTTGCTTCGTTATCGGGTTTTAGTTTGTGTTTTGATTCCTGTTTGGCAATATAATCCTCCAGTGCTTTTGATTCAGTAGGTATGGCTGGAAGATCTTTTGTATAGCCGGGATGGGAAGGTTTGGGTCCTGAAAAGTAAACAATGATCAGCACTAAAAGGGTGAGACCAAGCCATTTAAGGAATTTCATACCGCTGGTTTAGTTAAAACTACTGCAAATACCTGTTTAATGGGACATTATGCCTTTATTAAATGCCGCCATCGTTTGCTCCCCCCGTTTAATTGACGTACCTTTGCCGCTCGTTTGACAGCCCTGTCCCCAAATGGGGAATTAAAAGGAGTTCAAAGGAGAAAAAGAGATTATGGAGATAAGAAATATTGCGATCATTGCCCACGTTGACCATGGCAAAACCACCCTGGTAGACAAGATATTACACACCACCAAGGTGTTCAGGGATAACCAGGAAACCGGTGACCTGATCATGGACAGCAATGACCTTGAAAGGGAGAGGGGCATCACTATCTTTTCAAAGAATGCCGCCGTCGTTTACAAGGGAGTAAAGATCAATGTGATCGACACCCCCGGCCACGCCGATTTTGGCGGGGAAGTGGAAAGGGTTCTGAAAATGGCTGACGGTGTTTTGTTGCTGGTGGACGCTTTTGAGGGTCCCATGCCGCAAACAAGATTTGTATTGCAGAAAGCCCTGCACCTGAACCTGAAACCCATCGTTGTCATCAACAAGGTGGATAAACCCAACTGCCGTCCCGATGAAGTGCACGACGCCGTTTTTGAATTATTCTTCAACCTGGATGCTACGGAAGAGCAGTTGAATTTCCCGACCTTCTATGGTTCCGGTAAGAACGGCTGGTTCAATGATACGCTTACGCAGATCGATAATATCAATCCTTTGCTGGATGGCATCATCCAGTATGTACCGCCACCCAAAGTGAATGAAGGACCTGTGCAGATGCAGATCACCTCACTCGACTACTCCTCATTCCTTGGCCGTATCGCCGTAGGAAAAGTAAGCCGCGGTGTACTGAAAGAGAACCAGCAGGTTGCCCTGATGCAGGCCGATGGATCCATCCGCAAGACAAAAGTGAAAGAACTTTATGTGTTTGAAGGAATGGGCAAGAAAAAAGTATCGGAGGTTATTGCCGGCGACCTTTGCGCCGTTGTGGGTATCGAAGATTTCAATATCGGGGATACCATCGCGGATGCGGAAAACCCGGAGGCGTTACCGGTGATCAGCGTGGATGAACCCACCATGCACATGTTGTTCTCTATTAACAACTCGCCATTCTTCGGCAAGGACGGAAAATTCGTAACAAGCCGTCACTTGCGCGACAGGCTGATGAAGGAAACAGAAAAGAACCTGGCTTTAAAAGTAGAAGATACGGATAGCGGCGACAGTTTCCTGGTATATGGCCGCGGTATCCTGCACCTGGGCATATTGATCGAGACCATGCGCCGGGAAGGATATGAATTAACCATTGGCCAGCCAATGGTAATTGTGAAAGAACTCAACGGTACCAAATGCGAACCGTTTGAGAACCTGGTCGTGGATGTTCCGCAGGAATTTGCCAGCAAGGTGATCGACCTGGTGACAAGACGCAAAGGCGAAATGCACGTGATGGAAACCAAGGGCGAAATGCAGCACCTCGAATTCGAGATCCCTTCAAGAGGACTGATCGGTCTGCGTTCGCAAATGCTGACCAATACGGCAGGTGAGGCGGTCATGGCGCACCGTTTTGTGGAATACAAACCCTGGAAAGGACAGATCCCCGGAAGGAATAACGGGGTGCTGATCTCCAAGTTCCAGGACAAGACCACGGGTTATTCCATTGATAAGCTGCAGGACAGGGGCACGTTCTTTGTTGATCCGGGAGAAGATGTATATGCAGGGCAGATCATTGCCGAAAATATCAAGCCCGGCGACCTTGTGGTGAATGCCACGGAAGGTAAGAAACTGACCAACCACCGCGCCAGCGGAAGTGACGATGCCACCCGCATCGCCCCGAAAACACTGATGACACTGGAAGAATGCATGGAGTATATCCAGCAGGATGAATGCATCGAGGTAACACCGAATTTTATCCGCATGCGGAAAGTGATACTGAACGAGGATGAGAGGAAGAAAGTGCAGAAGAAGATGGAAGCGGAAGCGGTTTAATAAATACCTATCTAACAGATATCAACAGCAAATGCCCCCGGTATTTGCTGTTTGTTTTTCTACATTTGTGCCGATGCCGGATCTTATCCAGGATACCAATAAACAATTGCAGGGCTATTTTGACAAAGTGCTGGTGCTTACCGTACCCCGTTTCCGCGACCGGCAGGAAAAAGTAAAACAACGGCTGGAAGGGATCTCCTTTGAATTCTTTTACGGGTGCGATAAAAACGAGCTCACGGGAGAGATCATCAGCCGGGAATACCAGTATGATAAAAAAAATTCCCTGGCGGTACGGCAATACTTTCCACCTTTGAACAGCGGCGAGATCGCCTGTTCGCTCTCTCACCGGATGATCTACCGGGCTATCGTTGAAAATAACTGGAAGAGCGTGCTGATCCTGGAAGATGATGTGGTGCCGGATGCGGCAAACCTGCACCTGTTACGGCATTGCCTGGAAGAATTGCCTGCCAGCTGGGAATTATTTTACCTTGGGTACCTGAAAAATGAAAACCGGTCGGCAGGAAAAAAACTGAAACAAGCCTGGTATATATGTATGGCCATGCTGGGATTAAGTCATATCCCCGGACGCATGCTGCGCAACCGGCTGCCTGTTTCATTCAGTGAACATTTGTGGAAAGCGGGATTTCATGATTGCACTCATGCTTACGCGGTTAGTTATAGCGGAGCAAAGAAATTACTGGCGGCCCAGACCCCGGTAATACAAAGGGCCGATAATCTCTTGTCCTTGCTGGTACTGAAAGAGGAACTGGCAGCTTTTGCCAGTAAAAAGTTCCTGTTCAACCAGGAAGTGTTCACCGATAATACCGATCGTTCTCATATCAGGGAAAAATGGGCGAATCAATGATCCCGAACATCCTTCATTTTGTATTTGGCATGGCGCCCGACTTTGGCGGGAAACCCTTTTCGCTGGTACATTATCTGTCGGTAAAATCGGCGGTTGATCTGAATAATCCTTCAGCGGCCGTTTTCCACTACCAGTATGAACCGGAAGGCGAGTGGTGGGAGAAAGCAAGACCCCTGCTGACGCTTAACAGGATCATTGCTCCCGATTCCATCCTGGGAAATAAACTTTACCATGTGGCACATAAGGCGGATGTGGTGAGACTGAGGGCATTAAAAGAAACCGGCGGCATCTATCTTGACCTGGATACGATCTCGGTAAAACCGCTCACCGGTTTACTGGACCAGCAGTTCATCATCGGCCAGGAATTAAAGGCGGCCTATGTCCCGAAGAACTGGCGGCAACGGGTGAAGTATAACCTGGGACTGGTAAAAAAGAAAACCGGTACATCCACCGGGTTGTGTAACGCGGTGTTACTTTCTGCCCCGGACAGTGAATTTGTGAACCGCTGGTTGAATGAATATAAAAGTTTTCGTTCCAAAGGAAGGGACAAATTCTGGAATGAACATTCGGTACTGGTGCCGCAACGGCTGGCAAAGGATCATCCCGGGTTGCTGTCGGAACTTGGTCCTTACGCCTTTCACTATCCTTTGTACAATCCGGAAGGGCTGAAGATGATGTTTGAGGAAGTGCATGATTTCCCGGGAGCGTATCTTCACCATTTATGGGAATCCTTTGCCTGGGAAAAATATTTGTCGGCACTGACCGAAGAAAAGATCAGGTCAGTGGACACCAGCTATAACCTCATTGCCCGCAGGTTCTTATAAAACTACGCATGAAGATCGGTTTCGCATCCAGATATGATCCAACGGATAAGAAGACATGGTCCGGCACCAGCTATTATACCCTGCAGCAAATAAAAAAATACGGGGAAGTGGAGATCTTCCGGTACAAACTTCCTAAACTTTTGCAGGAATGGCTCACCACGAAAAAAAGCATCAACAAGCGCTGGTTCAAAAAAAACAGCGCGGTGGAATTCATGCGGGCCTATGCAAAATATTTCAGCAAACAGTTGGATAAGGACCTGAAAAAAAGACCCGTTGACCTGTTATTTGTTTCGGCCTCCCCGCAACTGATCGCGTATGCGAAAACCACGGTCCCTGTTGTTTACATGACCGATGCCACATTTCAGCAGTTGCAGGGTTATTATCCCAGTTTCAGCAACCTCACGGGATCAAATATCCGGCAGGGGATCGACCTGGATAAAAGGGCTTTTCAAAAAGCGGCGCATTGCATGCTGGCATCCGAATGGAATAAAGATTCCGCGGTGAATGATTATGGGACCGATCCGGGAAAAATTTCCGTATTACCCTGCGGCGCCAACCTTGACCGGGTTCCATCTTCAGTTCCGGTGAGTCTTAATGAAGGCAGGACCTGCAACCTTTTATTTCTTGGAGTGGATTGGGAAAGAAAGGGCGGGGATACCGCCCTTGAAACATACCGGAAACTCAAACAGGAAGGCATCCCCGCCCGGCTGCAGATCATTGGTTGCGTTCCACCGGAGGATCTGTCTGGTGACAGGGATATCGCTGTCATTCCTTTTTTGGATAAAAACCTGGAGAAAGACTTTCATCAGTTGCACCACATATTCCTTCAAAGCGATTTTCTGCTTCTACCCACAAGGGCGGAATGCGCAGGGGTGGTTTTCAGCGAGGCTTCGGCATACGGGATCCCGTCCATTACCACCGATACCGGCGGGGTTACCACTTATGTCAGGAACGGAATTAACGGGTTTGCCCTTCCTTTAAGCGCCGCGGGAGCCTCTTATGCTAAACAGATCCAGGATATCCTGGCTGATCCATCCGGGCTGGAAAAGCTGCGTAAAAGTTCCCGAACTTATTATGAAACAGCCCTTTCATGG
>JBGATE010000270.1:0-3384 GCA_044229375.1 Chitinophagaceae bacterium
AGGTTTACAATATGCTGCCCTTTGAAGGAAAAATCCTTTACCCTTCCGTTCAGTTTGCCCCAGGCAATGATACTGCCGGTGTAGGAAACAGTCCCGATGATGGCACCTGCAATGATGGTGATATAAAAACCAACAGGTACCAGTTCAGAGAAAATCGTATCCCCTGAACCATGGTGATTCCGGATGATATGATGGAATTCAGCCGCGGAGATCAGTGCCGCGCAGGCACCGCCCATCCCGTTGAAAAGACTGACCATCTCGGGCATGGTGGTCATCTTAACCTTCCTTGCCGCGAATGTCCCGATCACGGAACCGATGAGGATGCCAGCGAATATCCATCCATAATTCTTCAGTTTATGACCGGACTCATCTGTATATAAAAAGATCGTTCCCAGTATCGCGATCGTCATACCCGCGGCAGCCAGGAGGTTTCCCCTTCTTGCCGTAGCCGGGTTGGAAAGCATTTTCAAACCTAAGATAAAGGTCACGGAAGCGATCAGGTAACAAAGCGTTAGTATATTGATTTCCATAGAAATAGACGTATTACTTTTTCTTCTTCTTGAACATTTCCAGCATCCTGTCCGTTACCACGAAACCGCCCACCACATTCAGTGTTCCCAGTATCACGGCCACGAAACCGAGGACCAGCGCCAGGTAATTATCGCTTTCCGCCTTCCCCATTACTATGATGGCGCCGATAATGACAACCCCGTGTATGGCATTGGCGCCGCTCATCAGCGGGGTATGCAGAACGCTGGGCACATGGCCGATCACTTCGATACCCACAAAAATCATCAGGATGACGATGTAGATGAGTTGCTGATTGGCGGTGATCCAGTTTAATAACGACTCCATAAGATTATTTTAATCGTTCGTGTATGATCTCTCCGTTATGTGTGATACAGGAGCCTTTGACCAGGTCATCTTCCCAGTTAAGGTTTAGTGCTCCCTCTTTCGTTGTGATCAGTTGTAAAAAATTCAGGATATTCTTCCCGTATACCTTGCTCGCATCGGAGGGCATGGTGGATTGCAGGGAGGAATTACCGATTATGCTAACCCCGTTATACTTCACCGTTTCATTATTCTTTGTAAAAGGGGTGTTACCGCCTGTGGCTGCCGCGATATCAATAATAACGGAACCGTTCCGCATGCCTTTCAGCATATCTTCCGTGATCAGGATGGGCGCTTTTTTACCGGGAATCTGTGCCGTTGTGATCACGATATCGGCCTTGGCTATGCTTTCGGTGATTTTCTGTAATTGTTTTTGCTTGTACTCTTCGGTTTGCTCCACCGCGTACCCGCCTGCCTTGCTGGCATCCGCCGCGCCTTCCACTTCCACGAATTTCGCACCCAGGCTCATCACTTCTTCTTTCACGGATGGTCTTGTATCAAACACTTCCACTACAGCACCCAGTCTTTTCGCGGTAGCAATGGCCTGGAGACCCGCCACACCGGCACCGAGTATCAGCAGTTTCGCCGGTTTGATGCTTCCGGCCGCAGTCATGAACATGGGAAAATAACGTGAATACGTATTCGCGGCAGTGAGCACCGCTTTGTACCCGGCAATATTGGCCTGCGAACTCAGCACATCCATCGCCTGTGCCCTCGTGGTACGGGGAAGCATATCCAGTGAAAAGGTCGTAATGTTCCCGGCCGCCCATTGTTTCATCTGTTCCGTGTTGTACAAAGGCTGGTACACGCCAACCAGAATCTTTGAAGACATCTTACCGGTTTCTGCCGGCCCGTGTATGCTTAACAGGACATCCGAGGCACCGATCACCTCTTCCCGCTCTTTTACCTGCGCACCGGCATTTGCATAGTCCGCATCACTGCAAAAGGCTCTTTCACCTGCACCTTTTTCCACCAAAACAGTGATGCCCTTTTTGGCAAGCATGGTAACAGATTCAGCAAGGAGGGAAACCCTTGTTTCATGGGCAGGTTCTTTCAGCAATCCGACAGTCATAGCGGGAAATTTGATTCGGTTGGAATTCTGCGCTCAAGATAATGATTTTTAAAATCGGATGGTGAAATGCTGTTTTTCATGAAATTCACTACGAAAAAAGACGATACCGATAAAGAAAAGATCGATCGTGCAGGTGACGGATGGATGCGATTTTACCGTTTCCCATGCCTGTTCCATTTCCCGGCTCCAGTGTATATCATCCAAAACCAGTATCGACCCCTGGTGCGTCTTTGAAAGAAGGGAATGAAAATATCCCTCCGTTGGCAACCGGCGGTGATTCCCGTCAATAAAGGCAAGATCCAGCTTTGAAATACTTCCCAGCAAAGGCGGAAGGGTATCATCAAAATTTCCCTCTACCAGAACCGGCTTTCCTGTTTGCAGGAGCCTGAAGTTCTCCGCTGCCACCCGGGTGATCGAGGGTGCGCCTTCCAGCGTATAAAGGGTTGCGGACGGGTTGGCCAGTGCGAGGTAAGTTGTGGTGATGCCCAGCGATGTTCCCAGTTCAATGATCGTTGCCGGTTTGTAATGGCGCACCATCCGGAACAGCAGCTGCCCGAATTTTTTGGGTTTTGCAGCATAACGGGCAATCGATGCGATGCGCCGGTTGGGGTTCCCGCTGACCACTGAACCCGCACCCAGGTCCTTTACCTCAATCCAGCGTGTATCCTTCAGCAATTTCCGGCGCAGGCCCTCGGCTACTGCATACGCCTCATACGTTGCTGTATCATTCAGTACCCGGGTGATGAATTCAAAAATGAACGGGGAATGAATACCATGACCTTTGCCATGGCCGGATGATAATAGATACCTGAGGTATTTAAGGGCCGTTATCGACTTTGAATACATGAATGAAGTACAGGGGGTGATTTACAGCTTATATCCTCTCCCATATCTGGAAAGAATGATTATAGGAATTTTTTTCGTCCGCTTCATGGTTCTTCTGGCTGACCAGGAACCAGTGCTTCGGATCGATAACGGGGAAAAAAGTATCGGCTTCCGGTTCCGCTTCTACCCGCGTAAGATAGATCCGTTTTGCCCGGTCAAACAGTGCCCGGTAGATCTCCCCGCCGCCGATCACCATCACTTCCCTGGCATCGGTTTCCCTTGCTACAAATAAACCATCCTCGATCGATGCAACACCTACAGTGCCCGGCACTTTCCATCCCGGCTGGCGGGTGATCACAATATTCTTTCTCCCCGGGAGCACCTTACCCAGCGATTCAAATGTCTTTCTGCCCATCAGTACAGGCATACCCCAGGTGATATTTTTGAAATGCTTCATATCATTGGGCAAATGCCAGGGCATCTTACCATCCTTTCCAATAGCATTGTTAGTGGCTGCCGCTACAACAAGGGAGATAGTCATGCTTTATTAGAAGTTTATGGGGAGTAAAGATACACTATACAGCAACAGGTGCTTT
>JBGATE010000271.1:0-3383 GCA_044229375.1 Chitinophagaceae bacterium
AAAACCGCCATAACCTACACTGTTATCCGCCGGATCCGCTTCCGGCACCTGTACCCCTTTCACCACCGCATCCAGCGCCCGGCCGCCCTTACCCAGTATCTCCCATGCCGCCGCGTTGGCCTTCACATTGGGCGCCCAGGTGGAGATCACAATGGGTTTGCCCTTTATTCCCGCCACCGCCCCGGCGGGCAAGCCTGCAGCGCGAAGACGATTTCCCAGTCCGGTTGCGAGACCGGTAAAAGCCGATGCCTGTATAAACTTTCTCCTGTTGATCATTGTTGTGGGTTTATAAAGCCGAAATTAAGCAATCGGAAACAGTATTCCGGCCCTCAAAATAAGGCAGTTATGCAAGGGGGATAAAACTTAACAAACTGTGCACAAGAATAATTTGATGTTTAAACATTGATTAAGTAACTTTGTACCACAATCAAAAAAATATGAGAATAGAGATCATCTCCGGCAGTCCCCGGACCAACAGCGTAACCAGGCGTGTGGCACTTCATCTTCGTGACTGGTTCAATCAGAACAGCAGTCATGACGTTGATATCATCGACATGAAAGACTGGACCGTTCCCCCGGTTCAATCCGTATGGGTGTCACCCGATAAGGCCCCGGCCGGGTTGCAACCCCTGGCGGAAAGGATATTCAATGCGGATGCGTATATATTGGTTACTCCTGAATACAACGGCAGCTACTCCCCCGCCCTGAAGAACCTGCTGGATCATTTTCCGAAAAGGCACCATAAACCTTTTGGAATAGTAACCGCCTCTCCCGGTGCGATGGGTGGCATGAGGGCCTCGCAGCAATTATTGCTGCTGGTACCGGCACTCTTCGGGATCACGTCACCTTATATGCTGATTACCCCGGCGGTGGACAAAAAATTCGGGCCCGAGGGTGAACTGCTCGATGAAAGTTTCGCGAATTCCGTGCATAACTTTATCAGCGAGTTCCTGTGGCTGGCAGAAAAAGTAGTGGCAGAAAAAGTGCTTCCGGTTGCAATCGATGTTTGATGTATAATATTTGATCGTCACATAAAACAAAAAGGAGTTCTGATGAAAACCATTTTTCATAAAGCCGGCACAAGAGGCCATGCCAACCACGGCTGGCTGGATTCCTGGCATACTTTCAGTTTCGCCGGTTATTACGATCCCGAAAGGATCCATTTCGGCGCCCTGAGAGTACTGAATGATGATACGGTTAGCGGCGGTATGGGTTTTGGCACCCACCCCCACGATAATATGGAGATCATTTCCATACCCACGAGCGGCGACCTCGAGCACGAGGACAGCATGGGCAACAAACAGGTCATCCGCCAGGGTGATGTGCAGGTGATGAGCGCCGGCATCGGTATTCAGCATTCGGAGAAAAACAAGCATGCTGACAGGGAAGTGAAGTTTTTCCAGATCTGGGTATTCCCCGCCAAAAAGAACGTGGAGCCGCGTTATGACCAGCAAACTTTTACCGATGCGGACAAACATAACAAACTGCTGACCGTTGTCTCACCAATAGGTACCAATGACGGCGGCGTGCAGGTTCACCAGGATGCATGGTTCAGCCTGGGCAAACTGGATAAGGATTTCAGCAGCAGCTACCATCTCCATAAAAAAGGCAACGGCATATACGCTTTCGTGATCGAGGGAGAAGTGACGGTTGGCGGACAGCGACTGCAACGCAGGGATGGCCTGGGGATCACCGATGCGGATCAGATCGGTATCCTTGCCAGTAGCGATGCTGAAATATTACTGATGGAAGTACCGATGTTAAATTAAAAGATACTTTTTAGATTGAAATTTTCTTTCAATCAGCAGGAAAGTATCACATGAATACCTGCAACATTGTATGTACCAATAGAAGAAGATGGATGTGATTACCTGGAACAACAAACGTTTATTGCCTGGCTTTTCAAATGGAGCAACAATCAATAAAATAATTCTTAATGAGCACCCATAAAACAATCGAATACATCATCGCCCCTCCCCCGCCGCATATGGTGGGCGACGGTTTCCGCGTGCACAGTTTCTTTCCCGGGGGAAGGCTGATCGATAAAAAAAGAATGAGCCCTTTCTTTATGATGGACTATGGATCGAAGATCGAGTTCAGTCCTTCCGCTGAACCCAGGGGCGTGGGCGTGCACCCGCATGCCGGATTCGAAACCGTGACCATCGCTTATCATGGCCGTATCGCGCACCACGACAGCGCCGGTAACAGCGGCATTATCGGCGAAGGAGATGTGCAGTGGATGACCGCGGGTTCGGGATTACTGCATAAGGAATACCATGAGGAAGAATTCAGCCGGAAAGGCGGCGCATTCCAGATGGTGCAATTGTGGGTCAACCTGCCCGCAAAGGATAAAAAGACTAAGCCCAAATACCAGGAGATTACCAATGCCATGATGGGAAGGGCCTACCTGGAAGACAAGGAAAGTTTTATTGAAGTGATCGCGGGGGAATATGATAATGTAAAGGGCCCCGCTTCCACCTTCACCCCCATGCAGGTGTACAATGCAAAGCTGAAAAAGGGAGCAAATGCAACGCTACGTTTCCCTTCCAGCTATAATACCGGCCTGCTGGTGGTGGACGGTATGGTAAAAGTGAACGGAAAAGACATCAGCACCGACCATTTTGTACTCTTCCGGAATGACGGGGAAGCCATCGCACTCGAAGCAACAGAAAACACGATCGTTCTCGTCCTCTCCGGCGAACCTATCAACGAACCGATCGCCGCCTACGGACCCTTTTTAATGAATACCTGGCAGGAGGTGGAGCAGGCGATACAGGATGTGAATGCGGGGAAGTTTGGAGTACTGGAAGACTAATATTGATAAGAACCAGGAACCGAAGAAACAAGATCCAAAAAAATCTCAAGATCCAAGCTCCAAATAAGCGCCAAATAAAAATCAAAAGGACTCCGATATTTTATTTTTTCCTTTTTTATGCCTTTGCGTAATCTATCGAAACTATGAAACAGCGGAGTCCTGTTTTAATTTCTAATTTCTTTTGTACATTTGTATTGGGTGCTTATTTGGAGCTTGGATCTTCGGTTCTTGGAACTTTGATTCGTCAGCTAAAATCGAAATGAAAGGTCTTAAAGACTATTCTTCCTTTCAATATATGCAACAAGGTTCTTCCTCGCATTCTTCTGGATCTTCCTCTTCATCCACCCCATCCAGCCGAACAATTCCCCTTTCCATCCAAGGGCCTGCGCCGCCCATTTGCTGAGTTTGAAGCCATCGCTGTGTTCGATGATCTTGCCGTCCTTCAGCCGCGCATAGTGCACTTCGGCCCACGACGCCTGATTGCCGGTTGGGCTCAGGCCGCGAAATGCTCCCCGCATCGTTCCGTGGCCGGTCATCCGAATCGCCACCCAGTCACCCTCGGCTATAA
>JBGATE010000272.1:0-3351 GCA_044229375.1 Chitinophagaceae bacterium
CTGAATGAATTTCAAATTATCACAAATACCGGACAGGAATAAAAAGCCCCGCCAGTCCGGTATCACCATGGTCATGGACAAAGGGCTGAGTGTGGAAGAGGTAAAAAATTTCCTGAGTGTGGCGCATCCGCATGTGGATATCGTAAAACTTGGGTTTGGCACTTCTTTCGTAACACCCAACCTGGGTGAAAAACTGGAAGTGTACCGGTCTTTTGACATTCCCGTTTATTTTGGCGGCACTCTTTTCGAAGCATTCCTCATCCGCAACCAGTTCGACGATTATATAAAAGTTTGCCGGGATTTCGGCATCACGTATATGGAAGTCAGCGACGGTTCGGTAACCATCCCGCATTCGGAAAAATGCGGTTATATTGAAAAGCTGACGAAATACGGCAAAGTGCTGAGCGAAGTGGGCAGTAAGGATGCGACCCATATCATACCTCCGTATAAATGGATCGAACTGATGCGGGCAGAACTGGAAGCCGGTTCCAGTTATGTGATCGCGGAAGCAAGGGAGGCCGGTAATGTGGGTATCTACCGCGGCAGCGGTGAAGTACGGGAAGGGTTGGTACAGGAAATACTCACCCAGATCCCGGCGGAGAAGATCATCTGGGAGGCGCCGCAAAAAGCGCAGCAGCTATATTTTATCGAACTGGTCGGTTGCAACGTGAACCTGGGTAATATCGCGCCTTCGGAAGTCATTCCGCTGGAAACGATGCGGATCGGCCTGCGGGGCGATACCTTCAGCTTATACCTTGATAAAAAAGAAGCCTGATGCGGCTCTTCGGACTGATCGGTCAATCCCTAACGCACTCTTTTTCTGAAAAATATTTTTCAGAGAAGTTTGCAAGAGAAGGACTGGCTGATTGCAGGTATCTTCTTTTCCCGCTTCGTTCCATACAGGAAATACATAATATCCGTCAGCAATACCCCGGACTGGAAGGGCTTAATGTAACGATCCCGTATAAACAGCAGGTATTATCCTTCCTGGATTCCCGGGCCGGTATTCCCGAAGGACTGAATGCCTGCAACTGCATTCAAATAAAGAACGGGAAATGGGCGGGCTTTAATACCGATCTCATTGCATTTAAAAAGAGTCTTATACCGCTGATCCGGCCGGTTCATAAGCGGGCGCTGATATTGGGTAATGGTGGTGCCGCGGCGGCGGTACGATTTGCATTAAAAGAACTCGGGATCGATTATACTATCGTTAGCAGGACCCTTCACAGCGGCGCCACAATTACTTATGACCAGCTCAGTGAAACCATTATTAATGAACACCTGCTCATCATCAATACCACCCCGTTGGGTATGTTCCCGGATCTGGATCATTGCCCGGATATTCCATACCGGTTCCTCACAAAAGAACATGTATTGTACGACCTCGTATACAATCCCGCCAAAACACTCTTCCTTCAAAAAGGAGAGGAAAGAGGTGCCGCAATAAAGAACGGGGAGGAGATGCTGATCCTGCAAGCGGAAGAAAGCTGGAGGATCTGGAATCAATAAAGGTAAAAGTCACAAGGCACAAGGCACAAGGCACAAGGTACAAGGCACAAGGTACAAGGCACAAGGTACAAGGGTGTCCTAAAGTAATTATTCACCATTCACCTATGCCTACATCATCATCCCCCTGGCTTCTTCCGGCAATGGTATGATCTTTTTCTTATCATAATCGTAGCAGATCATGCTTGTTTTAGCATGGGCCACGGCTGTTCGTTTACCCGCGGTTTCTTTTTACAGTTTTTAGTACAGTTCAAATCCGATCCTGCTGAGTTCACCCGGCGTCACAGATGCAATGACCAGATCCCCGTAGAACAGTTCTGATTTGAACTCAATGGAAACATCGGCCATGATCATTCCTGCGCCTGCAAAACGCATTTCCGTATAACCCAGGCTCTGAAGGAATTGCATCCTTGCTTCATGGATAAGGGAAAGGATGGTATCATTGCCCGCATGCCCGCCATAGTTGATGTCGGTTATGCGGACCGGAAGGGTACAGGTAAATGAAAAAATTTCGGGAAGCTGGAGCCTGATCCTTGCCATGTAATTGAATTTGGGATGTTGCCAAAGGAAACCTTCGGTCTAAAATTAAGCAAACGGGGGTAAAGCTCAGTTATCCCGGAGTGAACCCACCAGGTTCAGGATATCCATGAAATTGCCGGGATGGGAAACGCCGGTTCCGGCAAGTTGTTTTCTCCATTTTTTCATCTGCAACCTGCAATTCTCATCCTCTTCTTCACCGGAGACACAGCAAACCAGGTCGCTAAGCTTTTTGGACATGCGGATAAAGTGACCATCCGGCGTCATCAGCACTATATAACGGTTTGCCTGATCCGGTTCCGGGGAAAGCCCCTCTTCATAACCCGAACTTCCATGTTCGCTGAGTACTTCCGAAGGGATATAATTGCTGAAACTGAACTGAGAGGCTGCTACCGCTCTTTTCCTGGAGGCGATATCCAGTTTGGCAAAAGTCTTTTTACTTTCTTCCAAAGCGGCGTCATTCCTTGCTTCCTCGTTATCCGCAGCGGTTGCATTCACTTCAGTCACCCTTTCCGGAAGATCATTGTCCGTAATCCCGGGTATGTCAGCTGTTGTTTTTTCAGCGGTTGTTTTCTGGGTAACGATTTCGGGAACTTCATTACCGGTATTCAACAGCCGGATCGCGCCAAAAGCAAGGAAACCAATGATGGCCGCAGCGGCCGCGTAACGCAGAACGGGTGCAATACGGCGTCGTTCCGGTATTGCAGTTTCAACATCCAGTGATGCCCGGATCTTTTCCCAGGCAGCAGCGGGAGGAACCGCTTCCGCTGCATACAATTTGGCGGCCATGTCATCAGCCGTCATTTCCATATCGAGTTGTGTTGAAATATTGTTCCAGCAGTGAAGAGGGGGGGGGATCGTCATTTCCCTGAGCCGTGAAGGAAACGAATACCCGGATGCCGAATCATCCAGTTCGGACACGATCTTTTGCCAGAGCCCTTCGGGGGGAGGGTATTCAACTCCCAGTAACTTATGTTGAACCGTGCTGCTCATTATTTACTACTTACACCTCTTTGCTTGTCAATAAACGTTCGGACCATGTCCTGGAGGATCACTTTTGCCCTTGAGAGCTGGGATTTGCTGGTGCCTTCACTGATCCCCAGCATATCGGCGATCTCCTTGTGCGTGTAACCTTCCACCACATACATATTGAAGACCGTGCGGTAGCCGGGGGAGAGTTCCTGTACCAATGCCATGATATCCTTTGCCCCGAGATCGTCGAGTACCGATGTGAATTTTCCTTCGATCGTATTCTCTTCTTTCTCGGTCACCGGCATCAGGTAGCGCTTCCTGCGAAAGTGCTCAATG